>JAXIPC010000154.1:0-47751 GCA_045403135.1 Gemmatimonadales bacterium | reverse complement strand
CTACGCACGGGAGGCGGAGCGCGTTGCAGCGGGGGTGAAGGGAGGATGGCGGTCAGCGAGGCGATGGGGGAAGTAGGCGGGTTCGCTGGCACAAAACACGTACTGTGGAAAGGACGCTCAGATCAGCCCATCGGCACCAATCGTCCATTCCTCGTACCCGGTAATACGAACGAACTTACCGGTCCCGCCAGGGCCGGTGTTCGTCCCGGTCCACCTCCAACGAAAGATTGCATGGCCGCCCTCCTGGCCCACCTGATCCATCTTCACGATCATGTCGGGAAACGCGGTCATGAATCCCTCGGCCGTCGCGGTAATCGCCGCGCGGCCGACGGACGGACCCGCATTTATTTGACGTCGTCCTCGAGGCGCAAGCAGTAGAGTTGAGAAGAGTACCGGCCACGAGCGACGCTGTACTCAGGACTCGGCGCAGCGGGTGTCCCGTGACGATGGGCCCTCACTCCGTGTGGGATGGAAGCACGGCTACTACCGCGAACATCAGAAGTGCTGTCTAGTGACATGCGCCCGGTGACGGCTCACCGGTGGATCAGGTCCCTCTGTTAGCCAGCACCCTGGCGATCGCGGTGATGGTATTCCAGTTGCGCGTGGTGACCGGAACCCCAAAGAGCCGGTCGAACGTGCCGAGGTAGCTGATGACCTTCATGTGGCGCCGGTACACGCCGAAGACGAACCGGTTGTCCCTCGCGAGGATCTTCAGCTGCCACTTGCCGCTGGAAGGAAAGCTCATCGGCGTCGACACCGCCGAGCGGGGGCGTTTGGACAGGACGCTCACGAAGCGGACAGTGTCGGGTCGCACGGGCTGGTCCGCGAAATGATTCTGAGACACCAGCCTGACAATCTCGCGGCCCTGGCAGATCATGATCTCGGCATCAAAGGGAAGCCTGCGTGCCAATTCGGCGCGGAGTTGCGCCCGGGTGACTGGCCGCCGGATCACGAAGGTGCCGGCCGCGCCGATGTTGACGGCATCGAGGTGCTTCAGTTGTTCGGCGAGCGTAGTAGGTCGGAAAGTCCTGTGACCGCCGACGTTGACCCCTCTCAGAAGAACCACGAGTGCCACGCGTTTCCTCCTGCTGGCGCCGCTCGAAAACTGATCCACCGGCCCTCGTGTCTGCCCGACGGACGGCGCTTCTGTTGCGGGGGCCTGCTGAGGTCGCCGCCATCCAGTTCCAACAAACATGACTGGCGGCGGCCGAAGCGCTTAGGACCCCGGCAGCAGCAGGCGGGTTAGGTCGGAGCAGGGCCAGGACCTCCGGGTCCACCAAGCCCATGAATCCTACTCCACGTGGCATTCCCGGGCAGGGAAGGATTGCTTCGGCCCCTTCGGGGCCTCGCAATGACCCTTACCGCGTCACCAACACGTACACCAGCGCCAGGATCGCGATCACCGCCACGCCCGCCACCATGTACAACAGCCTCCGGTCGGCGCTCGGACCCGCGGGCGCCGCCGGCACCTGGGTGGGGATCGCCTGCGCAGGCGTCGACACTCTCCGCGCCCCCGTCGGCATCGCCCGCTCCATCGTCTCCTGAGCCGCCAACAGCCTTAGCGCGTCGGCCATCTCCTCCGCCGTCTGGAACCGCGCCTTGCGGTCCTTCATCAGCGCCTTGCCCAGAATGTCGTCCAGCCCCTCAGGAGCGTCGGCGCGATGATCCCGCAGCTTGGGCACCGGCGCCTGGAGATGCATCTGGATCACTTTGCCCACCGACATCCCCACGAACGGCGGCCGCCCCGAGATCATCTCGAAGATCAAACACCCCACCGCGTAGATGTCGCTGCGCAGGTCGATGTTGTCCAACCCCTGGGCCTGTTCCGGGCTCATGTAGGGCGGCGTGCCCAGCGGAATACCCACCGCCGTAATGGACCGCTGCCCCTCGCTCACCGCCCGGGCGATCCCGAAGTCGCCCACGATCGCCTTCCCGCCCGAGAACATGATGTTCTCCGGCTTGATGTCCCGATGGACCACCCCGCGCGAGTGGGCATACCCCAGCGCGGAGAGCACCTCCAGCGCGATCTGGATGGACCCCTCCACCGGCAGGGTCTTCTCCCAGAGCAACCGGTCCCGCAAGCTCTCGCCTTCCACGTGGGGCATCACGTAGTAGCAGAGCCCGTCCTGCGCCCCCGAGTCGAACAAGCCCAGGATATTGGGATGCTGGAGCTTGGCGGTGATTTGGATTTCACGGAGGAACCGCTCGGCGGTCAGCGAGGTGGTGATCTCGGGCTGGAGCAGCTTGATGGCGACGGTGCGTTCGTGGCGCAGGTCCTTCGCCAGGTAGACGGTGGCCATGGCGCCGCGGCCGAGCTCCCGCTCGATGGCGTAGCGCCCCTGGAGCATGTTCTGGAACCGTGCGAGCAGTGGATCGTTCACGGAAGCAGCCGGTCGTGAATGTGAGGGTGCTCTGGCGTCGGCCTGGGTCCCCGCACCCAACTGCCGTCGGGCTTCAAGGTCCAGGCCGACGGTTCCTCCAGCAGCGCGGTGAGCAGGATGTCGAGCCGGCCGGCGAGCGCGGGCGCCGTAACCGGGGCAACCACCTCCACCCGGCGCCGGAGATTCCGCGGCCGCCAATCGGCCGATCCAATAAGATACTCGTCCACCCCGCCATTGCCGAAGTGGTAGATTCGCTCGTGCTCCAGGAACCGGCCCAGCACGCACCGGACGGTGATTCGGTCCGACACCCCCGGCAGCCCGGGCCGGAGCACGCAGAGGCTCCGCACTACCAGCTCGGTATCCACCCCGGCCGCCGAAGCCCGGTAGAGCGCCGCGACGATCTCGGGATCCTCCAGCCCGTTGATCTGGGCCCGTACCCTGCCCTTCCGGCCGGCCTTCACGTGGGCGATCTCCCGGTCGATCCGCTCCACGAACCCGGGGAGCATGATGCCCGGCGCCACCAGCAGCCGCCGGTAGCTCGAGCCCGGCTCCCGGGACGTTCCGGTGAGCTGGTTGAAGAGGTCGGAGAGATCCATGGTGATCTCCGGCGCAGCGGTGAAGAGACCGACGTCGGTGTAGAACCGGGAGGTGGCCGCGTTGTAGTTCCCGGTGCCGACGTGGGCGTAGCGCCGGAGGCCCTCCGGCGTCTTGCGCACCACCAGCGCCACCTTGGCGTGGGTCTTGAGCCCCTCCATCCCGTAGATCACCTGGGCGCCGGCATCTTCGAGCTTCCGGACCCACCCCGCGTTCCGGGCTTCGTCGAACCGCGCCTTGAGCTCGACCAGGACCGTGACGTCCTTCCCGCTCTGCGCCGCGGTGAGCAGCGCGTCGGCCACCTGGGATTTGTCGCCCAGACGATAGAGGGTCAGCTTGAGCGCCAGCACGTCGGGATCGGTCGCGGCCTCCTCCAGGAAGCGGCCCACCGTGGCGCTGAAGTCGTCATAGGGGTGGTGGACGAGGATATCGCCGCGATCGATCTGTTCGAAGAGGGAGCTAGCGGCTAGGGAGCTAGGGGCTAGGGGATTCCGTGGCGTGAATGGGGCAAAGGAATGGGAGGCCGGCAACCGGTTCGCGACTTCCCGCAGCACGGTCAGGTCGAGCGGCGGGTCCAGCTCGTAGAAGTCGGCCAGCGAGAGCGGGGCAGCCTTTCCCCGCCGCTCAAAGCGCAGCTCGCGGAGGATCATCTCCTTGACCTCCGGGGGCATGCTCCGCTCCGCTTCCACCCGCACCGGTGGGTTGTCGGGGCGGCGCTTGACCTCCTCCTCGATCGCCTGAAGCAGGTCGCCCGCGACCTCGTCTTTCACGTCGAGGTCGCCGCCCCGGGTGATCCGGAAGAGCCAGGCGCCCTCGACCGGGCGGTCCCGATAGAAGGCCTGGATGTTGGCCCGCACGACCTCCTCGAGCAGCACCAGATCTCCCGTCCCGGGCACCGGAACCAGCCGGTCGAGCCGTGCCTTGAGCGGGAGGGAAGCAAAGTGGACCGGCCCGGTGCGCACGTCCAGCACCACTACGCCGAAGGTGAGCACGAATTGCGGGATCACCGGGAAGGGATGTCCGGGCGACATGGTCATCGCCCGGGGGGTGAGCACCGGGAACAGCTCCGACTCGAAATGCATGGTCAGCGCCGCCCGCTCCGCGTAGGCGAGCTCCTCCCACCGGCGGAGCCGGACTCCGGCGTGAGCGGCCGCGGCCAGGCACTCGGTGGCGCAGCGCGACTGGCGCTCGAGCAACGGCGTCACCCGGGTCGCGATGGCCTCCAATTGCTCGCCCGCCGAGAGGCCGTCGAAGCCCCGCGCGGCTACGCCCTTCAGCACCGCCGTCTTGAGCCCGCCGACCCGCACCGAGAAGAACTCATCGAGGTTCGAGCCGACGATGGCCAGGAACCGGAGCCGCTCGGCGAGCGGCATGCCGGGGTCTTCCGCCATCTCCAAAACCCGCTCATGGAACGCGAGCTGAGAGAGCTCGACGTTGAGGAAGTGGTCGGTTGGCAGGTTGCTGATTGCCCGCGCGGGCTGGGCGTGATGCCGAGTGGTCGCTCGGGCGCTGGCACGGGACGCTGAAGTCGGTGTCGATGGTGAGGTCGGTGAGGTCGGTGAGGTCGGTGAGGACAGTGAGGCCGGTGCGGTCGGTGCGGTCGGAGAGTTCGGACGCACGGACGGGGCGAAGCGTTCGGTGGGGCCTCTGGGGCCCTCCAGCAGGCTGGCCCGGGTGGCGACCGCGAGCGCCGCCAGCGTTTCGGCCGTTCGGAGATCCGGAGTGCCGATTCGGGCAATCGCTTCGCCCGAGGGAACCCAGCTCAGCCGGGCGTCACCGACGCCGTCGCCCCGGGTCCGCCGCGCCACCCAGACCTCCAGCGCGTCTCGATCCTCGGTGGCCGGCAAGGTGGCGAGCAGGGACAGCGTCCCGACCGCGCTGCCGGTGACGCCGCGGAGCAGGTGGCGCGCCGCTTCTTCCCCGCTGCCCTTGGCCACCGGCAAGGCATGCCCACCCTCATGGGGCAGGAAGGCGACCTTGCCTTCGTCCAGCGCCAACAGCACCACCGCCGTCTCGGCCGAGAACATCCGCGA
Organism: Gemmatimonadales bacterium; assembly: GCA_045403135.1. Classification (GTDB taxonomy): domain Bacteria; phylum Gemmatimonadota; class Gemmatimonadetes; order Gemmatimonadales; family GWC2-71-9; genus JABFSM01. The sequence goes on along the minus strand of JAXIPC010000154.1, from coordinate 42,743 downwards.
CGCCGCCTCGGCCGCCATCACCTCCGCCTGGTCGGCGGCCCGCTCGTGCCGGGGGACCATCAGGGGGCGGAGCCCATGCAGCCGCTCCAGCGATTCCGCCACCTGGGTGAGGCGAGGGCCGCCCGGCGCGATGCGGCGGACCTGGAGCTCCTCGAAGCTCCGGGTTACGCCGCTATGGCGAACGGTGCAGGCGTCGTAGAGAAAGGCGAAGCGGGGCGTCTTCCTGAACCAGCCGCTGGCACCGGTCCGGCTCCAGCGCTCGACCTCCAGCTCGATGCGGGGTCGGAGCAGGTCGGGATCGAGCAGCCCGCGGAGCCGGCGGGCCGGCTCTGAGATGCCTTGCAGCGCCTGGCGCGGGTCGAGCTCGGGCACGGGCTCCTCGTAGCGCTCCACCGGCAGCGAGGGGCCGCTGCTGATGAATAGGGTCAGGATTCTGCGATCATCCGCCTGGATCCGCACCCGGCACGACACCCCCCGGACCTGGAGGGTGTGGTCGGTGGTGTCGAGGTAGATATCGCGGTGGAAACTCTTGGTGGGAGGCGACCCGGTGAGTCGGAGGGGCAGCGGCGCGTCACGCAGCGCCGCGAGCGCCTCCGGCCCCGCGATGTCACAGCGGAACTGTGACTCTGCCGCCATCAGGCATCCCGCACGTCGATCGTCACCACTTTGGGGATAACGGCGCGGCGCATCGATTCGACCACCAGCGTGCTGGGAATGCTGCGCTTGAACTTCACTTTGTACTGGGCCATGGCGCGGCCGCCGTCTCCCGGACCGGCCTTCTCGAATTCCCAGCGCTTGGTCTGGCCTTCCAGAATCTGCTCGATCGCCGCGCGGACGGGGCCAGCATCGTCGGCTTGCATCATGACGCGCAGCAGCGAATCGAACTTGGCCTTGGGCTCGGGCGCGGCCATGGTATCCAGGTCGATGTCGGCGGCCGCCTTCCGGCCCCGCTCGGCCGCGCGCTGCGAGATGGCCTGGAGCTGGTCCGGGGTCATCGAGCGGAGGAGCTGCTTGTCCACCATGCTGATGAAATCGCTGGGTTGGGCGGTCTGCTTGACCCGCTCCAGCCGTTTCGAGGCGACGCTCGCCTCGAGCTGCGCCGGCATCCGTCCGAAATCGAACTTCCAGGCCAGTAGCACGACGATATTGAAGAAGGCGGAGATGGCCAGCGCCGCCGCGGACACCTGGACGCCCGACGCGATCCCGACGGCGATCGAGAGGAAGACGTAAATCGCGTCCTTGGGATCCTCGAGCCGGTTGCGGAAGCCCACCGCGCCGACCACGCCGCCCAGCGCGAACGCCAGCGCCGTGCTGTTCCGCACCAGCATGATCAGACCCGACACGACGATGGGCAGGAAGATCAGGGTCTGCACCGTGGACTGGGTGAACCCCCGCTTGGCGCGGGTGAGGATGTACACCCAGGCCACCGGGATCATCAGCAGCACCGCGGCCACCATTCCGACGAGGCTCTCGAACGCCACCTGCAGGGGGGTCGTGTTGATGTAGCTGGTTGTGTCGGAGAGGAGGTCCTTCTTGCCGGTCCCTACGACCTCGCCGAACCGCTCAAGGTTGAACACGCCCTGAAGGTTCGGCGACAGGCGCTGCAGCAGAAAGACGCCAAGCGCCATCGCGAGGTAGTACAACAGAATCTGGATGACGGGATGTTTGGTAAACCAGGACGGCGAGCTAGAGCCACTGGACTCCATCGAGGCCTCTTGGTCTGGTGGCGGAACAACGGAAAGAGCGGCTACCGCATAAGATAACTCACGCGGGCGCTTGGGGAGTTGTTCTGACGTGCCGAGACGGTTACCTTAGTACTGAGACTATGCCAGCCGACGCCGCGAGCCCAGTGCTCCAGGACATTCTTCGGATCCCCGCCGGCTTTCGTCCGGGCGCGCCGCTGGCGGTGCTGTTGCACGGCCGGGGCGCCGACAAGGATGATCTGGCGTCGCTGTCCGAGTTCCTGCCGGAAGGAGCGGCGGCGGCGTTCCCGCGGGCTCCCTTCCCGGCGGCGCCCTGGGGATACGGTCCCGGCTTCGCCTGGTATCGTTTTCTGGGCGGAGCTCGGCCGGAGCCGGAGAGTTTTTCGGAGGGACAGTCGGCGCTCGACCGCTACCTGGCCGCGCTGCCCGCGCGGCTGCCGCACCCGCCCGGATTGATCGTTCTGGGCGGTTTCTCGCAGGGGGGGACCAGTGCCTTAGCGTGGGCCCTGGCGCATCCCGGCCGGGTGGTGGGGGTGCTGATGCTGAGCGGCTTCCTGGCCGAGCACCCCGGTGTCAGGGTGAGCGCCGAGACGGCGAAGGGCCTGGAGGTGTTCTGGGGCCACGGGACGCTCGATCCGAACATTCCACATGCGCTGGGCGAAGCGGGCCGGGCCGCGCTCCGGGCCGCGGGGGCGAGGGTGGAGGCGCATGACTATCCCTCTGGCCACACGATTGTGCGGGAAGAGATGGACGATGCACAGGCGTGGTTGAAGACGCTAAGACGCTAAGAGGCTAGGAGGCTAGGAGAATCTGGATGCCAAACACAATGGGCTTTCATCACGTGACGATGGTGTCGGGCGACGCGCCCCGCACTGTGCGGTTCTATCGGGACACGCTGGGGCTGGGGTTGGTCAAACGCACCGTCAACTTCGACGATCCTTCCGCTTATCACCTCTATTTCGGGCTCGAAGGCGGGCGGCCGGGCACGTTGCTCACCTTCTTCGACTGGACCGGACTTCCCAAGGGACACCCCGGCATCGGTGGGGTGCACCACGTAGCGATGGGCGTGGCGGACGAGACGGCGCTGCTCAAGTGGAAACGCCGGCTCAACGATGGGGGAATTCCCACCAGCGGGCCGATCGACCGGGGATACTTCAAGAGCCTCTACTTCAACGATCCCGACGGCCAGATTCTCGAGCTCGCCACCGCCGGTCCCGGCTACGCCATCGATGAGCCGGCCGATGCGCTGGGGCAAACAGAAACCCAGCCCGACCCGAACCAGCTCCAGCGGAGCCCGAAGGCTCGTGCCTACGCGCTGAGCATCCATCCGGATCCGGTGCCCGAGGTCACCCCCGACATGGCGATCACGGGCATTCACCACATCTCGGCCATCACATCGGATGTGGCGCGGGCCAACAAATTCTACCAGAGCACCCTGGGGTTGCGGCTGATCAAGCAGAGCGTCAATCAGGACGACCCCAGCATGCCGCATCACTTCTGGGCCCGGTACGAGAACGGCAAGGTGGAACCGCACAGCAGCTGGACGATGTTCGGCTTCCCGCCCGAATGGCATCACGCAGAGGGCGGAGCCGGCCAGACCCACCACGTGGCCTTTCGGGCCAAGGACGCCGCGGAGCAGCTCGCCTGGCGGGAGGCACTGCTGTCGTCGGGGGTGCCGGTGTCACCGGTGATGGAGCGGACCTACTTCAAGAGCATCTACTTCCACGACCCCGACGGGCTCCTGTTGGAGATCGCCACCGACGGGCCCGGATTCTCGGTGGACGAGGATCCCGCGCTGCTGGGCGAGACGTTGGCGCTGCCGGAGTGGCTGGAGGCGGGGCGGGCTGGGATTGAGAAGTATCTGGTTGCGTTGCCGTAGCTACTGGCTATTGGCTACTGGTCACTGGCCAATAGCCGATAGCCACTCAATGGCACTTCCCGCCATTCGAATCGTAGATCCTCCCGTTCGTCGCCAGGAACGCCGAGCGCCACTCCTCGGCGCCGAGCGTGAGCTTCAGGACCCCGAAGTTTCCTTGCACCCGGAAGGCGCTGTTGGGGACGACCGGGGATCTCAAGCCGCGCAGCTCGCCACCCCCGGTACCGACGATGATCTCGACGACGCCGCGCACCGAGTCGACCAGGCCAGCCGGCGACATCGGCTGGAATCGCTCGTAGTGGTGGTCGTGGCCGTTCAGGACCAGATCGACGCCGCCGTCGTACAACGGCCCCCAGAACTCCGCGAGCTTCCGGTCCGATCCGTGCCAGCCCGAGCTGAACCGGGGATGGTGCCAATAGGCCACGGTGCACTTCTTCGGTTTGTCCTTGAGATCCGCGACCAGCCAGTCGAGCTGGGCCTTCCGTTCCTCCACGGTGAACACATTGTTCACCACAATTTCGCTGTTGAGCACGATGACGTGCCATTCCCCGAGGTCGTAGCTGTAGTACCCCTTCCGCGGCGAGCCGGCCTTGCTCCCGAAATAGTCGTAGTAGGCCGCCGCGCCGAAGATGGCGTGCTCGTGATTCCCCGGCGAGGGCCGGATGTATTTCATGATGCGCTTGGCGGAGTCTCCCCAGGAGGGCGTGAAGCATTGGGCAAAGTTGCGTTCCGACCCGTCGGGGTAGGCGTTGTCGCCCGTGGTAAAGACCACATTCTCGACGCTGGCGGTGCTGTCGGCGCGGAGCACGCTGTCGACGATGGCCGCGGTGAGCTCGTCGCCATCCGAATCACAGGCCGCGATGTCACCGGTCCCGATCAGGATCGAGGCGCCGGTCATGGCCACCACTTCGGGCGGGGCCGCCGCAGGTGGCGGAGTCGTGAGCACCGGGGGCCGGCAGGCGAGTGTGAGGAGCAGGAGGAAGGGAACAAGGCGCACGCGGTGCTCCTGCTTGTTAGGGGTCGGGTGTCAGGTGTCAGGTGTCAGTTGAAGGCCTTTCCCTGACCCCTGACCCCTGACCCCTGATCCCTAGAAAGACATGCCCGTCTTGACTCGAACCAGACTGCGCCCCCTCTGGTCGCCCAGCTCCACGGTGATGGAGGTGGCCGGATTCAGGATGGCCACCCAGAATCCGACCCCGGTCCCGGTGTGCCATCCGCCGGGGGAGTTACCGTCGACATAGACCCTCCCGGCATCGGCAAATCCATAGATGCCCAGGTCGAGCGGAAGGATCAGTGGGAACCGAGCCACCGGAATCTGCAGCTCGGTGGTTCCGGCGAGGGAAGCATCCCCGGCATACCGCTGGCGGTCGAGCCGCCGGACCGAGGCTCTCCCACCCACGAATGCCGCCTCGTGAAACGGGAAACTGCCGAAGAGCTTCCGGCCGCTGCCACGCACCAGCAGGATCGGGTGAAGCGGGACCGGAATAGTGTAATAGACCGAGGCGCTGGCGGCCACGGCACCAAAGGCGCTCGCCACGTCGCACACCGCCGGATACCAGGTGCCGCTCAGATCGAGAAGCACGCCGCGGCGGGGGGCTTTGACCTGATCGCGGGCGTCGTAATAGAGGCCCAGGCGCAGGCCGGCCTTGCCGAAGTTGCCGAAACCGTAGGGACGGCTGGCCGAGATGATACGGCCGGCCGTGCTGTCGGTGGTCGAATACTGGATCAGCGGCCCGAAGGAGAGATCGCTGCGGGAACCCAGCGACCAAGCCACCGTCGGGTGGAACTGGAGCTGGGTCTGGCGTACCTCGGCTGACGTCTGGGACGCATTCGGAGTGGTGTTGCCGAAGCCGTAGAAGCTGGTGACCTCGAGCTGCGACATTCGGGCCCGGACCGTGAAATGCAGGGCCGATTCCTCGCGTCGTTTGTCGGCGTTCGCCGTGAATCGGAATCCATTCACGTGGGTGGCATATTCCCCGGCGCCGTCGAGGCGCAGCGAATACGGCTGCTGCCGGAAGGCCAGCCGCTCCGACCGCGCCCCCAGGCGAAAGGCAAACCCCAGGTCGCCGTCGACGCTGATTCCTACCAGCGGGGTCATGCGTTTTCCGTAGTCGCGACCCGGCGGCACACGTCTCCCGTCCGACTGGATCCAGGGCCGCCGGTTGAAGAGCGTGTCGGGCCCGTATTCCACGCCGGAAACGGTGCCGAGGTCGTAGAGGTGGGCCGGGTCCACCCTGCCCCCGACTCGGGACGAATCCACCAGGCGGTTGGAGCCGTTGCCGCCGATGACGCGAACGACGATGCTCTGCGCGGCAGCACCGGTCACGATGGCACTGTCGTCACCTCCGTGCAGGTACAGCCGGATTTCCCGGGTTTCCAAGGGGTGAAACCGGCGCCGAAACCGAGGTGCGTCGTGTCCCGACTGGAGCTGCACATCCACGGAACCGTCGGGGTGGCGGGTGACCCGGGCCCGGTCGGCGGAGTCGGTGGCGTGGATGTCGGGGTACCGGGCGAGGTAGCGGTAAAAGACGTCCGCCTGCTCCGGGAACCGGTCCCGGCGCGCTTTCAGTTTGGCGGAGAGGTCGGGCTGCAGGGCTTGATACTCGGGTGGCAGAACCCGCACCGCCGCGTCGATCACCGGATCGGTGATCCGCCGCTGCAGGTCCCCGGCGATCGAATCCCACGCCGGCTTCTCGAGTCCCGACAGCAGCCGCCGATCCATCTCGCGGCTGTTGCGAGTCAGGGCCTGGATGTTCGGGTAGGTAGCCTCGAATGGGATCAGGATGGAGGAACGCCGGGTGATCCCGCCGTACCCGATGAAGACCTTATCCCGATCGCGCGGGAGGGGCGTCCAGACCGGGCTCGATTCCAACCGGGCCCACTTCCAATTGCCCGGATGGCGGTCCCAGTCGTTCAGGAACATGTCCATCAGCCGCGCTGTGAGCAGCGCACGGCTGTCGATCCTGAACCCGGGGTCCTGGTCGAGCCTGGACCGCAGATCTTCGCTCTCGATGATGGCGGTTGCCCCGGCAAAGCCGGGCGCGTCCTCCGGCTTGTTGGGATACGCTTCGATCATGCCGAGCCGGCCGGCAAACTCCTCGCGAAACTCTCCCAGCAGCGAGTCGTCGGGCATCACAGCCAGGATCGGGGTTACGTGGAGAAGGCCCGCGGCGTCAAGCAGGGCTGCGGCGACGACCGCGCCGCCCGGGTGGTGCGCGCTGACCTGATCCCGGGCGACGCCCTCCACCACAGTGCCGTTGAAGCCCTTAGGCAGTGGGATCTTGTCCTTGTCCACCATCCGGAAGACGTAGTCGCTCCCGTCCGGCGCCACGAAGCGCAGGGATTTGGTCTGGTTGCCGCTCCCCGTTTTGGTCGGACGCAGGCCGCCGGCGTAGGTCCGGAGATCCAGCACCGGCACCCGAATCGGCGCGGCCCAGAGATCACGATAAGTGTTTCCCAGGATAAAGCGTCGAAGCCACCCCCCCTGGTACCGCGGGCCGGCCGCGATCTGCACGCTGTCGGTGCCCACCGGCGTGTCGGGAGGAGTCTGAGAGGCAGCCGGATCCACTGGAACGGCGAGCAGGACTGCGACGGAGAGCGTAGCGCGAAACGAACCGGGGGCGCCCGGCATGGAGGCGAACCCTCAGTGCCAGCGATAGAGCGTAATGGTCGCGGGCCGGCGAAACATTTCGTCGCTGACGATCAGGATGCTGTCCCGGGTGATCGCCAGGCCTTCCGCCATGTCGTGGCCATTCGGTAACGAGCGGGAAAAGACCACCTCGCCGGCCGGCGTCACGGAGACGAGCGCCTTTTCCTGGGAGGCGATGATCACGTAGTTGCCGGTGGTGGGATCGACGAAGATGTCGGAGGGAGTCAGGTGCTTCCAGTCGTTGGTGCCGATGACCAGGGCCATCGGTATTTTGAGCTGAGAGAGCCGCGACTCGCCCGGGTCCGAGAGATTCCAGCGGTACATGACCAGGAAATCCTTCAGGCTCTTGATCCCGACATGCTTGCAGGCCATCACCAGGGAGTTGCTGGCGGGATCGAAGGCGACGCCTTCGAATTCGCACTCCCGGCCCAGCTTGGTGTCGTGGATGGTGAAGGCAACGGCCTGGCCCTCTTTGCCTTCCTTGAATTCGTAGAGCTTGCCGCCGCTCGCGAGCATGAAGATCCGGTTTCCAGCAACGGTGATGCCCTCGAAATCGTCGTGGACGATCTTCTTCCCGAGCAGGAACTGCTTGACCACCACCCCGCGGCGGTAGTCGATCTCGAAAACCCGTCCCGCCTCGTCGTTGTGGGCCAGGAGCCGTCCGTCCGACGTCAGCGCGATCCCCGAGATCTCCGCGAGCTGGCCCGGCAGAACCCAGCGGGCCAGCGGGGCGTCCGGGTCGGCGGCCGAATCGGGGTGCGCGAGAGTCTGGGCCAGTCGGGCCGCGCGCTCGGCCAGGGTGTTGGTGTCCACCTGGTTGGCGGCCTGGCCGCGGCTGTCGCGGCAGCCGGGAGCGAGCACCAGCGCGGCGAGCAGTACCACGTCTGCCGCAGTCCTCATCATCCCTTCTTCGCTTTCTCTTTGTCTTTGTCTTTCTCTTTGTCTTTCTGTTTCTCCTTCGCTTCGTCATCGCCCTGGGGGTCTTCGCCCACCTCGACGTCGGCCTCTATCAGCATCTGCCCCGCCTTGGCCCGAATCGCAGTCAGGAGGTCGTCCCGGCCGGTACGCTTGCGCAGCCGCACCAGGTAGTAGAGCTCGGAGGGCTTGCCGGTGTTGGTCACAACCTCGTCGAGCCGCCAGCGACCGACGATCTCGTCCAGCACCTCGGCGATACGCCGCTGGGCTTCGGCCAGTCTTTCGGTCGACACGGACAGGATTCCGTTGAAGCGCGGCTTCTTGCCGCTGGGCCCAAGGATCTTGCGGACCCGGTCGAAGCGCTCGGCCAGCGCGATCGCCTGTTTCTGGTCCAGCGCCAGCACCAGGTCACGATCAGGCACCTTGCCGTTGCCGGTCTGGTCCACCAGCTCATTCAACGGCTCACTCCATTGCGAGGAAGCCGACGGCTCCAGGACGTTTCGGCCGAAGTCGTATCGCCAGGTGAGGATCAGAACGAAATTGAATATCACGGACACGATCGCCGCGACGATGAGCGTCTGAACACCGGCGGCGAATCCGACGGCGATCGCCAGGAAGATGAACACGACGTCCCGGGCATCCCGGAGCGTGGTGCGGAAGCGGACCGCGGCCACCACGCCGGCCAGGCTGAACGCCAGGGCCAGGCTATTCTGAACCACGAGGATGATGCCGGCCACAACGATGGGCAGGAACAGCAGGGTCTGCGCCACCTGCTGGTTGTGACCCTTCCCGGGCCGGGTCGACATGTAGACCCAGGTGACCGGCAGCATCAGGAGCATGGCGCCAATCAGGATGATCGCCGTGCTGAGGGCGAGCTCGAGTCGGGGCGGAACGTCGGGCCGGGCCGCCTGGACGCCGATCATGGCCAAGCCGTCCTGGAGAACCTGGGGAACCGCCAACCGGCTAAGGGGAGCGTGGCCGCCAAACATCTGGTCGACGACCGGGAAAGAGTAAGCGAGGGCGACGATCAGGCCGAACAGGATGGCGTAGTAGGCCAGCAACCTTCGAACCGGCCGGTCGGAGCCCAGCGTGAAGAAGTCGATCAATCCTTTGACAAAACCCATGCATCACCCCTTCGGTCGTGTAACAACGTCGCTACTGGGACGACGGCGGGAGCGTTTTCATACACATCAGAACGGGAAGCCGAAGCCGGCGATGATCCGGGTGCCCTCTTTGTCCTTGGCCGGCTTCCCCGCCCCGACAAACACCAGGTTCTCCCGGGTCAGGAGCGAAAACCAGACCCCTCCCCCGAAGGAGGTGTGGATCTCGTCGGAATCCTGACCCCGCACGTACACTCGCCCGGCGTCATAGAAGCCGAAGACGCCCTGCTGCCCCGGAAGGATCAGCCGGAGCCGGGTGAGAGGGAGCCGCACCTCTGCCGCGGCGTATACAGCTGCATCTCCCGCAAACCGATCGAAGTTGTAGCCGCGCAGGGTCTGACGCCCGCCGAGCCGGGCCGTTTCGAAGAAGGGAATGCTGTCTCCGAAGGTCTTGATGCCGCCGGCAAAGAGGTTGAGCGAGGGGCGCCAGTATCCCTGCGGGGCCAACGCCAGCGAGCCCTCGGCTTCGACCCGGGCCATCGCCTTGTCCAGGTCCCACGCCTTCGGATACGCGCCGGCCTTGACCGACAGGTAGGCCCCCTTGGTCGCAAAGCCGGGGTAATCGCGGCCATCCAGCCGAAGCTCGGCCGCGACGCCCGCCATGCCGAACTGCCCGGTGCCGTAGGGCTGATCGACCGCGATGAACCGGGTGCTGTTGGGCTTTCCGTCAAGGTCGGTGTCCGACCAGCGGACCACGGGCCCGATGGTGAACTTGTGCCGGTTGCCGAAACGCGCTCCCAGCCGCAGCCCAAGCTCCAACTGGGTCTGATTCACCTTGTAGAACTGCTTGGCGCCGGTGGACGGAGTCTCGTTGCCAACACCGTACCAGCGCAGCGTCTCGATTCCGCTGGCCAGCGCACCGATCTCCCAGAATCCCCGCGAGTTCTCGAATTGCCGGGTGAGGCCGCTGGTGAATCGAAGCGCATTCCGACCGGTGGAGTATTGCAGGCGGTAATTCAGCCGGGTGGCGTAGGGAACCCGGCGGAAACCGAACCAGTCAGTATGGCCGCCGTAGTCGATGACCGCGCCGATGTCGGTGGCGAAGTACCCGGTCAGCAGGAGAAAGGTCTTCTTACCCCAGTCGCGGGGGGGCATCTGGTTCGGAATCAAGGTGTCGCGCTTCCAATCGAACAGCTTGGTGTTGATCCCGGCGCCCTGGGCCTGATTGGTCCCCTTGTCATCGTAGAGATGCACGCCGCCGCGCGCGGTGATGGTGTACTGATCGTCGTCGCCGCCGCCGATGACGCGCACGGTGGGCGAACTCCCGCCGTCTCCTTCCACCAGCAACCGGTCATTGCCGCCGTGGAGGTATATCCGGATCTCCCGGGTCTCGTTCGCTTTGAAGGTGCGGCGAAAGTACTCCTTTCCCTGGTGCGTCAAGGTCACCGTGGTGGTGCCATCGGTCTGCCGCAGGACCTTGGCTTCGTCCGGCTTATCGCTGGCGTGCACGTCGACCTCGGCGGCGAGGTGGCGGTAGTAGTCGTCGGCCATATGGCCCAGGTCGTCGCGCCGAGCCCGGAGGGTGCGCTCCAGGCTGGCGGCATTCAGGGGTTGATACTCGGGGGGCAACCGTCCCGCCGCATTCGCGATGACCTGGTCGGTGAACCGGCTCTTGAGCGAGGCGGCAATCGAATCCCAGACCGGGCGCTCGAGACCAGTCAGGAAGCGGCGGTCCAGGTCACGCCCGTTCCAGGTGGCGCCGGTCATGTCGGCGTACTTGCGTTCGAAATTGAGGAGCTGCGGGGCCACTCGCCGAGCTTGGGCGGGCATGATGCCGTCGAAACGCACGAAGGCCTGATCCCGATCGCGGGGAATCGGAACCCAGCGTTCGCCCCGGGCCCCGCTCACCCTGGCCCAGCGCCACTGGTCGCGATGACGGTCCCAGTCTCCCACGAAGATGTCGGTGAGCCGGGCCGCGAGGAACTCGCGGGCGTCCACCGGCACCGCCGGGTTCTCATTGAGCTGCTTTTCGAGCTCGTCGGTCCCTTCGATTGCACTGGCCTGGGGAAAGGTGGTTCCGCCCAGGGCCAAGGTCCTGGGCCGCTCCTCGATGGTGCCGAGCAGGCCGGCGAACTCCTTACGGAACTCGCCCAGGGCGGGGTCGTCGGGCATCTGGACCAGGATCGGCCGGGTGTTGAGCACACCGGCGGCGTCGAGGATCGGCGCGACGACGAGCGCGCCTGCGGGGTGCCCGCTGCTCATCTGGTCCTGCACGATGTCGGCCGCGACGGTTCTCCTGAGCTCGGGCGGGAGGATCACGCTGGCGTCCTTCGAGACCGAGCGGAACTGATACTCACGGCCATCCGCGCCATCGAAACGGAGCGACCTGGTCTGCTGGCCGCCGCCCTTTTGGCTCGGTTTCAAACCGCCGGCGAACTCGGAGAGGTGCAGCACCGGCACCCGAATCGGGGTGGTCCAGAGTTTCCGGTAATGGGTGCCGAAGAAGAGCCGGTGCAGCCCCCCCGCCTTGTAGGCGGCGCCGGGAACGACCGTGACCGAATCACGGGGCGCATAGGCCTGCGCCGGGAGGGAACCCGAGAACGACGCCGCGAGGAGAACGGCGACCAGCGCAGCACGCGCAGAGAACAACCGGAACGACATGGTGCCTCCCTCAGGGCTCGGTGAGCCAGATGGCCATCGACTCGCTGGGACCGGTCTTTTCGGTTTTCGTCACGGACAGCCGCACCCGCCCCCGCCGGTCCACGTCCACCCGCATGAATCCGGGCGCGGCTTCGGCGTAGATCGTTTCCTTCTTCCAGCCAACGCCTTCTTGGTGGTCGACGATCCCGGAGCCGCTCACAATAGTGTATTTGGCGTAGGGGCCCTTGAACACCTGCAGGTTGTGATCGTGACCGGCGGCATACAGCAAGGGCGGGTTCGCCGCAAAGGCTTCGCCGAGCCGGCGCCGCATGTATTCGTTTCGTCCGTTGGACAGATCCTGGTTGGTGATGCCGAGCTTCCGCGCCACTGGATAGATAGAGCCGAGGATGGGGACCGGGAGCCACATCCACCGCTTCCAGCCGCGCAGGGGGAAGAGATGCCGGCTGAGCCCGTACCGGCCGCCGTGCTCACCGCCGGTGGCCAGCGGATGATGCGCGGCCACGATGACCTGCCGCCGGCCGGCACTCGCCAGGGACTTTTTGATCTGGTCGACGACCTCGTCTTCGCTGGTGGCGCTGCACTTGGAAGTGGTGCCATAGGGCTTGTCGTGATTGTGCAGCCACCACTGGGTATCGAGGAAGACCATGCGGACGGTGGTGCCCACGTCCATGGTCACCGGCCCCGGGCAGGCGGAGTCGGGAAGCTGAATGCTGAGCCCCTTGACCCGCTCCCGCAAGAATTCCGATACCCGGCCGATCGCACCTAACCCGCCCTTTCCCCAGCGCTCCCAGTCGTGGTTACCCGCGACGAAAATGGCCCGGCGCTGGCTCTTCCGGGCGACGTCGAGCTCGACCTCGAGGCGCCGCTCTCCCTCGGCGCGGGCCGGGTCTCCCTCCGCCGGCAGACCGTTGGGGTAGAGATTGTCACCCAGGAAGACGATCAGGCTCCCCCGGGGCGAGTCCTTCGCCTGGCGGGTAAGCTCCAACAGGTTGGGATCCGGCGCGATGCCGGCGGAACCCGCGTCGCCGAGCAGAAAGATCGAGGTGACGATGTCCGCTTCGGGGATCGGTGCGACCGGCGGCGGCGGCATTTTGTTGGCGCACCCGGCGGCGGTGAGCGCCATCACCGTGAACACTCCGTACGTTGTGCATTTGGGTGCCGGCACAGTCCGCTCCGATTGCATTGTGGTCAATGAACCCGCGCCCCCAGCACCGTGGGAGCGCCGCGCTCGATCAGCGCGTCCTCCAGCATGCCCGCCTCGGTTCGTTTGCCCAGCCGGACCAGGTACTTCAACACACCCTTGCCCTTGGCATTGGCCTCGACCTCGGCCAGGTGGTAGCGGCGCACCTCCGAATTCAGCACCGCTTCGACCACCGGGCGGGACTTATCCGCGTTGGTGGTACGAACCAGGAGCACCGCGTTGAAATCCTTGTTCTTCTTGGGGTCGGCCGGCACGGCGCCCACCAGCATGCGGCGGTGATCGGTGCCCAGCGCGCAGGAGCCGTAGTCCATCTTGTCCATCGCCAGGACGACGAAGTTGAACACCATCGACAGCACCGCCGCCGCAGTCAGCGCGTCCACCCCGGCGGCAAGGCCCACCCCGATGGCGAGAAAGATGAAGAGAGTATCTCTGGTTTCCGACAAATTGTTGCGAAACCGCACCGCCCCGACCACTCCGGCGAGGCTGAACGCGAGGGCGACGCTATTCTTGGCGATGATGATCACCCCGGCTACCGCCACTGCCAGGATAATGAAAGTCTGCACCACCTGCTGGTCGAACCCCTTCTTCTGCCGGGTCGCCATGTACACCCACGACGCCGGCAGCATGAGGAGAAAGGCGCCCAGCATCGAGAGGGCCATCGAGAGGCTGATGCTCCAGGCAAACCAGGGCTTGCTGGTCGCGTCATTCAGGGTCAAACCCGGGGATTTGCTGAGCTCCTGGAGCCGCTGACCCGATATCATCTCACTGGCACCGGGGACGTATCGGACGATGAGCGCCCCCACCAGGAACAGGAATCCGTAGTAGATCAGCAGGGTGGTGACCGGTTTTTCGGCGGGATAGGTGAAGCGATCCACCACCCGCCGGACGGTGTTGGCGTACACCGCCTGGCCGAAAGCCGCCGCACTGCCGGCCCGCGATGGCGCCGCGGGCAGCTCATTGGTTTTCATGGTGTTACGACCTCGCTCTGCAGCGGGGGTTGCTGTCGGACCGGGATCTGACTGATGTGCTCGAATCTAGACTTACGGCAACCTATACGTAGGCGGAAGGGGTTGGGATGGTATTGATCCCCAACGGCGCAACGGGGCGGCCCCCTTGAACGTACAATCTGACAATAACCCTCAATCCGGAGACAGTGAATGTCCACACGAATCCTGACCATGGCCGCACTCCTGACGAGTTTTGCCGTGCACACGGCTGTCGGGCAGGCCAAGCCAAACTTCGCCGGCACCTGGAAGCTGAATGTCGAAAAGAGCGACCCAGCCGGCGGTATGGGCGGTGGTGGTGGTGGCGGCGGCGGCGGCGCAATGGCACCGGGGCCACTCGCGATCACCCAGACCGCCACCGAGCTGGTCACTGAACAGACCTTCGGCGAGCAAGTCCGCAAGGCCACGTACTACCTCGACGGCCGGGAGACCACCAACCCCGGAATGCGGGGCGGCGAGTCCAAGAGCAAGGCGCGCTGGGACGGGAATTCGCTGATCATCGAGACGACCTCGATGATGGGCGAGAATGCCATGACGACCAAGACGGTGCGCACCCTCAGCGAGGACGGCAAGACCATGACCACGGTGACGACCCGCCCGGGTCCGAACGGCGAGACGACGCGAAAGGCGGTGTTTGATAAGCAGTAGGAAGACGCTAAGACGCTAAGACGCTAGGACGCTAGGACGCTAGGACGCTCCGAAAAAGTGAAAGGGGCCGGCGATTGCCGGCCCGTCTTTCTGTCAACTTAGCGTCATAGCGTCGTAGCGTCTCAGTAGAGCCACTGGTCGGATTTGAACCGACGACCGCTCGATTACGAATCGAGAGCTCTACCCCTGAGCTACAGTGGCGATGTGATGCCCTGGCGCGGATTCGAACCGCGACGCCTTACGGCACTACCCCCTCAAGATAGCGTGTCTACCAGTTTCACCACCAGGGCGCGTGCAACAGAATAGCGGCTATGAGATTAGCGGTCAACGGGTTGGCTGCCCGGAGTGTAGAAGTCATGGGGATGCTCGGGGGCCCACTTGCCCCGGTTTCCAGTACAGAGCAGAATCCTAACCATCCTTGTGAAGCTGGCTCGAGGAACCCGATGACTCGTCGCTGTTCACCGCGCTCCGCCATGATCGTTCTGATACTCACGGCTATGTCGGCCGACGCCGCTCAAGCCCAGGCGGGACGCGATTCGTCGCGGGCGGACTCGATCAGGCGAGCCACCTCGCTTCCCGACCTCGAAGTCCGCTCAGTCCGGCCGGTACTGGTGACCGGAGGCTCTGCCGCGGTGCGGGTCCGGCTGGACTCCCTCCCGCTGCCTCCTGCTCCGACCCTGGAACAAACCCTTCGCCAGTTGCCGATGCTGCATATCCGCCGGAATTCCCGCGGCGAGGCTGAGATCTCGGTGCGGGGTTCGGAGTCGCGGCAAGTGGCGGTGCTGGTAGATGGGATTCCCCTCACCCTCGCCTGGGACGCGCGCGCCGACGTATCAGTGTTGCCTTCCACCGCGTTTCAGGAGGTGACTTTCGTCCGCGGGCTGGCTTCGATGCTCTATGGCCCCAACGTGCTCGGTGGAGTGATCGAGCTCCCGATCGGGCATTCGTCGACGCGTCCCGAACGATCCTCGGCGGAGGTCCTCACCGGGGGCGACCATGTGGGCGGCGTCGGTGGGGCGGCGAGCGTGACGGTGCCGATCGGCGGCGCGACGGGCAAATGGCTTTTCCGGGGCGGCGCCGGATTTCGCGACTCTCCCGGTGTTCCTCTGGCTAAGGGCGTCGTGGAACCACTCCCCAAGGACAAGGACCTGCGGTCCAACACCGATGCCAGGAACGTGGACGGCTTCGCGTCGCTCCGCTACGAGGGAGCGCGTGGGAGTTGGCTCTCGGTTGCCGCCACCACCTTCAAGGCGGAACGGGGCATTGCCGCCGAGCTCGGGTTCAACAACGCACGATTCTGGCGGTATCCGGATATCAACCGAACCCTGGCGATCGTTTCGGCCGGTACCGGCGATCATCGCTCGCCCCTCGGCGGGCGTGGTGATTTGGAAGCCAGTGTCGGCGTCGACATCGGTCGCACCGACATCGACACCTATTCCGCCCGCGACTACACCACCCTCAGCGGGTTTGAGGACGGCAAGGACCGGACGCTGACCTTCCGCGCGCTGGGAGACCACACCCTGGGATCTCGCGGGGATCTCCGCACCGCGTTCACGATCTCCGACATCAGGCATGACGAGTTCCTCCCCGCCGGAGAGGCCCGCTACCACCAGCAGCTCATGAGCATCGGCGCGGAGACGGCGTGGCGGCTGATCGATCAAGGGCCCGGAATCAACGCCCTCAGGCTGAGCGTCGGCGGCGCCTATGACGTCGGGAAGACCCCTAAAACCGGGGGCCGGGAGCCGAAGCAGCCGACCCTGACCGAGCTGGGGGGCCGGGTGGGCCTCACGCTGGTCGCGGCGGACGGGCGACTTCTGGCCCACGCCGGGGTAAGCCGGCGGGGGCGGTTCCCCGCCCTGCGCGAGCTGTACTCGGGCGCGCTCAACCGATACACGCCCAATCCCGATCTCAAGCCGGAGAACCTAGTGGCGGCCGAGGCAGGGATCACGGCGCGGCTCGGGTCGAACAGCGAGTTTCAGCTGGTGGGCTTCCGGCATCAGATGAACGATGCGGTGGTCCGGATCACCCTTCCCGACAACACGTTCAAGCGGGTCAACCGGAACCGGCTCGAGAGCCACGGCGTCGAGCTGCTTGCCTCGACCCTCCTCAGAAATGTGGCCCTGGGGGGAGACCTGACACTCCAGTCCGTCGACTTGACGAACACCGAAGCCGGGATCACCAACCGGCCGGAGAACCTGCCCAACGCGTTCGGGGGCGCGTATGCCCGCGCGACAGTGCCGCTGGCAATCCGCGTGAGCGCCGAAGCACGGTACACCGGCAACCAGTTTTGCATCGATCCGGCCACCGGGGATGACGCGGAGCTCGCGTCAGGGGCCGTGTTCAACGGTGACGTGAGCCGGGAATTCCGGCTCCGGCCGTCAGGTGGCTGGTTCTCGCGGATCGAGGCTCGCGTGGCGGTGGACAACCTCGGCAACAAGACGATCTACGATCAGTGCCGCTTGCCGGAGCCGGGGCGGCTGGTACGGTTGCAAGTGCGGCTGTTCTAGGAGGCTAAGAGGCTAAGAGGCTAAAGACGCTAGGAAACGGCCTTTCCGCCTAGGGCCCAGTGTGCAGGTCAACGATTGGGGACCGAGATTCGTATCATCAGCGCCGTCGCCAGACTCAGCATCCAACCACAACTTGCGAGTGTCCCATGAGACGTTTCCCAGCCCTTGCCCGGGGCGCGTGGATCGCTTCCACCGCCGTGTTGGGCTTGGCCGGCGCCCTCCCGGCCCAGATCCCAACCGCCCGGGTCGATAGCGCGCTGATCGCCGGCCTGCGCTGGCGCAACATCGGCCCCGCGAACATGGGCGGCCGGGTGAGCGACGTGGCCGGAATCCCAAGCCCATCCCGGACTTTCTTCGTGGCCGCGGCGGCGGGCGGTGTATGGAAGACCACCAATGCCGGCACGACGTTCCGGCTGGTCTTCGGCGGCAATGGAGACGAGGGCGCCGTCTCCGGCGGCCAGCTAGCCATCGCCCCGTCGGATACCAATCAGGTCTGGTTCGGGAGCGGCGAGGTGAACTCCCGCAACTCCCTCTCCCCGGGCCGCGGCATCTTCAAGTCCACTGACGGGGGCAACACCTGGAAGCTCATGGGTCTGGAAAAGACCCAGGCGATCGGCCGGGTGGTGGTCCATCCTTCCAATCCCAACATCGTGTATGTAGCCGCACTCGGGGCGGTATGGAACACCAATCCCGAGCGGGGACTGTACAAGACCACCGACGGCGGTCAGACCTGGACCCTGATCAAGTTCATCAGTGACAAGGCCGGCTTCGTCGACGTGGCGATGGACCCTTCGAACCCCGAGGTCCTCTACGCCGCGAGCTGGGAACGGATCCGCGGCCCCTATTTCCTGCAGAGCGGGGGGCCGGGCAGCGCGCTCTGGAAGAGCAGCGACGGCGGCGCCACTTGGGCCGAGCTCAAGGGCGGCGGCTTTCCCGAGTCGATGAAGGGGCGCATCGGTATCGCCGTTGCCGCGAGCGATCCGCAGGTGCTCTACACCATGGTCGAGGCGGACACCAATCCGAACCCCAAGCCCACCAAGGGCACCGCCCGGCAGACTCGCCCGAGCGGGCTGTATCGCACGGCCGACGGCGGGAAGACCTGGGCAAGGATGGCACCGCAGAACGTGCGGCCGTTCTACTACTCCCAGGTCCGGGTCGACCCCAAGGACGCCAACCGGGTGTACTTCTCCTCGACCCCGCGGGTGTTTTCCGCCGACGGCGGCAAGACGGTTCGCCCGGGTACCCAGGGCATCCATGTCGACACCCACGCCCAGTGGATCGATCCTACCGATCCGAACCACATGGTCGAGGGAAATGACGGCGGGGTGTGGCAGACCTGGGACAAGGGCGGCAACTGGATCGCCCTGAACACCTTCCCGATCGGCCAGCCGTACAATGTAAGCTTCGACTACGGGATGCCCTACCGGGTATGCGGGGGATTCCAGGACAACGGCACCTGGTGCGGCCCGAGCAAGCGGCGGGGACAAACCG
Source organism: Gemmatimonadales bacterium (assembly GCA_045403135.1). Taxonomy (GTDB): domain Bacteria; phylum Gemmatimonadota; class Gemmatimonadetes; order Gemmatimonadales; family GWC2-71-9; genus JABFSM01. Next base: position 23,988 of record JAXIPC010000154.1, on the reverse strand, counting down.
GGAACAACCACTGGTTCAACATCGGCGGCGGCGACGGCTTCGTGACCGCCCAGAACGCCGAGAACCCCAATATCGTCTATGGGGAATCGCAGGGCGGCAACATGTACCGGCGTAACCTCGCCACCGGGGAGCAGACCGGTCTGGTCAAGCCGCAGTGGCGGCCGCAATACTTGCGGTGGCAGGACTCGATCCTCTTTGCCCGGGGCGACAGCACGGTCCCCGAGTCCAAGGAGCTCAAGGCGCGGCTCGCCGAGCTGCGGGCGCGAGCCACCAAGGACTCGGCCGAGGCACAGCTCCGCTGGAACTGGAACACGCCGTTCTTCCTCTCGCCCCACAATCAGAAGGTGTTCTACGCCGGGTCGAACCGGGTGATGAAGTCGGCCAAGCAGGGCGACGCGATGTACGCGATCTCTCCGGATCTGTCGAACAACGACACCATGAAGGTGCGGATCAGCACGCGCACTACCGGCGGCATCACCACCGACGCCACCGGGGCGGAGACGTACGCCACGATCGTCTCGCTGAATGAGTCGCCGATTCGCCCCGGGCTTCTCTTTGCCGGCACCGACGACGGCAATGTCTGGCTGACTCGGAACGACGGCGGCACCTGGGAGAATCTCAGCACCCGATTCACGGGAGTGCCCAAGGGCACCTACGTGAGCCGGATCGAGCCCTCCTACGCCGACTCGGCCACGTTCTACATCAGCTTCGACAACCATCGCAACGGTGATTTCACGCCCTACGTCTTTACCACCAACGATTACGGCAAGACCTTCCGCTCGATAGCGAACAATCTGCCGAGCGGCGGCCTCGATTTTGTGCACGTGATCCGGGAGGATCCATCGAACCGGAATCTCCTGTACGTGGGCACCGAAACCGGCGCGCTCATTTCGACCGACAAGGGCGCTTCGTGGCGCAAGTTCATGTCGGGGCTGGCCACGGTGCCGGTGCACGATCTCAAGATCCATCCCCGGGACAAGGAGCTGATCGCGGCCACGCACGGCCGCTCGTTCTGGATCGTGGACGTCGCCCCGCTGCAGCAGTACAGCGAAGCGGTCATTGCCTCGACGGCGCACCTCTTCGAGCCCAAGACGGCCTGGCAATTCAACTCGACCCAGGAAGGTGAGTTGGGCGGCGGGGGTGCCGGAAGCGGCCACATGCTCTTCCGCTCCAATCCCCCGCCCTACGGCGCGGAGATCGTGTATCGGGTTGCCCCCGGGACGGCCGGCGGTCGCGCGGCTCGGGTTTCGATCGTCGACGCCACCGGCGACACGATTCGCTCCCTCACCGGCTCGTCAAGCGCCGGGTTGCAGCGGGTGTACTGGCCATTCAATGGCCGGGCACCCGCGCGCGCGCCGCTTTCGCCGGCGCAGAAGCGGGACAGCGCGGCGCTGATTGCCCGGCTCGATAAAGCGGTCGATTCGATGGTAGCCACGGGCGGAAACAAGGCGGCGCTCGATTCGGCCAAGACCCAGCTGCTTACGCTGGCTCAGGGCGGCGGCGGATTCGGTGGCGGCGGCGGTGGTGGCGGGTTCGGTGGCGGCGGTGGCGCTCCCGGCATTCCCGCCTTCCAGCCCCGCCCGGCCGAAGGTGCGGTGCTCGGGGCCGGCGGCGGTGGCGGGGGCGGGGGTGGCGGGGGCGGACTCGGTGGTAACCCGCTTGTTCAGGCGCTCGGCGGCTTCCAGGCGATTCAAGGGCTGCTCGGAGGCGGTGGTGGCGGCGGTGGGGGCGGCGCCGGTGGGGGCGGCGCAGGGCCGACCGTCGAGCCGGGCGACTACCTCGTGGTGGTGGAGGTGGCGGGGCAGAAGCTGACGCGGAAGCTGCGGGTGGAGCGGGCGACGAGTATCTGGTAGAAGACGCTAGGACGCTACGACGCTAAGACGCTACGTAACTACCTTGCCAGAACAGCCCCCGAGGCGTTCGCACTCGGGGGCTGTTTCCTAGCGTCTTAGCGTCTTAGCCTCTTAGCGTCTAGCGCCCAGGCTGGAACGTCAGCCCAACCCCGAACGTCCAGACCTTTTCGTGCAGCGTGCCGAGGTTGTCCGGATCAGGGCCGCCGCTGGTGGACGTGTGCTTCATCAAGGTGACCATCGGGGTCAGGAAGAAATTCCTGCCGAGCTTGAGCTCGTACCCCGCGCCGTAGAGATAGGCGAATCCGGTTTCCCCGGTACCGGTTCCGAAGCTGATGTCCTCGCCGCTGCGGCTGATGCCCACTCCACCCTTCGCGAACAAGCCGAGATCGCGTACCGGGAAGACTTGAGCGGTCAGCAAGCCGCCCACCAGGGATTGGGTGAAATGCTGGCCATTGTCGTTGAATTCATTGACCCAGGCGTTAATCTCTCCGCCGAGTCGCAGGTGCGGATTCACGGTGCCGCCGGCCGCGAGCCAGAAGGAGGGCTTCGCCTTGCTCTCGCTGTAACCGGACGGGTCATTGCTGAAGCGGAAGCTCTCGCTCCCCCGGCCCAAACCGAAGTTGAGCCAGGCCCCGTGGCGTTCATGGGGCCGCGAGACATCCACCAGCCCGCGCCGGTGCTGGGCGACGGCGCCCGAGGCCGGAACGAGAACGCCGGCGGCAATTACCGAAGCCAGAATCTTCATGGTGTTTCGCATGCTCGCCCTCACAGATGGCGTGGTCGAAAAAGCATGTCACGGGACTACGATGACACACGAGCAAGGGATGGGCCGAAGCCCGCCCAGGAGACTATCTTCTTGCAGAGAATATACTTAACCCAATCGATCGGACATGGGGCCCAGCCGTCGATGTCCGAAAAAGCAGACAGACGGGAGCCCAGATGCGCCGCGTCGTCCTCCTCATCCTTGTAGTCGTGATCGCGGCGGCCTGCATCGCCCTTGGCTTCTGGCAGCTTCGCCGCCTGCGGGACCGGCGCGCGATCAACGCCGAGGCGAGGGCGGCGCAGGCGCTGCCGCCCCTCAGGCCCGATTCGGCCCCGTCGCCCGAACTCTTGCCTCACCGGCGCGCAACCGTAACCGGGGAGCTCGATCCGGCGCATGAGTTCGTGCTCCGCAACCGGCTGGTGCGAGGAGTACCGGCGGTACTGATCATCACCCCGCTACGGCTCCCGGGGACCGACACCGCGCTGCTCATCAACCGGGGCTATGTGCCGGCGGCCGACGCGGTGAACCCCGGCAACGCCGAGTGGGGCGAGCCGGGACGGCGGGTGTACGCGGGGACGCTGCTCCCGATGCCCGATCGAGGCGACGGATCTCCGATCGCACGGAACGGCCGGGAGAATTGGAAGAGCCTGGACCTGAGCGCAATGCGGGCACGGCTCCCTTACCCGATCGTCGCGTTGTATCTGGTGGCGGAAGCCGACTCGGCGCAGGGAAGCGCCCACACTCTCGAGGGCCGGGTCTATCCCTTCCGGGCCGAGCTGCCACCGATCGATGAAGGGCCCCACCTTTCATATGCCATTCAATGGTTCGGGATCGCGACCGCGGCGCTGGTGTTCGGCGTGATGTTCATCCTGAGAGGCGCACCCGCCGGACATACCGGGACTCAGCCCTCAACCGTCGACGGTGCACGGTGACAATCCGCAAAGGACTCGCCTTCTCTCTGCTCGCGCTCTTCCCTGCCGCCGCCGGCCTCGAGGGCCAGGATCCCTTCGAGATCCAGGTGTACGAATACGTCACCACGCCGAAGGGGCGCTGGAATCTGGAGACCCACTTCAACTACACCCTGCGGGGCACCAAGGTGAGGGAGGGAACGGCGGCACCGACCGGGGGCCAGACCCATCTCACCTTCGAGCTGACCCGGGGCATCACCAGTCACTTCGAGCTGGCCGGATACCTCGTCTTCGCCAAGCGAGAGGGGCATGGGGCGGATATCGTCGCCTGGCGGATCCGGCCGCGGATTCGCGCGCCGGAGAGCTGGAGACTTCCTGTCAAGCTGAGCCTGAGCACCGAGGTAGCGTTCCCGCGCGATCTCTATGAGGAGGAGGACGCCACGCTCGAGGTCCGGCCCATCATCGAGCGCCAGTTCGGCCGGGTCTTGATCGATCTCAACCCCGTCATAGGGCGCTCGCTCAAGGGCCCGGGCACCGGAGCGGGCTGGGATTTTGAGCCCGGGGCACGAGTCGGGGTGACGGTGAGCAGCGTGGTGGACTTGAGCGTCGAATACTACGGGTCACTCGGGCCGGTGAGCGATTTTCTCCCCGCCGAAGAGCAGGTCCATCAGTTTTTCGGCGGCGGGGATCTTCAACTCAGGGAGAATGTCATCCTCAACCTCGGCCTGGGTCTTGGCGCCACCGACGCCGGGAATCGCACCGTGCTCAAGGCTCGACTGGGATGGATGTTCTGAACGAGTTGATCTGGAGCAGCTCAGGACGCCGCTCGAATTCGGGACAGATGGTGCGATCGAACTCGTAGGGTCCGCCGGTCTCAGCGTCGATGAAGGGGAAGCCGCGGCAGACCTCAGGATAGTAGGGCTGGCCGTAAATCGAGCAGGTGTTGTCGACCAGCAACACGCAGCGGCCCTTCGACACCCGAGTGCGCCACTCGCCGGACCGGGTGCGATAGACGCTCTCGTCTCCGTGCGCGGCGCGGATCGCGACAACCTCGGTGTCGGAAAGAGTGGTCCCGTAGGCGCAACACGCCGATGCGTGGGGGCAGGGATAGCAGGGCAGCGGCGGAAGCGAGGAGTGCTGCATAGGGGAATTCTAGCGCGGGTCGGTCCACCGTGCGATCTTTCCAGCCTTCGTCATCCCGGCGCCCTTAGCTCAATTGGATAGAGCATCAGACTTCGGATCTGAGGGTTGGGGGTTCGAGTCCCTCAGGGCGCATGTCAGGTGATTTCTCATAGCGCTTCCCGCCATGCGTTCTTCGTCTTACCGTGGCTTCAAGAGGAGACGGCCGGAAGGGGGGAGGAAACACGGTGAGCAGGCCGGGTGAGAGGTAAACGGCAGGCGCCTGGTGCGATCAGTTCACCAGAATGCCGATCGATACCACCTGATTCAGGTTGCCGGAGGTGAAGACGAGTGAGTAGCTCCCGGGACCGGTGAGGACCAGGTTCGTGAAGGCGGCAAACCCGGTTGCGGCGGTAGCCACGGTAAGGGTTCCACCCAGCGTGCCGGGCCCGGAGTTCAGGGCGGCGCTGACGGAGTATCCGGCGGCGGAGACCAAGTTGCCACTGGCGTCCCGGAGCTGGATCACCGGCTGCTGCTGCAAGGGAATACCGGAGGTGGCAGCAGACGAGGGCTGGACCGTGATGCTGAGCTGAGTGGCCGGCCCGGCGGTGACGTTGACCGTTCCCGTCGTCGCCCCAGAAAGGGTCGGGGCAGTAACGCCGAGCGTGCGACCGCCGATGATACCGCTGATCGAAAGATTGCTGAACGTCGCCGTCCCGGATGCATCGGTGAAGACTGTGGTCGTGCCGCCCAGGGTGCCGCCGCCGCTCGCGATCGCCACCGTGACCGCGATGCCGCTTCGGCTGACTGGGTTCCCGGAGGCATCGCGGAGTTGGATGACCGGCTGCTGGGGGAAGGCCGCCCCGTTCATTGCGGTGCTCGACGGCTGGCTGGTGATCGAGAGCTGGCTGGCGGGCCCGGCGGTGACGTTGACCGTCCCTGAGGTTACGCCGGTGAGACCGGGTGACGAGAATCCGAGGGTTCGATTGCCGATGGTCCCGCTGATGGACAGGTTGGTGAACCTCGCTATTCCGAACCCATCCGTGGAAACCGTGATCGTACCACCCAGGGTGCCGCCGCCACTCGCGATCGACGCGGTGACGGCGACGCCGCTTTGACTGACGGCGTTCCCGGAGGCATCGCGGAGCTGGAGTACCGGTTGCTGGGCGAAGGGCGTCCCGTTCGCTGCGGAGCTGGACGGCTGGGTCGTAACGGAAAGCCGGTTTGCCGAAGGGACCGGCACCGTCACCGCGATCGCGTTCGAGGTGACCGGAGTAAAGCCGGAGCTGACGAACCGGAGCGTGTAGGCCCCCGCGGGCCCCGAGATCACAAGGTTCGTGAATGTCGCCGTTCCGTTCCCGCTGGTGGGCACCGCCGTTCCCCCGCCGAGGATGCCGCCCGCCGGTCCGGATGCGATTGATGCGGTGATCACCACTCCCGCGCTGTTCACGTCGTTCCCCGTCGCATCGCGCAGCTTGACCGCGGGCTGGACCGCGAACGGAACCCCGCTTTGCGCCGCGGCGGATGGCTGGGTCACCATCGCCAGAGCAGGGGCGATTCCGGTACTCAGCGTGATCGGAGCTGCAGCCACCGGAGCCAGTCCGGGTGCAATGAAGCTCAGGGTAATGGCACCGCCGCTGCCGCTCAGGGAGAGCGTCAAGAACGTGGCGGTGCCCGCGGAATTGGTCGTCGCGGTCGTGCTGCCGCCCGGCGTGGCGGCACCCGATGTGACCGAAGCGGTGACCACGACCCCCGACTGGGCGACCGCGTTGCCGAACGCGTCTCGAAGTTGCAGCAAAGGCTGCGGCGACAGCGGCACCCCGCTCGACGCCGAGGCTGGGGGGGCGGTGGTGATGGTGAGCCGGCTGGCGGGGCCGGCGACGTTGGTGAAGGTGGAGCTGGTCGCCGGCGCCAGTCCGGCCGAGGAGACCGTGAGCGTATACCCGGCGGCGGCGCGGTCGAGGGAAAGGTTGGAAAAGGTCGCTATCCCGTTGACCCCCGCGACGGTGGTGGTGCCGCTGAGCGTGGCGCCTGCCGGATTGGCGCCGAGCGCGATCGAGACCGAATTGGCTGCTGCGGGAACCGTCGCGCCCTGATCGTTCTGAATCGTCACTCGAACCGGAGGCGTGATCGGCTGTCCCGCCGTGGCCGACCCCGGCTGCTGCAGGAAGTCGAGCCGAGTGGCCGGTCGGGGAGTCACCGAGACGAGGGCGGTGCCGGACTTGCCCTCCGACGTCGCGGTGATGGTCACCGGGCCCCCTTCGGAAATGCCCAGCACGATTCCGGTGCTGGTCACCGCCACGATCGACGGTGCGCTCGATTGCCAGAAGATGAGCCGGTCGTACAGCGGATCGCCGTTGGCGTCGTACGCGGTGGCGTCGAGCTCGGTGGATCCGCCGACCACGACGCCGGCCAGACTGGGCGCGATGATCACCCGTGCCACCGGGATGGGACGCACCGTGATGAGCGATTCGCCAACGCTGCCGTCCACGGTGGCCATGATCCGGACCGGGCCTCCCAGCGCGACAGCGGTGATCACCCCGGTCGAGGAAACCGACACCACCGCCTCGGCGCTCGATGACCAGACGATTGTCCGGCCTGGTATCGCGAGCCCGCTGGCTGTTCTGGGAACTGCGGTGAGCTGAGCGGTTCCGCCGATCACCAAGTCGCCACTTGGAGGGGTGACCTCGACGGTCGCTACCAGGAGGACATCGGCGACGCCGAGGCCACCTTTCCCACAGGAGCCGAGCGCAACGAACGCCACGACCCCCGTCAACGCCGGGCGAAAGTTCATCTGGAAGCGAGCTCGGCCTTCGAGGGCGTAATACAACTGTGAGTGGAGACGGCAGGAAGGGGAGGAGAGACACGCTGCTGAATTCTGCACCCTGGAGGCTTGGGACCCGGTGGTTGGGGGCGGCCCTGTGATTGCCCCGGGAAGTCAACGAGATTGGATGCCAGCGCCCGCCTTGTGGCTGGCCTTCGGATCCGAGGGTTGGGGGGTCACGTCCCTCAGGGCGCATTCATGACCGTTCGCCGCTACTACGCCGACTCCTACGCGCGGACCTTTCCGGCCAACGTGGTGGAGCTGGCCACGGCCGGCGGAAGACCCGCTGCCATTCTCGACGAGACCTACTTCTATCCCACGTCGGGCGGTCAGCCCCACGATACGGGCCGCCTCGGCGGCGCCAGCGTGCAGGATGTTTCGATTCGGGAGGACGGCGCGGTACTCCACCTGCTCGACGCTCCGATTGCCCCGGGGCCGGCCGAGGCCGCGATCGACTGGCCCCGCCGGTTCGATCACATGCAGCAGCACACCGGCCAGCACATCCTCTCCCAGGCGTTCATCCAGCTGGCGGAAGCGCCGACCATCGGTTTCCATCTCGGCGCCGAGACGGTGTCGATCGACCTTGGGCTGCCGGGAATCGGCGAGGCGAAGGTGGCCGACGCGCTGGCGCTGGCCAACGGTGTCGTCACGAAAAACCAGGCGGTCCGAGCCTGGTTCCCCACCGCCGAGGAGCTGGCCGGGCTCAGGCTCCGCAAGACCCCCGAGGTCGACGGCGCGCTCCGGGTGGTGGCCATCGGAGACTTCGATCTCTCGGCCTGCGGCGGCACTCACGTCGCCCACACCGGTGAGATCGGCCTCCTCGAAATCCTACGGACCGAGCGACTCAAACGCGGGGTACGGGTGGAATTCGTGTGCGGCCGGCGCGCCGCGGCCGACTACGCCCGGAAGCACCGCATCGTCCGCGACCTGAGCGTTGCCCTGACTTGCGCGCCCGCGGAGCTGCCTGAATCGGTGGCCCGGCTGCAGGGAGCTCTTACTGATGCGCGGCGCGAGCTCGCGGCCTTTCGCGAGCACGAGCTGGACCAGGAAGCGGCCCGGCTCCTGGGTGCCGCGCGTGCGGCGGGCCCATTCCGCGTCGTGCTGGCGGCGTGGGGCGAGCGGGCGATCGATGAAGTGAAGGGCCTGGCCCTTCGGGTCACCGCCGAGCCGGGCGTGGTATCCCTGTTCGGCGTGTCGGGCCCGCGGACGCAGATCCTGTTCGGCCGGTCCGAAAACGTCTCGCTGGAGCTGAAACCGGCATTCGACCTCACCCTCGCGGCACTTGGCGGGGGAAAAGGCGGTGGCACGCGGCTTCTCCAGGGTGCGGCCGGGTCGGCCGATGTAACGAGGCTCGAAGGGGCGCTCGCGTCGGCGGCGGCCTCACTCGCCCAGGGCGCGGCGTGACGCGCCGGCAGCGAATGGTGGCGCTGGGTGCGGCGCTCGGCGCCCTGGCGCTCTCGCTGGCGCTGGATCATTGGGCGTGGCGGTCCCTGGAGGTCCGGGGGATATACGACGAGGACTGGGGCCGCATGCTCCGCGTTATGGGCAGCCTGGTTTTCTGGTTTCCACTCACCTTGGCGGTGTGGCTGGAGCGGCGAGCCCGGGAGCCGCACGGCGCCCGCCAAGCCTGGCTCCTGCTGGCCGCGCCAGCGCTGGGCGGAGGAGCGGGAGAGCTGCTCAAGATGCTATTGCGCAGAGAGCGCCCCGGTCTGCACGACGGCGAGTGGGTGTTCCGCGCCTTCACCGAGCGGCCGTTCGGTACCAAGGATCTGGGCCTGCCGAGCAGCCACGTGGCGGTAGCATTCGCCGGCGCGGTGGTGCTGGCGCGGCTGTTTCCGGGAGCCGCACCGGTCGCCTACCTGCTCGCCGCGGGGTGCGGTCTTTCCCGGGTCCTCGCAAGGGCTCATTTTGTCAGCGATGCGGTGACTGGCGCGATCGCGGGGTGGGCGGTGGGGGCGGTGCTGTGGAAGTGGGCGGAGGGTAAGAGGCTAAGAGGCTAAGAGGCCGGTCCACGCAAACACAATGGGGAAAATGCGTAAATGTTTGTCCGTACTGGGCATCATGGTGACCACGGCGTGTGCGCCGGGGCAGCCACCGGTGCGCCCAGAAGATTTGAAGGGCCCCCGCCTGGTCAGGGCCATTCCCCGTCCGACGATCCAGCTTCAGCGCGCCCCGGGCACGCCCTTCGACCTGACAGCCGAAGCCAGGGGGGTGCTCACTTTTCTATTCTTCGGCTATACCAATTGTCCCGATGTGTGTCCGCTCCACATGGCCAACCTTGCCGCCGCACTCAAGAGCCTTCCCGAAGATACCCGCCGCCAAGTGCGGGTGGTCTTCGTCACTACCGATCCGGAGCGGGATACTCCCGACCGGCTGGCTAGCTGGCTGGCGCAATTCGATTCGAGTTTCGTGGGGGTGACGGGTGACTCGGCAACGCTCGCGTCGGCCCAACGCGGGCTGGGCATGCCGACGGCCATGAAAGACGCCGTGAAACCGGACAGCGGCGGATATACCATCTCGCATGGGGCCCACCTCTGGGCTTTCACCCCGGATGATTCGGCCCACGTGGTGTACCCGATGGGCATGCGGCGCGAAGACCTCGCCGCCGACATTCCCAAGCTGCTCCGGCTCTGGCCGGGGCGATGAGGCCGGTTCCCTTATTATCTTTCGGCCATGAGAAAACTGCTTCCCTACGCCGGTCTCGGCGCCCTGGTGGTGCTGGGTACCGCGATGTTCCACAATCACCTGGTCAAGAGCATCCCCTCGGCGGGGGACACCCTCGCGGCGTCGCCCAAAGTGGTGCAACTCTGGTTCAACGAGAAGCCCGCCATCCGCTTCACCAGCGTCACCTTGCTCACCGCCGACAGCACCAAGATCGTGACGATTAAGGCGGTCGCGACGGGGGATTCAATGGCTGCTGCCGCCCCCCTGCCGACTCCGCTCGGGCCGGGCACGTATCTCGTCACCTGGCGCACGGCGGGAACTGATGGGCACGCGATCCGGGGTACCTACGAGTTTACCATAGCTCCGTGAACGAGGCGTACACCCTCCTCGACGCGGCCGCCGCGGCCGCGCGGTGGGGGTGGCTGGCCTCGGTGTTCTTGCTTCTGGGCGCGGGCAGTTACGCGCCGTTTCTGTTCAACTCCCGCACTCACCTCGAAGTCACCGATCCGGAGATCGCCGAAGCGTTGCCGCGACGGGCCGCCGCCATCGGATTCAGCGTGAGTGTAGCCCTGTTGGCGTTCACCGCGCTGCGTCTCTACCTGCAAGCGCGCTCCTTGCAGGAGCCTGGCGAGCCGGTAACCGCCGAGCTCCTTGGGGCAGTGCTGGACACCGACTGGGGAACCGGATGGAAACGCCAGGCGGTCCTGACCGTTCTGGCGGTGCTCTCATTTGGCGCCGCGAAGGCCGGTTCACGATTCGGGTGGATGGTAGCCAGCGCGGCTGGAGGCGGACTCGGGCTTGCGGCCGGCATGACCGGCCATGCAATCACGAACCGCGCCGGCCCGATGGGACTGATTCTCGATGCCGCGCATGTCTGGGCCGGCGGGCTCTGGCTGGGCGGGCTCGCGGTGCTCCTGATCGCCGGTCTGGGCGCCTGCCGGCGACTCGCTTCGGCGCGGCGGCCGATCGTGGTTCGGGCGCTGGTGGCGGATTTTTCACGGCGGGCGCTGATCTTCGGTCCGATCACTATCGGCTTGGGCGTCTGGATGGCGGTGCAGTACCTCGGATGGCGCTGGCCGCTCGATCTGTTCCACAGCATCTACGGCTGGACGCTCGCCGTAAAGCTGGGAGTCCTGTTCGTCATTGCGTGCCTGGGCGCGTACAACTGGCGGGTGGCCCAGCCAGCCCTGGGCGATTCGGCCGGCGAGCGACGATTTCGCGGATCCGCGCTGATGGAGCTGGCCTTCGGCGGATTGCTGCTCGCGGTGACGGCAGTGCTTGTCGCACTTCCCTTCCCCGGCGAACCCTAGTTTGCTTCGCCGCCGGGGCGGCTCGCCAATGACTGCGGGCGCCGCCGGGGGCGGCTCGCAAGGACTTGTTGCTGGCCCCGCGTTTGCCTCTTTGCTGGGATGACCCTCACCCACAATGAGTTAGGGTGCCCGGCCCGCCATGACGGCGGTACCGATCGCCTCGGAGAATGCACAATGCGAATGCAAAACCTCGGCTTTTCCCCCTGGCTACGCCGCTTCGCTACACTCAGCGTGACCCTCGGGTGCGTATTGGGACCCATGCCGCTCGCGGCTCAATTCGGCCTCGCGGCTCGTGCCTCGACTCTGGGCATCGGCGCCGAGGTCTCCTACCGAGTCAGCCGGGTGATCGGGGTGAGGGCCGGCGTGAACTACCTCGAGTTCTCCCGCGACATGGCGATCGAGAACATCGACTACCACCTGACCCCGCATTTCGAAAACGGCTCCGCACTGCTGGATCTCTACCCGCTGGGTGGCTCGTTTCACCTTTCGGGCGGAGTGCTCCTGAACCACAACGAGGGACGCATGGAAGCCCGGCTCAACCAGAACATCGAGATCGGCGGCCGGACCTACACGCCGAGCGAGGTCGGGTCGCTGACCGGCACGGTGGACTTCCGGAAAACCGCGCCCTACATCGGGCTGGGCCTTGCGATGGGCGGGACAGTTTCGTTCCTCGTGGATCTGGGCGTGGGCATCACCGGCACGCCACGGGTCGACCTGATCGGGGAAACGCCGTTGACCGGGTCGGCGAAGACGGAATTCGACGCCAATGTGGCGCAGGAACTGGCCCAGGTGCGGGCCGAGATCAACGACAAATCCTATCTGAAGTTTCATCCGGTGCTATCGCTGGGACTCAGGGTGGGGTTCTAAGGGTCGCCTGCCAGAATTCCCCCAGCTTTCGCAGTGCGGTCATCCACTGCTCGCGCCGTTCGGGCGTGAGCACAGGCTCGCCCGGGAGGGGAGGGTCACATTCCAAAGGGACCCTGGCATCCAGGGCGCGCGCGGCGAGGAGCGGTTGGAGCAGGAGCGAGGTGACCCTTCTGCGCGTCTCGAAATCATCGGCCGATACCGGCGCGGGCCCAGTGAGTTTTCGGTGCAAACGAATCGCGATGCCGGGGAGCGGCCATGCCGCGAACGGAATCCAGACACGACGGGCATATCGATCCGAGCCGGTCTCTGGATCAGATGGCAGGATCCCCTCCCACCCCATGGCAGGAGCCACGGCGCCCACAGACCGTCCCAGGAACCAGTCCACCGACAATCCATAGGCGTCGGCCAGGCGAGCCAGGGTGCTCATGGAGGGCTCCGCAGTCTCGCCACGGTGGAGCTGTCGCAGAGTGGGATACGGGAGTCCGGTGTGGAGGGCGGCCTCCCGGAGATTGCCGGCGTGCACTTGGCCCACCAGCTCGCGGAGCCGCAGGACGACTGGAATGTGGGTTGGCGGGAGGTCTTGGGGCCGTCTGCCGCGTGTTTTCGCATCAGGCATGGCAACAAATATGGTAGATAATAGATAGCTTGTAAAGCAACAATTTATTTATTGCCACTATGTCAGCTCAATTTGATGTTGATTTGAGGCCAGGGCGGCACGTTCTTGCGGTGGTTCGCCGACTCCGGCACCCCAAACCCTCCCGACCATGATCCGCTACCTGGGCACCACGCGACGGTGCGCGACCTGCCAGTGCTGGGAGGGGGAGCGTCTGGCGGATCCGCGACTCAGGGTCGCTCTTACCCCCCGAAACGCGGTCGCGGGCTTCTGCCGGTCGCCGGTCGGATGGTGGGTGGGCCGGGTGCGTCAGGCCGAGTCGGTGTGTTGCTTCTGGCAGCAGTGGGAGCTGGTGGAGGGCCCATCTGCTGGACGCACGCGATTGGGCGTCGTTATGCTTGGTTCGCCCATGGATCACTCCGAGTATCCGACCCCCCCGCCAGAGTGATGCCGGCCGCCCCGCGCGCTTTCGCCGCATCGCACGTCCTGCTGATCGAGCCGCTCAATTTCCGCTTCAACCGGGAAACGGAAGCGACCAATGCGTTCCAAACCGCCCCCTCGGCGGAGGAGGCGGCGGCACTCGCCTCGCTCGCCATCGAGCAGCACCATGGGCTGCGCGACCTGCTGGTGACGCGTGGCGTGACGGTGACGCTCGCCCGGAGCCTCGCGAGCAGCCCGGACGCCCCCTTCTGCAACAACTGGTTTTCGACCCATCCCGCCGACGCAAGCGCGCCGGCCACCCTGGTGCTCTATCCGCTGATGGCGGAGAACCGGCGTATCGAGCGCCGGGGAGATCTCGTCTCCATGTTGCGTCCGGCCTATCCCCGGGTGGTGGATCTCTCCCCCAATGAACAAAAGGCGCGATTCTTGGAGAGCACCGGAAGCCTGGTGCTGGATCACGAGTCCCGGACCGCGTACGCGGCGCTCTCACCCCGAACCGACTTCTCCCTTGCGTCGGAGTGGGCTTCCCGGCTGGCTTATGACCTGGTGGCATTCACCGCTGTGGATCGGGGAGGCGTCCCCTTCTACCACACCAACGTGCTGATGTTTGTCGGGCACGGCCTGGCGGGGATTTGTCTCGATTCGATCCAGGCCAAGGGGGAGCGGCGGGCCGTCGAGGAACGACTGGTGAAGGACGGGAGGGAGATTCTTCCGCTGAGCCAGGAGCAGGCGGTCAATTTCTGCGGGAATTGCCTGGCGCTCGCGGCCGGCGACGGCACACCCCTCTGGGTGATGTCCAGCCAGGCGTGGCGGTACTTCTCCGAGGCGGATCGTGCGACGCTCGAGCGGCACGGCCGCATCCTGCACACCGAGCTTTCGGCCTTCGAGAAATTGGGTGGAGGGTCGGCGCGCTGTCTGGTGGCCGAGCTGTTCTAGGGAGCTAGGAAGCGAGGGAGCTAGGGCCTCTCCCTCTCACCGCAATCAGATAGTGCAGGGACGCCAGCGCCACGACGATGGCCATGATCAGCGCCTCCCGCCCGCTTACCTGAGTCGCCACCACTCCCAATCCGACGACGCCCATTACTGCGAAGATCCAGCCTCCGCTCAAGCGGAAGGCAGCCGGAGGCGCGGCGGCCGGAGTGCCGTCCCGCACGCGAAGCACCGGCAGCGCCGCGCATACCAATCCGTAGGTAAGCAGCCGCGCCACAACCGACAGCGTGAGGTTCCTCAGGAAGCTCCCGCTGGTCGCAAGCAGGAAGGTCAGCAGGGCGTAGCAGATGATGGAGAGATACGGCGTGCGAAAGACCCGATGCACCGCGGCGAAGGGTCTCGGCAGATCTCCCTGCTCCGCCATCGCGAAGGTGAGGCGGGGCACATTCACCATGCCCCCGGCCAGGTAGCCGAACGTCGAGACAAGGGCGCAGACGGCCATGAGCGCCCCTCCTGTGGCGCCGAGGAAGACGCTTGCCGTGGCGGCGACGGGCCGCGGTTGAGCGGCGGCATCGGGAAGCGCCCAGGTCACGACGACCTGGACCAGCGTGTATATGACCGCCGAGGCGGCGAGGGCCGTGAACAGGGCCACCGGGGCGTCGCGCTCAGGGTCCTTCGCCTCGGCCAGGGGCATCAGGGCTGCCTCGAATCCCCCATAGGCGAAAACCAGAATCAGGAGCGCCTCAAGCCAGGGACCCGTTCCGGGCGGAGCGGGCGGCGCAACTACAGCCCCGTGACCGGCCATCCAGACCAGTCCGACGATCACGAACAGTCCGAGCCCGGTGAGTTTGGCCGCGGCGATGACGCTGCTCACGCGGGAGCCCTGGCCGACGCCGCGATAGTTGACCGACGCGAGCGCGCCGAGGAGAAGGGCCAGAACGGCGATGCCGACGGCACGGCCGCCGAACCCGGCCCAGAATTCACCGAGGTAGATCACGAACAGGTTCGCGACCCCCGCGGACGCGGTGAGGCGCGCCAGGTAGGCCATCCAGCCGGTCTGAATTCCGGCAAAGCGTCCGAAGGTCGCGCGGACGTACAGGTATGGCCCTCCCGCACCCCTGAACCGGGAGGACACCTCCGCGAAACAGGCGATGACCACGCCAATCAGCACCGCGGCGATAACCCAGGCCCATGGGGCGGCCCGACCCAGCATACCCGAGATCAGCGAGGGCATCCCGAAGATCGCGCTTCCGATAACGCCATTGATGACCAGGCCCGCCAGCGCCCAGCGGCCTATGCTGCGAACCAGCTCGGGACGAGCGGGACCGCTCATGGGCGCCGGGCCGTGCGCTGGCGGGTGAGCACCCGTCCAGGCTTGGCGGCGGTGGGCTTGCCCTCATCCAGTACGAAGGCGCCGTTCACCAGCACATGGGTGATGCCCTCGCTGTACTGGAACGGCTCGAAATAGGTTGCCTTGTCGCGAATCCGATCGGGATCGAAGACCACCAGGTCGGCGAGCAGGCCTTCGGCAATCCGGCCCCGGTCCTTGAGTCCGAGAATCTGGGCCGGGAGGCCCGTCAGCGACCGGATGGCGTGAGGCAGCGTGATGGTGCGGCGCTCCATGGCAAAGGTGCGGATGAGACGCGGCACGGTGCCGAAGGTACCGGGATGCACGAACGGGTTCCGCCGCATCTCGGGAGACTCTCCACTCCGGTCGGTGCAGACTGCGGTGTAGTCCTGCCGCATGAACTCTTCGAGGTCGAGCAGCGATACCGCGAAGGCGCGCCAGTCCACGCCCCCGGGAGTATCGAAACCGTTCAGCTGCATCCAGATTGCGGTATCCACCGGATCTTCGTTCCGGCTCCGGGCCACCTCACCGAGCTTCTTGCCCAGCAGGCTCTTGTCGGGGAAATCCATCACCAGCAAACCGCCGGGTCCGCCGCCACGATCGATCTCGTAGGCGATATCCCGCCGGATGATGCGCGCGGTGTCGGGATGGGCCAGTCTGCGGCGCAGTGAGCCGCGCATGTCGGTGTAGTCGGCGGCGGGAACGTCCGAGTCGAACTGACCCATGCCCGGCACGGGCCGCTGAATCAGGGCCCAGCGGGGTATCAGCACGATGGTTTCGTCGTAGGCCTCGTAGGAGTGCATGTTGATGTAGACCTCCTGCCCATCCTTCCAGGCCTGGTCGACGAGCTGGGTGATGATCTTCCCCGAGCCCCACTCGCGAGGTCCCTTGGGGTGCAGGTGATCCAGCATCGCCGGAATACCGACCACCTTGGCGATGGTGATCGCCTCCATCACCGCATCGATGTTGGTGATCGGGCTGCCTGGGGTGCTAGGCAGCTGCCACTTGGGGTGCTGGCCCTGGCTGCGCAGGTGGGACTGGTAGTGGCCTCCGTAGGGCGCCACCATCCTGGCGAGCTCGAGAACCTCCGCTTCAGTGCTCCAGCGCCCGGGGCTGTATTCGAGCCCGGTAGTGAGGCCGAACGCCCCCTCCTCCATGCCCTGGGTCACCAGCGCCTTCATCCGCTCGATCTCTTCGGGACGCGCGGCGCGCTGAAAATCGCGGCCCATCGCCATGGCCCGCACGGTTCCGTGGCCCACCATCGGCACCAGGTTGAGCGCGGAACCCATTTTGAGCAGGGTGTCCCTCTGGCGGGGGAGCGGCCAGATGCCGGTCCGGCCGTCGGCGTCGATCACCGCCGTGGTAAACCCCTGGGTGGTGAAGTTCGCCAGGGTGCCGTACCCGCGCAGAATCGCCGGCTCGAGGTGCTCGTGCAGCGTGAAGAAGCCGGGGACGACGTATTTCCCTCTGGCATCCACCACGCGGCGCGCGGTTGCAGAGGAGAGATTGCCGACCGCCGTGATGCGATCGCCGCGAATGCCGACATCGGCGTAGATGTAGGGGTTGCCGGTGCCGTCGAGCACCCGGCCCCCACGAATGACCACGTCGAAGGCGGGCGCCTGCTGAAAGAGCAGGAGGAGCAGGAGCGCGGCCACGCGGGTCATTGGCTGCCTCGCGGCTTGACCGGGTTGGCCACGAGCCAGTCGATCGCCAGATTGGCGAGCGCGCGCACGCCCAATGGCAGCGCCGCCTCGTCGGCAAAGAACGAGGGCGAGTGGTTGCGCGGAACGGTGGCGGGGTCCTTGTCCGGCGGGACAATGCCCAGAAACACGAAGAGTCCGGGAATTCTCTGCTGGTACATGGAAAAGTCTTCGGCGGGCGTGGAGAGCTCGCCCTCGGTCACGTTCGCATCGCCGGCCACTCGGCGCAGCGTGGGCAGCATCCGGCTAGTGAGGGCGGGATCGTTGTAGGTCACCGGGCTGTTACCCGAGCCCATGTCGACGGTCGCAGTGGCGCCGGCACTCTGGGCGATCAGCTCGACGGTGCGGCGGATGCGGTCCTTGATGTCCTTGCGCATGTCCTCGTCGAAGGTGCGAACAGTTCCCTCCATCACGACGCTGTCGGGGATGATGTTCCCCCGGTTCCCGCCGAGGATCCGTCCGACGGTGATGATCGCGGGGACTTTGGTGACGTTGATCTGACGGCTGGCAATGGTCTGGAGGCCAAGCACGATCTGGGACGACACGACGATCGGATCGACCCCACCCCAGGGCTGCGCGCCGTGGGTCTGCCGGCCCTTCACCACGATGAGGAGCGGGTCCGCGGCAGCCATCGTGGGCCCGGAACGATAGGTGATGCCGCCGACCTTCCCGGGCCAGACGTGGAGCCCGAAGATCGCGCCCGGGGCAGGATTCTCCAGCACTCCCTCCTCGATCATCATGCCCGCGCCACCCTTTTCACCCCGGGGGGGGCCTTCCTCGGCGGGCTGGAAGATGAATTTCACGGTGCCGGGGATGTCGGCCCTCATGCCGGCGAGCACCTCGGCCACGCCCATGAGAATGGCGACGTGGTTGTCGTGCCCGCAGGCGTGCATCACGCCCACCTGCTGCCCGTTGAATTCGGTCGTGACCGTGGACTTGAAAGGCACATCCACCTGCTCGGTGACGGGCAACCCATCCATGTCGGCGCGGAGCGCCACGACGGGACCCGGCTTGCCGCCGCGCAGCACGCCCACGACGCCGGTGTGCGCGACACCGGTCTTGACCTCGAGTCCGAGCCGGGTCAGGTGGTCGGCAACGAGTTTGCCGGTGCGGACCTCGCGATTGGACAGCTCGGGGTGCTGATGGATGTCACGACGCCAGGCCACCACGCTGGGCAGTACGGCCGCGGTGCGGGTATCGATGGCGCGCTGCAGGGACTGCTGCGCGGTGAGGGCGGTGGGGACGGTGAGGACAGACGCTAAGACGCTAAGACGCAACGACGCTAAGTGATGTTGCATTGAGCTCCTTTTCACGGGACATCTCCGATCCGCGTGAGTCGCAGATTTCGGAGGCCCCGGTTATCGAGAGTCAAGCCGGTTATGCGGCCGGCGTCCCGCACAACGGTGACGCGGGTTCCCAAGGCGGTGAGCGTGTCGGGTGCTACGGTGCGCAGCACGAATTCGGCGCCCAGTCCGGGACGGGCGAAGGCTGAATCGCCACGCTGGGTCACGATCCAATCGGCCAGAAGCTCGTCGCTGCGGTAGCGGCCCGGCAGCCCGGCGGGGACGGTTGCTGCCCGGGTCGAAGGCGGAGACGAGGCGGCGGGGGTGAAAGCACTCCGGGTCGCCGGCGGCCCCAGACGGTCGGCCAGGAGCGCATCGGCCACCAGCCGAGTCAGCGCGCCGGGATTGCTGGAGGCGAGGTTGCAGAGCGAGAAGATCGACAGCGCCTGATCGGGGAAGCGGAGGAAATGGGCGCGAAACCCCGCCCACGCCCCGCCGTGCGAAACCTGCCGCACCCCACGGTAGGTGTCCACCGTTAGGCCCAGCGCGTAGGTAATGGCCTTGCCGTCGTTGAGGATGCCCACCGTCTGCAGTTCCTTGAGCGCCGTTGGCCCACCCACCGTACCGGTTACGAAGTTCCGGTCCCACTTCACCAGATCTTCGACCGTCGTATTCACCGCGCCGTCGCCGGTCTGTTCCCAGTTGGCCAGCGCGAGCACGAAACCGCCGTTGTCACCGGGCGCGTACGACCCCGCCTTGCCGGGCACGATCATCTCATGCCGGTCCACGTACTGGGTCTGGCTCATGCCCAAGGGCGCGAAGATCCGCCTGGCGGCAAAGTCCCGGAGGGACTGGCCGCTGACCCGCTTCACGATCACCGAGAGCAGGAAGAATCCGCTGTTGCTGTAGCGGAACTCGGCGCCGGCCGGGAAGTTGGGCGCCCGTTGCCGCGCAATCGCTTCCAGGGCATCACGGTCCCCGGTGACTGCCTCCTCGGCGACCCCGCTCCCCTTCAGCACGTCGATGTAGTCGCGGAGCCCGCTGGTGTGGTGTAGCAGGTGCCGGATGGTGATGGGGCGGGAGTATGTCGGGACTTCTGGCACGTATTTCTGGATGAGGTCATCGAGCGAGAGCTTCCCATCCTGCGCCAGCAGCACGATGCTCATCGCGGTGAACTGTTTCGACACCGAGCCGATGTCGAACACGGTGGCCGGCGTGATCGGCACGCCGAGCTCGACGCTCGCGAGCCCATAGCCCTTGGCATAGGCGAGCCCGCCGTCGCGCACCACGCCCAGCGCACAACCGGGAGATCCGGGCGCCTCGAACCGGCGGAACACGGAATCGATCGTTGAGGCGGGAACTTGGGCGGTGAGGAGGGTGGGAACAGTGAGGACGGTGAGGACGGACGCCAAGACGTGAAGCCGCAAAGACGCTAGGTGGCGTGGGGGCATTGCGTCGCTCTTTGCCGGAGAGGAGGGATTCAGGATACTATAGGGATCATACCGTCTCGCCTTCCGAGGAACCAGACCCATGCTCCCGCCCGTGCACCGGCTCTGGCTGAGCCTGCTGGCAGCTCTTCCGGCCACCGTGGCTGCCCAGGGGCCCCGGCCCATTGCGATTTCCGACTTGACGGCGCTCAAGACCGTGGGCGCGCCGCGGCTGTCGCCCGATGGCAACCAGGTGGCCTACACCATTTCCACCGCCGACCTGAAGAAGGACCGGAGCAGCACCCGGATCTGGATGTCGCCGGTCGCGGGCGGGGATGCGATTCCGATGACCGGGGCGGGCGCGCCCGGCTCGAACCCGAAGTGGAGTCCCGATGGGAAATACCTCGGGTTCACCGCGGCGCGAAATGGCGGAGAGACGCAGGTCTGGACCTTGAACCGAGGGGGCGGCGAGGCGGAGCAGCGAACCGAGGTGAAGCAGGGCGTGGACAACTTCGAGTGGTCGCCTGACGGCACCCGTCTGCTGCTCACGATCAAGGACGCCAAGCCCGACAAGCCCAAAGGCGACAGCGCCAAACCCGAGACCCCGGACCCGGTGGTGGTGGACCGGCTCCAGTTCAAGCGCGACAACACCGGGTATCTCGACCGCCGGCGCACCCATCTCTTCGTCTACGACCTCGCAGGGAAGCGGCTCACCCAGATCACATCCGGGGATTTCGACGATTCCGACGCCGCGTGGTCTCCCGACGGGAAGCAGGTGGCGTTCTCGAGCAACCGGACGGCCGAGCCCGACAACAACCGCAACAGCGACATCTGGATCGTCGCCTCCGACAATGCCGACACGGGTCGGACGCTCCGCCGGCTCACCAGCAAACCTGGCGCCGACGACTCACCGGCGTGGAGCCCCGACGGGAGGTCGATCGCGTACGTGACGGCCATCGACGTGCCGGCGATGTGGTACGCGACGCAGCACTTGGCGGTCATCCCGGCGGCCGGCGGCTCGCCGGCGCTGCCCACCAAAGCAATGGACCGGAACGTCTCCTCGCCGAAGTACGCGGCGGACGGGAAAGACATCCTCTTCCTGCTCGAGGACAGCGGCGAGTCGCACCTCGTGAAGATTCCCGCCGCCGGCGGCACCGTGAGCCGCATCATCGGCGGATTCAGAAGTGTGAGCTCATTCGACGCGGCGCCCAGTGGGCGGATCGCGGCCCGGATAACCGAGCCCAGCTTCCCCGGTGAGCTGTTCACCCTGGCGCCGACCGTCCCGCTCACCAGAGTCACCCACGCCAACGATTCCCTGCTTGGCACGCTCAAGCAGGCCCGGGTCGAGAACATCCATTTCAAGAGCCGCGACGGCACCGACGTCGAGGGATTCCTCTACTACCCGGTCGGCTACACCCCCGGGCTCCGCTACCCCACGCTGCTCCGAATTCACGGCGGTCCGGTGTCCCAGTACGAGGCGGCCTTCAACTTCGAGGCACAGCTCTTCGCCGCCAACGGCTACGCCGTGGTGACCACGAATCCCCGCGGGTCGTCCGGGTACGGACAGGCCTTTTCGCAGGCCATTTTCGCCGACTGGGGCAACAAGGACTTCGACGATGTGATAGCCGGCGTGGACTACGCCATTGCGAAGGGCCTCGCGGACTCCACCCGGCTGGGCGTGGGCGGCTGGTCGTACGGCGGGATCCTCACCAACTACGTGATTACCAAGAGCAACCGGTTCAAGGGTGCCATCAGCGGCGCCAGCGAGGCGCACATCATCAGTAATTATGGTCACGACCACTACCAGCTCGAGTACGAGCAGGAGCTGGGCCTGCCCTGGGAGAATCGCGCGGCCTACGAGAAGCTGTCCTCGTTCAACGACGTCGCCAAGATCGTCACGCCGACTCTCTGGATGGGCGGTGCCGAGGACTGGAACGTGCCGATCCTGAATTCAGAGCAGATGTATCAGGCCATGAAGCGCCTGGGGCGCGAAACCCAGCTGGTGGTGTATCCCGGCGAGCACCACGGACTGGTGCGGCTGACTTTTCAGAAGGACCGGCTGGAGCGGTATCTGGCCTGGTTCGGGAAATACGTGAAAGGCGTGACGCCCTAGATTGCTTCGTCGCTTCGCGCCTCGCAATGACGGCTAGGGGAATTCGCGCCTCGCAATGACCGGCGCTTAAGCGGACGGCAGGCCGAGGCGGAACGAGGCCCCAGGGTTGTTGCCGGTGTAGTCGAGCGAGCCACCGTGGGACAGGGCCACCGCCCGGGCGATCGGGAGGCCGAGGCCGGACTCCTCCGAGGCGGAGCGGGGGCGGTTGGAACGGTAGAACCGCTGGAAGACGCCGGAGATCTCGTCCGGCTTGAGTCCCGACCCGCTATCGGTCACCTCGATGCAGTGAACGTCGCCATTGCTGAGGCGGATCAGCACGATCCCGTTGCGGGGCGAGGCCATGATGGCGTGCTCGAGCAGGCATTCGACTGCCCGGAGCAGGAGGTCGGCATCGCCGGTGACCATCCCGGCGCTCCCGCTCAGATCCAGCTTCACCCCGCGTCCCGTGGCCAGCGCGGTCTTTCGTCCCGCCGCCCTTCCCGCCACATCGTCGAGATCCACCGCCACCCGTTTCCCGCCCACTACGCCGCCCTCGACGCGGGTCAGCGTCAGCAGGTCGTCGGCAAGCCGGGTGAGCCGAAGCACCTCATCCAGGCAACGCCGGAGCACCTCCTCGTAGTCGGGAAGGGTGCGCGGTCGAGAGAGCGCCAGCTCCAGCTCTCCCCGAAGCACGGTGAGGGGGGCGCGCAGCTCGTGGCTGGCATCGGAGGTAAACCGCCGCGTGCCGGTCACCGCGCGCTCGATGCGCTCCAGCAACGCGTTGAATGCCACCGCCATCCGGTGGAACTCGATCAATTCCCCCGGTGCCACGACGCGGCGACCCAGCTCGTTGACGCCGATCGACTCGGCTTGAGAGGTGATGGCGAGGGCGGGTTTCAGGGCACGGCCGGCGATCTGCCAGGCCGCGAACCAGGCCAGCAGAGTGCCCAGCACGGCGACGACCGCCATGCGCTCGACGAAATCGATCAGGGTACGCCGGACCGGCTCGAGTGACACCGCGACTTGGAGCAGGTGAACGGTGTGCGCGGCGTTCACCCGCCGCATGGGGTAGACGATGGTCCGGATCTGCCGGTCGTTCCACAACACGGTGGCCCGGCCGATCGTTCCGCGACGCGCCACCTCAAGCGCGCGGGCCGGAACCGGAAGCGCCCCGGACAGGTTGGGACTGCGGGCCCCGGGGGTGCCTTCGAGGGAGAGCACCTGGGCCCAGGGGAAGAGCGCCCCGCCGCCTTCACGTTCGGTCAGCCTGAGCTGGTGGGCGGGAAAATGGAATTCGCTGGTGGTCGTGTCGCCGCCCGCCTCGGCCTGGGTTTCCGCGCTCTGGATCAGCGAGGCGTCGATCGAGGAGATCAGGTTGGAGCGGAGGAGGAGCGTCGCACCCACCAGCAACACGACCGCCAACAGCAGCGCCTGAGCGGTAACACGCAGCGCCAGCGCGGACCGGAACGACCGCATTTCAGCCCGGATCGGACCGGAGCGTATACCCCACGCCGCGCACCGTGTGGATCAGCCGCGGCTCACCGGCGCGCTCGAGGGCGCTTCGGAGGGTGGAAATGGGAGCGTCGACGAGGTTGGATTCGGGATCGAACGTCAGGGTCCAGACCTCCCGGAGCAACTCCGAGCGGCTGACCGCGCGGCCGGCATGGAGCATCAGGTACTCGAGCAACCGGAACTGGCGGGGCGCGAGCGGGATGGTGCGGTCGCCCCGGCGCACGCTCCGCTTGAGGCGGTCGAGCTCGAGGGAGCCGGCCTGCAGAACACCCTTGACGCCCGGCGCTCCCTGGCGCCGGGTGAGGGCACGAACCCGGGCCAGAAGCTCGACCAG
>JAXIPC010000077.1:0-10612 GCA_045403135.1 Gemmatimonadales bacterium | reverse complement strand
CGCCGGGTGCAGGCGGGCGATTCCGCTGGTGTCCGCGAGCGAGTCGGGTTCCTCGAGCCCCCGCGGCAACGGGTGCTGGTGGCCAGCCTGCGCGCTGCCGGCGGAGAGCTGGCCCGAATTGGGGACTTCTTCGACCATCTGCGCGACGGAGTGGTTGAACCGTCCGCCCCATCGACCAGGGCCGAGCTCGAGCGCCTGAGCACCTGGGCGAGCCGGTTCCTGAAAGGCTCGACTCAGAAGGGCCGGATTCCGTGATCCCGCCGCTGCTCCGGCGGGTGCTCTCGCCGCTCCGGCCCGCCGTACACGCCATGCGGTCCTGGATCCGGATGCGAAGGCTGCGGGCCGGCCTCCGGGAACTCAAAGGGATCACCTCCGAGGACCAGCTCGACCTGGCGCTGATCGTACGGATTCGTACCGCGTGGGGAAACCTGGCTTGGACCGGCGATGCGGGGTTTCTTCGCGAAGTAGCCGCTCGGGTCTGGCGTTGCCCCGGTCCGGTGCTCGACTGCGGCAGCGGACTCTCCACCGTGATCCTGGCCACGGTCGCTTCCCGGCATGGCGCCACGGTCTGGAGTCTCGAGCAGGACCGGCGCTGGTACGAACACATGGACCGAGTGCTCCCGGAACTCGGGATCGACAATGTCGTGCTCTGGTTCACGCCGTTGCGATCCTACGGCGGTTTTCTCTGGTTCGACCTCGCCTCGCGCGAGCTGCCTCGGCATATCCCCACGGTGTCGTGCGACGGGCCCGCAGTCAAAAACAGAGCCGGCTCACCGGAGCAGGTCGAGGCCTGGCGCTCCGGCGTAGTGCCGGTCCTTCGGGACCTGGGGGTGTCATTCGACGAGATCCTGCTCGACGACGCGGAAGACCCGCGCTCCGCCGGATTGATCGAGCGGTGGCAGCGCGGGGGACTCGAGACGAAGCTGGTGGCCACACCCACCGGCACGCTCATCGTAGCGCGCCACAGCAAACCTCCGGGTCGGGCCGTATCTTGAGCATCCCCACCGCATCCCCCAACAGGTGAATCGTATGAGAGTCATTCACGGAGCCACTCTCGCGCTGTTTATCCTTGTGGTCCCGGCCGCGGCCCAGGCCCCCGTTTCCAAGCGAGCACTCACCCAGGCCGACTGGGATCGCTGGCGCTCGATTGCCGGTGCGGCACTGTCCAATGACGGGAAATGGGCCGGGTACACCCTGATTCCGCAGGTTGGGGACGGCGAGATGGTGATTCGGTCTACCCAGGGGGCCACCGAGTATCGAATCCCGCGCGGATTCCTGGGTCGGCCCAACAACATCCCCGGTGGACTGCGGGGACCCGCCGGCGGTACCGGTGAAGGGGAGCCCGCAGCCCCCACCGCCGCACCGGGGCAGTTCACCGCCGACAATCGCTTCGTGGTGGTCACGACTCAGCCCACCCAGGCAGAGGTGGAACGGGCTCGCCCAGCGCGGGGAGGGAGGGCTGCACCTCCCACCCGGACTTCACTCGCCATCGTGGATCTGGCCGACGGGAAGGTGACCACGATTGCCGGCGTGCGGAACTTTCGCTTGCCCCGGGAGAGCGGGACCTGGCTGGCCTATGTTCCGGAACCCGACTCGGCCGCCGACTCCACCGCACGAGGTGCTCGTCCGGCCGCCCCGACCGGCCCGCGCCGGACCTATGGCTCTCCCCTGGTACTCCGAAACCTCGGCACCGGCGCCGAGGAACGGCTGAGCGATGTGCTAACCTACGCGTTCGACGACCGGGCCAATGTGCTGGCGTACACGGTGGTCTCGCGCGATTCGACGAAGGACGGCGCCTTCCTCCGCACCATGGCCACCGGCTCGGTCACGGCCCTGGCGAGCGGGCGGGGGAACTACAAATCTCTCGCCATGGACAGCGCGGCCAGGCAGGTCGCGTTCCTGTCCGACCGCGAGGAGTTCGGGAAGGAGAAGGCGCGCTACACCCTGTACTACGCCCAGCTCAAGGCCGGCGCGGCCGCGCCGGTGGTGGCGCCGAGCGCGCTTGCCACGGATTACCGGATCGTCGACAACGCGAGCGTCTCCTTTACCGGGAGTGGGAACGCGATCCTCTTCGGTGTGGCGCCGACCGCGCCCGACTCGGTGCCGGCCGACTCGCTCACCGGCAAGGCGGTCTTCGATCTCTGGCACTACAAGGATCCCACCCTGCAGCCGACCCAACGCCTCACCGCCGCCAGGGACCGGAATCGGTCCTTCCAGGCCATCTACTTCCCGGTGACCAAGAAACTCGTGCAGCTGGCCAACGACACGATTCCGAGCGTCGACGTGTCGGATGACGGCCGGTTCGGGATGGCCACCTCGCGGGAGCGGTACCGGATCGAGTCGATGTGGGGCAACGGCGGCAGCGACGTGTACGCCATCGATCCCGCCACCGGCAACGCGAAGCTGATCCGCGAAAAGATCAGCGGGCAGGCGCAACTCTCGCCCGACGGCAAGTACGTGGCCTTCTATGACAAGGGGCGGTGGTACGGCTACAGCACCGCCACGGCCAGGACGGCCGATCTGACCGGCAGCATCAGTGGTGTCAGCTTCGAGCAGGAAACCTGGGACACGCCCTCAATTCCCGGGGCCTGGGGCATCGCCGGCTGGACCAAGGGCGACAAGTCGGTCCTGATCTACGATCGCTGGGATGTCTGGGAAATCGATCCGGCCGGCGTCAAGCCGGCGGTGATGGTTACCGACTCGGTGGGACGAAGCCAGCACCTGGTGCTGCGAGTGGTCCAGGTTCGCCGCGGTCGCGGCGGGCCGGGGGCTGGCGTAGGCGGCGGCGGCGGTGCCGGGTTCGGCGGCGGGGGTGGGCCTTCGGTGCCGATCGATCCATCCGAGCCGCTCCTGCTTCGCGCGGTGGATGAGGAGAGCAAGGCGAGCGGCTTCTATCGCGACCAGCTGGGCCAGCATCGGGCGCCCGAGAAGATCGTGATGGCCGACGCAGCCTTCGGCACGCCGCTTAAGGCGGACGATGCGGGCGTGTGGATGGTGACTCGCGGGACTTTTACGGAGTTTCCCAATCTCTGGGTCGGGCCATCGCTCACCCAGCTGATCCGGATCTCCGACGCCAACCCGCAGCAGAAGGATTACAACTGGGGCACCGTGGAGCTGGTGAGCTGGGCCAGCGCGGATGGGGTGCCGCTCAAGGGAATGCTCTTCAAGCCGGAGAACTTCGATCCGGCCCGGAAGTACCCGATGATCACGTACTTCTATGAATCCCTGTCCCAGAACTTCCACAGCTACTCGCCGCCCAACGGCCGCAACGTCATCAACCCGACCCACTACGTCTCCAACGGCTACCTGATTTTCGAGCCGGACATCCACTACGAAAGCGGCTATCCGGGCCCCAGCGCGCTCAAGTCGATCGTGCCGGGCGTGCAGATGCTGCTGGGCGGCGGATACGTCGATCCCAAAGCCCTGGGGCTGCAGGGCCAGTCGTGGGGCGGTTACCAGATCGCCTACATGATCACCCAGACCCACCTGTTCAGCGCCGCGATGGCTGGGGCTCCGGTGGCCAACATGACCAGCGCCTACGGCGGGATCCGCTGGGGCTCCGGCGTTGCGCGGGCCTTTCAGTATGAAGTCGGGCAAAGCAGGATCGGGGCGTCGCTCTGGGAGGCTCCGATGCGCTTCATCGAGAACTCGCCCCTGTTCTGGCTGGACAAGGTCCGGACGCCACTCTTCGTCATGAGCAACGACGCCGACGACGCGGTGCCGTGGTACCAGGGGATCGAGCTCTTCGTCGGGATGCGGCGGCTCGGCAAGGAGGTGTACCTGATCAATTACAACAACGACGTTCACAATCCCGCCAGCCGGGCGAATCAGAAGGACATCGCCATGCGGATGCAGCAGTTCTTCGACGCGAAGCTCAAAGGAGCCCGGCCGCCCGACTGGATGGTGAAGGGGATTCCCTACCTGGCCAAGGGGCGCGATCAGCTCGGCGCGCCGGCGCCGGTGGGGTCCGCCGGGACGCAACCGCTTCCGGAGGGT
Organism: Gemmatimonadales bacterium; assembly: GCA_045403135.1. Lineage (GTDB taxonomy): Bacteria > Gemmatimonadota > Gemmatimonadetes > Gemmatimonadales > GWC2-71-9 > JABFSM01. Next base: position 6,616 of record JAXIPC010000077.1, on the reverse strand, counting down.
GCGAAGCCCTAGAGTCCGAGTACCAGGCGCAGTCCGTGGTCGATGGCTTCGAGCAAAGACGCCGGGAGGCGCCCTGGGGTTTCCCGGAGGCTGCTCCGCTCGAAAGCGTGAATGCCGGACACGACCGCTACGGTGTTCCGGAGCAGGCCTGAAGCCGCGGCCGACACCAGCACGTTTCCCGGCGCCTCGGCGAGGTGGACATGACTGCTCAGCGGGATTATCAGCAGGGTGGGAATCCGGCTTCGATTGAACGGCTCCGACTGCACCACGAGCACCGGCCGGCGGCCTCCAACCCCGGACTCTTCGATGAGGCAGACACTCCCCCGCGCGATCACCAGTGATCCGCGCGCGAGAGAGGCGGCCGCTCGGCCGCACCGGCGGGGACGCCTTTGCGCTCGGTTGCCCCGTACACCCGGTCCAGCCGCACGGTGATGTCCTCGCCGGTCCTCCGCGTTAGGTAGTCGGCTATCGCGGCGGTGTAGAGCGCGCTGCGGGAGATGCTGAGCCGTTCGGCGAGTTTGTCCGCCTCTTGGAAGACGCTGTCCGGTATGGAGATGGCTGTTTTCATACTTTTAGTATAACTAGAGTTATACTAGGGGCAAGATTGGGCTCAGGGGTTAGGGGTCAGGCGTCAGGTGTCAGGTGGTATGCCGGCGGAGAATCATTTGACCCCTGACCCCTGATTCCTGATCCCTGAATGATGCATATTCTCCCGCTCGCCTCCGCAAAAAACTTCAGCCCATCGAGCCTACCGTGCGCACGCTCCTCCATCTCGTCGCCCCGCTCTTCGTGGCCGCTCCGCTCGCCGCTCAGACCGTCGACACTGCCGCCCTGAGCACGCTGACCTGGCGCAGCATCGGTCCGCTGCGGGGCGGGCGGTCGGTGGCCGCGGCGGGCTCGCCCTCGCGCCCCAACGAGTACTACATGGGCACCACCGGGGGGGGCGTGTTCAAGACCACCGACGGCGGGGCCAACTGGGCACCCGTCAGCGACCGGTATTTCGGGGGCACGATCGGCGCGATCGCGGTGAGCGAGTCGAACCCCGACGTCGTGTACGTGGGTGGAGGGGAATACCCGATTCGAGGCAACACCTCCCACGGCGACGGGGTGTACAAATCCATCGACGCGGGGCGCACCTGGACCTATGTGGGCCTGGTGGACACTCGGCACATCTCCAAGATCCGGATCCATCCCAGGAACCCGGACATCGCCTACGTGGCGGCGCTGGGCCCGGTCTTCGGGCCCAGTCCGAGCCGAGGGATCTACAAAACCACCGACGGCGGGAAGAGCTGGGCGAAGATCCTGTTCCGGAACGATTCGACCGGAGCCATCGATCTGAGCATGGATCCCAGCAACCCCGAAATCCTCTACGCGGGGCTGTGGACGGCGTACCGGAAGCCGTGGCTGATGGTGAGCGGCGGTCCGGGGAGCGGCATCTTCAAGACGGTCGACGGCGGCCGCACCTGGAAAGAGCTCACCCGGAATCCGGGAATGCCGGCCGGGACCATCGGCAACATCGGGATCTCGGTGTCGGGGGCGAATCCCCGGCGGATCTACGCCCAGATCGAGGCCGATTCCGGAGGGGTGTATCGCTCCGACGATGCCGGCGACACCTGGACCCGTGTCAACGCGGACCGGGGCCTTCGCCAACGAGCCTGGTACTACAGCCGGATCTACGCCGACCCGCAGGACGAAAACACGGTCTACGCCAGCAACGTGAACTTCCAGCGCTCCCGGGACGGAGGCCGAACGTTCCAGGGCGTCGGTGGAACTCCGCACGGCGACAGTCACGATTTGTGGATCGCGCCGAACAACAACCAGCGGATGATCGAGTCCAACGACGGCGGCTCCAACGTCTCCACCGACGGCGGGCGGAACTGGACCGCCCAGGACTACGCCACGGCGCAGTTCTACCACGTCACTACCACCAATCACTTCCCCTACCGGGTCTGCGGCGCCCAGCAGGACAACAGCACGGCCTGCATGCCGAGCCGGCCGATCGGCGACGCGGACCTGGCGGACTTCTACGACGCCGGCGGGGGTGAGTCGGGGTACATCGCGGTGCGGCCGGACAATCCGGACGTCATGTACGCGGGGAGCTACGGCGGATACCTGTCCCGCAAGGACACCCGGACCGGGGTCGAGCGCAACATCAATCCCTGGCCCTTGAACCCGATGGGGCACGATGCCAAGGATGCGAAGTACCGCTTCCAATGGACCTTTCCGATCGTGATCTCGCCGCACGACCCGAACACGCTCTACATCGGCTCCAGCGTCATCTTCAAGTCCACCGACGAGGGCTCCAGCTGGACCCCCATCTCCCCCGACCTCACGCGGAACGATCCCGCTACGCTGGGCTCGTCCGGCGGTCCGATCACCAAGGACCAGACTAGTGTCGAGTACTACGGCACGGTGTTCACCATCGCCGAGTCTCCGGTGGAAAAAGGGGTGATTTGGGGCGGCTCGGATGATGGCCTGGTGCAGGTGACCCGGAATGGCGGCACTACGTGGACCAACGTGACGCCCAAAGGGCTCCCGGAGTGGACCCGCATTTCGATGATCGAGGCCTCGGTCCGCACCAGAGGGACCGCGTACCTGGCAGGGAATCGGTTCCAGTTGAACGACTTTGCTCCGTACCTGTACAAGACCACCGACTACGGTCAGATCTGGACCCCGATCACGACCGGCATCCCCGCCACCGAGTTCGCCCGGGTGATCCGGGAGGACCCGGTTCGAGCGGGACTGCTGTACGCCGGCACCGAGCGAGGAGTGTGGGTGTCATTCGACGACGGCGGTCACTGGCAGCGGCTGCAGAAGAACCTGCCGCCGGTGCCGGTGCACGACCTGGCGGTCAAGGAGGGAGACCTCGTAGCCGGCACCCACGGACGGGCATTCTGGATCATGGATGATCTCTCCGTCCTTCGGCAATACGCCGCCGGCCTGACCGACAAAGATCTGCATCTCTTCAAGCCGAAGAACGCCTACCGGACGACGCTTGGCGGTTTTGGAGGAGGGGGCGGTGGCGGGGGCGGCGCCGTGCCGGGCGGGCTGACCGGCTGGGATGGCGCGGTGATCAACTATTGGGTCAAACGAGGCGGCCAGAAGGTGACGATGGAGTTCCTCGATGCCACCGGCCGCGTCATCCGCCGGCTGACCAGCGAGCAGGACTCCATAGCCCGGGCGGATTCTCTGGTCAACCTGGCGGAGCGCGCCTCGCGGGATTCGGTGGCGCGAAAGGTCGCCGACAGCCTGGCGATGCTCGGTGTGATGTCCGCCTCGGTCAAACCCGACACCACCGACACCCGTCCCAGGCTGGGCGGCTTCCGGTACACACCGCCTCCCCGGATCCCGAGCCGGGCGGGCATGAACCGCTTCTCCTGGAACCTTCGTACGGAGGACGCGGTGGGCTTCACCGGCATGATCTTCTGGGCCGGCGGCCTGGCCGGGCCCGTGATCCCCCCGGGGACATACAGCGTGCGGGTTACCGTCGGCGACAAGACCGAAACCCAGACATTCCAGGTGCTGGCCGACCCACGCTCGAACGCCTCCCAGGCGGACCTGGACGCCCAATACGCCCTCCTGGTGCAGGTGCGGAACAAGACCTCGGAGGCCAACAATGCCGTGCGCACGATCCGGAGCGTTCAGGAGCAGCTGGCCGATCGGCGAGCCCGGGCCGGCTCGCGCGGAGCGGCGCTCGAGCGAATCGCGGCGCCGATGGCATCCCAGCTGTCGGGGGTCGAGCGGGAGGTCTACCAGGTGAAGAACCGGAGCGGGCAGGATCCGCTCAACTACCCGATCAAGCTCAACAATCAGATCGCCGCACTCTCGGGTGTGGTGTCGAGCGCGGAGGCGAAGCCGACCCGGCAGTCCTACGAGGTATTCGATGTCCTCTCTGCGCAGCTCAAGGCCCAGCTCGACCTGATGCAGGTGGCGCTGGGCGCGCCCCTTGCGGCGGTCAATGCGGAGCTCGCACGGCTCGGTCTCCCGCTCATCACGCTCAAAGCGGTTCCGCCACCGGTGCCGATATCGTGAGCGTGCATCCGACCGTGTCATCGCGAGGGCCGAAGGTGTCAAGATTGCTTCGGCCGCTCCGCGGCCTCGCAATGACTGCGGCGCGGCTCGGCCCCCTCGCCATGACTGTCCTCCTGACGTCCTGCGGCCCCGGGCGGGCGAAGGCGCCGCCGGAAGAATCGCTGGCGCTGCCCTCCGACACACTGACCGCTGGCTGGGGCAATCTGCCGGCAGCTGCCCCGCTGGGCCCTGGGCGCTGGGCGGTGATCTCGAGCGACTTCGACGTGGCCGTCATCGCCGACTTCAACGACAGGTCGATCACCCCGCTGGGCGGAGCCAAACAAAAGGCCTACCTGCACCCGTCGTTCGTGTTCACCGTGGGCGACACGATTTACCTGGACGACTGGGGCAGGCGGCGCGCCACGGTGTGGACCGGTGACGGCAGGCTGTTCGATTCGATTCCCGCGCCGGACGCGCTCCGGGGCAGTCTGCCGCGGGCGCGGGACGCCGCCGGCCAGCTCTATTTCGAGGTGGCGCCCCTGCCTGGGCGGGACGGCGGCGGCAACCGGGATTCCGCGGCGATCGTCCGGGCACCCAAGGCCCTCTCACTGTTCGATACTGTGGCCCGGCTCTCCCCGCTGGACTTGAAAGAAGTGGACCGCGAGAACAGCCGACGTTACGAGCCGATGGTGTTCAGCGGCAAGGACCTCTGGGGAGTATGGCCGGACGGGACGATCTGGATCGCGGGGCTGCTCCGCAATCAGATCCTGACGCGGGATGCCTCCGGAAAGGTCACCCGGGGTCCCGAGCTCCCGGATCCGGTGTACGAGGTGACCCAGGCGGATCGGGAGCGCTATCTCCAGGGCTTCCCGGCCGACGTTCGGCCCAAGGAAACCGACCTTCCCTGGGCACTGATCCATCCGCCGTTCGTTGCGGCGATCGTGCAGCCGGGCAGCGCGATCTGGCTGGAGAAGAGCAAGCCGGCGCTCGACTCAGTGCGGCGGATCCACGTGGTGGACCGTCAGGGCAACCTCCAGAGGATATTTCGCCTGACCGGCGCGGCCCGGTTGATCGCGGCCGGAGCGGACCGGCTCCTGGTGGCGGAACAGTTCGCTGGGGGCGTGCGGCTGATGCAGGTGAGGATCCCGGTGCGCATAGCACTCAGGCCCCATCATCCTCCTCGTCCGACGCATCGGCAGCCTGAGCGCGCTGCCGGGCGCGCTCCCGCCTGGCCCTCCCCTCGTCGTACCACCGCCGGGTAATCTCCCCCGCCAGCTTTCGATTGCCCAGGCCGAACGCCAGGCCGACTGCGAGGGCGATGGCGCCCAGGATCAGCGTGAAAGCCGCGGTCACGATCTCGTCCGCGACGCCGAGCTGGGTGAGGGACATGAAGATCGCGATCACCACGATCGCGGCCTTGGCCACCTTGGCGAGTGTCGGGACCCCTTCCACCCCGCCGGCCGACGCCAGGACGATGGCGCGCACGAATTCACCCACGATCATGCCCAGGATCACGATCACGATCGCGGCGATGAGAGTCGGGATGTAGGAGAGCATCGTCCCGAACATGATGTTGATGCTGGTCAGTCCCAGCGCGGTGCTCGCGAGCAGGATCACCACCAGCATCACCAGCCAAAAGAGCAGCTTTCCGACCGCGTGGATCGGATCGAGGCTGGTCCCGGTGCGGTCCATGGCCTCCGACAAGCCGCCCGCCTCGGCCATCTTGTTGAAGTTGAGCCGCTTGAGCAGCGCATCGGTCCACCGCTCGATCAGCCGCGCGAAGACGTAGCCGGCCAGCAGAATCGCCGCCGCACCCAGGAACGAGGGCAGGACCCGTAGGATCTGGTCGGTGCCCACCAGTAACCTCTGCCAGAGTTCGTTCACCGCGACACCTCGATCACGAGTTTTCCGAATTGTTCGGCCTGGGCCATCCGCTCATACGCCGCACGGCCCTGCTCCAGCGGAACCACCGAGTCCACCACTGGCCACAGCTTCCCGACGGCGGCCAGCTCCAGCACCTCGGCGAACTCCCGGCTGCTGCCCATAGTGGAGCCGAGCAGACTCCATTGAAACCAGAAGAGCCGCCGGAGGTCCAGCGCCACCTCCGGGCCGCTGGTGGCTCCGCAGGTCACCAGGCGGCCTCCCGGACAGAGCGCCCGTAGCGAGGCTTCCCAGGTCGTCTGTCCCACCGAGTCGAGCACGACATCGGCGCCCGCACCCGTCAGCTTCCGCACGTCGCGCGCGATCTCGTCGGGAGTGCGGGTGGCATGGTTGAATCCCGCGTCGGCGCCGAGCTCGCGCGCCTGCGCGAGCTTCGCATCCGAGGAGCTGGTTACCAGGACCCTCGCGCCGAGCTGCTTGGCGATCTGCAGCGCCGCGACCGCAACCCCGCCCCCGATTCCCCAGATCAGCACGGTCTCGCCGCTTCGCAGCCCAGCGCGGGTGGTCAGCATTCGCCACGCGGTCAGGGTCGAAAGCGGCAGCGCAGCGGCGGTAGGCCATGGCATCGCGGCCGGAATCCTGGCGACGTTGCGTTCTGGAACGATCACCAGCTCAGCGGCGGTTCCGGCCCGGTGTTCTCCCAGGATCTGGAATTGGCGGCAGA
>JAXIPC010000061.1:0-10169 GCA_045403135.1 Gemmatimonadales bacterium | reverse complement strand
CCGGCCTCGAACACCAGCACGAGCAGAACCACCGGCCGGAGCCTCACGGCCCCGCGGGCCTGCTCAGGGCGTGAGCTGCCGCTGCCCTGCCTGCTTGCACCGGGGAGACTCCATCACCCTGCGGAATCCATCCATCACGGCGACGTCGATGGCCGCTCGGTTCTGGTCTTTGTCGAGGTTGAGCTCCGTGATGACCGTGCCCTCCAGGCTGGCCACGTAGCGCGCCGGGAGCCGGTTGAGAGCGTACACCAGGACGTCCGCCCGGCAGATCTCGCAGCCGCAGAAATCGGCGAAATGACCCTGAAGCGCGTTGAAGGCCTCAGTGACGTGCATTTCCACCTTGTTCCGAATGGTCATAGGAGCGCCAGTTGGGGGGCAACGACCGCCCCGGTGAAAGTCGAACCCGTCGTTCCGCTGAGACGTACCATGTGATACTCACCAATTGCGCCGGGCTCGAGCTCCAGCAACACCAGGTGATTTCCGCGGGTGCGGCCGAGCATCAGGCTCCCGCGCCGGGCGGGGCGCTCCACCAGCACCTCGTGCGTCGTGCCGACCTGCGTGCTGTTGCGGGCCCTGGTCTGGGTGCGCACCACCTCGATCAGCCGAGCCAGCCGCTCGGATGCTACCTCATCCGGCACGTGGGCCGGGAGCTTGACCGCGGGCGTGCCCTCGCGCACCGAATACTTGAAGGTGTACGCGTCATCGAAGCCCGCTTCGGGCACCAGCGACAGCGTTTCCTCGAACTGCGCCTCGGACTCTCCCGGGAACCCCACGATTATGTCGGTGCTGAAGGTTATATCCGGCAGGGCCACGCGCAAGCGCGCCACCACGTCCAAGTATTTTTCCCGGGTGTAGCGGCGCAACATTCTGCGCAGCACCACATTCGACCCGCTTTGAACCGGCAAGTGCACGTGCTCGCACACCGCTTCGGTCTCGGCCATGGCCGCGATGACCGAATCGGTGAAATCCGTGGGATAGGGACTGGTAAAACGTACCCGCCGGATCCCGTCCACGGCACCGACCGCCCGCAGCAGATGTCCAAAGTCGTGGCTGCCGTCATTCCACGAGTTGACCGTCTGGCCCAGGAGAGTCACCTCTCCGGTGCCGGCGTCAGCGAGCGCCCGGACCTCAGCGACGACAGCCGCAAGATTACGGCTCCGCTCGGGCCCGCGTGTGTACGGAACTACGCAGAAGGTGCACCGATAATCGCAGCCGCGCTGCACCGTCACGAATTGGGTCGGTCCGGGAACCCGCACCGCCGGCACATCCTCGTAGTGTTCCCAGCCGCGGAATTCCGTGTCGCTGACCCGATCGCCGCCCCGGGCATGGCCGATCAGCTCGGGAAGGTTGCGGTACCCATCGGGGCCGACGACAAGGTCCACCTTGGGCACTCGCTCGAGCAGCAGGGGGCCCAATCGCTGGGCCATGCAGCCCACGACGCCCAGAACGGTACCGGGCCGCTTGTGGCGCTGGAGCTCGCCCATCCGGCCGATGACCCGCTGCTCAGCGTTGTCGCGCACCGCGCAGGTATTCACCAGCAGCACGTCCGCGCCCTCGGGCTGGTCGGTCGGCTGGTATCCTGCGCGACCCAGGACCCCCAGCATCAGCTCGGAGTCGGCCACGTTCATCTGGCAGCCGTAGGTCTCGAGGTAGACCCGTTTCATGGTTGCCTGACGGTAATGCCCAGGGTGAGCAGAGTGGCCGTCTCCTCAAAACCGGTCCCACCCTTTCGCCAAACCCGCTGCAAGGCGAGGTCGAAGCCGGCCCGATCGGCCAGGAACCGGAACGCGGTGCCGAGGGAGACCGCCGTCTCTGTGGTCTTGTCTCCCGGGCGGAGCGGGAACGGCAGCGTCGCGCGCCGGAGGCCCAGCCGGATGGGACGATTGAAGGCCCGTCGAGGGTCGGTCAGAAACTCGAACCCCGCGGAGACCTCGGTGGAGTTGACGCTGCCGGTGCCACCCTGACCGAGCAGATCGGAGTTGGCCACCGACCAGTTCCGGTAGAGAGCGCTTCCGGCCAGCATGAGGCGATCGCCGAGCTGGAATCGGGCGCCACCCGAGACGGTGATCGGGAGCGCGATGCTGCCGATGGCGAACGAATCCCGCTCGGTGCGGAGCCGGTCATCGGTTCGGACCATGCCACCCAGCGTGACGGATCGCCCCAGCCGCACCATGACTCCCGCCGACGCGCCAAAACCGAGGAAGGAATAGGTGAATCGCTCGGTGGCCCCCACGTAGGAGGAATCGGCAAACTCGCGCCGGCTCTCGATCCGGTTCGACCCGGTAATGAGATGAAGAGCAAGGCCCCACTGGACGGCCCGCGACTGTCGCCAGGCCACGGCAGCCCGGAGGTCGCTCAAGCCGCCTTGCGATGACAGTGTGTCGAACGCCTCGACCGGAACTCCCCGGAGGATGAGCGTGTCCCGCGACCCCAGCACGAAGTTGCGGTCGGTAAACCCGCTCGCACTGACGGACATGCTGAGACGAGTGCCCCCGATTGGGCCGGCCACGAACACACCGGGATAGCGGTTGTCCCGGGCACTCGCGGCGCCGGCGGGATTCTCCGACCGGCGCCAGCCTTGCACGGTCTGAAAGTTCGCGTTGAGGAAGGAGACCAGGCCGATCGACGCCGGATTCAGCGCCGATTCCGGATCGAAGAGCCCGAACGATCCGCCGGTGCCCGTGGCCCGAACCGAGATGGGGCGCTGGAGCAGGCCCAGGCCGCGCACCCCGAACTGGGAAGACTGCGCCGTGACGGGGGCCGCCACGAGCAGGCCAAGCAGGGCCACACGAAGAGAGCGCATCAGGGGTGCCCGGGCCGTGAAGGGAGCGCGTAAGTAATCCGGAGCCCGGGTGCGCCCGTCCCCGAACGGGACGAGAAGAACTCCGGGCGCCCGAAGCTGCCTCCCTCGGGCGCAATGCCCATCAGCAAGACGGTCGGAACAAAATTGTCCTTCCCGAGCCAGGCGGAGACGATCGACAGCACCTCGACTTCTTGCACCTCGGTGTCATTGGCCCGGCTGGGGGTCGTCACGCTGAGGTTGGCCAGCACGGGGGACTTGGCGCCGAGGTCGACGAGCACGCCGCGCACCTGCAGGGCGGCGGGATCGTTGCGCAAGCCGCGAATCGGCACCGCCGGAGTGAGCTCCAGCGTGGCACGGATGATCGTGGCCGAATCGCGGATGGCGGGAGGGATGCTGAACCGCAGAATCGACCGGGTTCCCAGCTTCCCGCCCACCACCAACCGGTCGTTCCCGCTCACCGCCGGTACCTCGATGACGTAATTGGCCTTCTCCGCCGGCACTGTCAGGGTCTGCCGCTGCAGCGCGGTATCGATGACCGCCACTCGGCCGTAGGCTATCAAGAGTGGCCCGCCGGAGACGGAAAAGAGCGAGCCGATCCGGATGCCGGTCGGCTCCGCGGCTGTGATGCGGTACCCGATGCCAAGCCGGCCGCTGTCGGACCCGGCCCCGATCAGAAGATCCAGCTTGTTGGCCGGGAGAACCAGCCGGATCGCGCCCCGCTTCAGGGTGTCGGAGATCACCACCGAATCGATCAGCGTTGCCGGGGTGAGCACCGCGTCCACGTCCGCCAGCGTCACGGTGGTGTCGAGGTCGGGGGCGATCCGGTGAAGAAAGAGCTTGAGCCCACCCAGGGTCGAGTCGCGAGCCAGCAGGTTGACCGTCAGCGCGACCGAGTCGACCGTGATCGGGAGCGTGGAGCCACCCACCGTCACCGAATCGGGCCGCTTGGGGAAGGTGGCGAACGCCCGTGCCTCGCCCGCGTTGATTCCGTCCGATATCAGGAGAGCCGACATCTCTTGCGCGCCGACATAGCCGGTGAAGGAGCTGTCCTGGTCCTGATTGGCAAGCAGAGTCGTGTCCCGGATGATCAAGCTCAATCCGGGGCAGAGCTCGGGACACTCCGTCGGGGCGGCCAGCTCTTCCTGACACGCGCCAGCCGCGCCAAGCGCGAGCAGCATTAGCAACGCGCGAACCCGCGTCATGCGAGCAGATCCTTGCCAAAGGCGTCCGGCAAGAGCTCGCCGATGCGCCATCGTTTCGATTGGGATGGTCCTACCGATTCCACTTCGAGCTCCGATCCGAATTCCGCCAGCACCTGCCGGCACGCCCCACAGGGCGGCGCGGGTGGCTCCGAGTCCGTTGCGATGACGATGCGCGTGAATCGCCGCGCCCCCGCGCCGACCGCGGCGAAGATGGCCGCGCGTTCCGCGCAAATGGTGAGGCCGTAGGAGGCATTCTCCACGTTGCATCCGAGGAAGACCGTCCCGTCCTGGGCTTCGAGCGCGGCCCCGACCCGATAGTTCGAGTAGGGACAGTAGGCATGCTCCTGCATGCCGCGCGCGGCCAGAATCAGGCGATCAGCCACCCCATACCTCGTGAAGAAAAGACGTTCCAGCCGCGAGCGGGGCGACCCCGAGAAACTCCGCCACCGATTGCCCCACGTCGGCAAAGGTGCGGCGCTCCCCGACGGAGACGGCCCGGACCCGCGGCCCGTACACGAGAACGGGCACCCGCTCCCTCGAATGGTCGGTCGAAGGCGTGGTCGGGTCGTTCCCGTGATCGGCTGTAAATATAATCAGGTCTTCCGTTTGCGCGGCGCCAAGGAGGTCGGGAATGGCCCGGTCGAGCTCCTCGAGTCCGGACAGAAATCCGGGTACGTCGTTCCGGTGACCCCAGGTCTGATCGAACTCGATCACGTTCACGAACAGGAATCCGGACGGCATCGTTTCGAGCGCCTTCCGGGTCAGCGCGTAGGCCTCGGCGTTAGTGGCCGTATGGGTGCTGGAGATCCCCCGGCCGGCGAACAAATCGTCCACTTTCCCGACTCCGACCCGGGCGACCCCGGCGGCCGCGAGCCGGTCGAGCAGGGTTGGCCCCGACGGCGGCAGGCTGAAATCCTTCCGATTCGGGGTGCGCACGTACCCGCCTGGCCGGCCGGCAAACGGGCGGGCAATCACCCGGGACACCCCATGGGTCCCCGCGAGCATCTCCCTCGCGATGGCGCACGCGGCATACAACTCCGCCAATGGAACGGTGCCTTCGTGCGCCGCGACCTGGAATACGCTGTCGGCCGAGGTATAAACGATCCACTTTCCAGTGGTCTGATGCTCCACGCCGACCTCGGCAATGATCGCCGTCCCGGACGCCGCCTTGTTTCCCAGCACGCCGCGGCCGGTGCGGCGCGCGAACTCGTCGATCACCCCAGGAGGAAATCCGCCGGGATACGTCGGAAAGCCCTTCTCGAGGACGACACCGCACAGCTCCCAGTGGCCCGTCGTACTGTCCTTGCCCGCACTTCTCGGTTGCGCGGTGCCCCATGCCGCCATCGGCTGCTCTGCGGGTGCAACGAACGGAAGCGGGGCGCACCGGCCCAGCCCGAGCCGTTCCAGGTTGGGCAGAGCAATACCTCGCGCCGCTCGGAGCACATTGCCGAGCGTATCACTGCCCTGATCTCCGTAGGCGGCAGTGTCGTGCGCCGGACCGATCCCCAGTCCGTCGAGCACAATGATGCTCGCCCTCCGTGCCATCAGTGGCTGCCGGATTTGACGAAGCGGAATCGGAGCGCGGTCAATGCCTGGGTCAGGAGCTGCTGCTCCTCGGGTTCCAGCTGGCCCTGCGTTTTGGTTTCCAGCATAACGAGCGTGTCGATCAGCGTTTGGGCAATCTGGCGGGCATTCGCCTGCCCACCGAGTGCCTCGGCGCCCGGAGGCAGGTTCCCAGCCAAGGCCGATTCGGCCTGCTGGGCCAGACCCAGCACCAGCGATGCGAAGTGCGGATTCATGAACCGCTCCGGTATCGCCGAGTGACCCTCGGCGTCAGCAAAGTGAGCAGCTCGTAGGAGATGGTTCCCGCGAGCGAGGCCTGGTGGTCGAGCGTAACCAGGCCGCCGAACAGAACCGCAGTGTCGCCGATGGAAACCGGAACCTCCCCGGCGTCCACCATCAGCAGGTCCATGGTCACCCGGCCGACAATCGGGACGGTCCTGCCGTCGAGCTCCACCAGTCCGCGCGCCCCCATGGCGCGGGGCACTCCGTCGCCATATCCGATGCCGATGGTGGCGATCGTGGTGTCGGTTTTCACTTCGGCTGTGGCGCCGTAGCTCACGGTGTCGCCGCGCCGGAGGCGGCGCACCGCGACCACGCGGGCACAGAGCTTGACGGCAGGTTCGGGCTCGAGGTTTCCGGCACGGGCGCCATAGAGATAGATGCCCGGACGGGCGAGATCGCCACCGAACTCGATGCCGTGCTGCGCCGCCGCACTGCTCGAGAGGTGTACCAGCGGCGGACGGGAGTCGAACGCCCTCACCACCCGATGAAACCGGGCCGCCTGCTCGCGGGTAGCCGTTTCGTCGGTATCGGCCGAGTGGAAGTGGGTGAAGATGCCTTCCCAGTCGTCCACTCCGCGCAGCCGGGCCGTGACCGCGGCGATCGTCGTTTCGTCCTGCCATCGGAAACCTGCCCGGCTCATGCCGGTGTCGATCTCCAGGTGGAAAGGGCCGGCTCCCGCGGCAAGCCAGGCGTCGAGGGCGGAAAGGTCCCCGATGGTAGGTCGCAGCCGACCCGCGCGGAATTGCGGAATGTGCGCGGGCTCGAGCGGGGAGAATACCAGAATCGCCCGAGAGATTCCCGCGCCACGGAGCGTGAGGCCTTCCTCGGGGGTGGCCACACCGTACCCCCAGGGGGCCACCGCCTCGAGCGCGCGGGCGACCGGCACGGCGCCGAGCCCGTATCCGTCGGCCTTCACCATTGGGAGGAGGGGAGCACCGATCAACTGCTGAAAACGGCGCGCGTTGCGGACGATCGCCCCGAGATCCACGTCGAGCCAGGCGCGGTCCGGGGCTCCCGGATTTGACTTGGTCACGGCAGGGGGTAGAATACCGGCCCTGGAGGGTAAATGCAAGAGAATTCAGCGCTTGGACGCTCGATGGCGATGATCCGGGACCTCAGGTTACGGTGTACCTGGGATCGGGTTCAGACCCGCGACACGCTGCGACCGTACCTGGTCGAAGAGGTCCACGAGCTGGACCAGGCGCTTGGCTCGGGAGATCCAGCCGCCATCCGGAGCGAGGTAGCGGACCTGCTGCTCCACCTCGCTTGGCAACTCGTGCTGGCCGAGGAACGGCGGGAGTTCACGCCGAACGATGCCGCCGGCGATCTCGAAGCCAAGATGAAGCGACGGCATCCGCATCTTTTCGAGCGGGGTCCCCAGAAGATGTGGGAGACGCTGAAGCGGAAAGAACGGCGGCGGGATATCAGGAGGGCCGGAGGGCCGGGTGTACTCGATGGTCTGCCCCCGACCCTTCCCGACCTGCTGATGGCGTACCGGCTCCAGGAGCGAGCGGCGGGCGTCGGATTCGACTGGCCGGATTCCAGCGGGCCGGCCGCCAAAGTCCGCGAAGAGCTGGAGGAAGTCGAGGCGGAGCTCGAGGCCGATTCTCGTTCCGATGCACGACTCGACCACGAGATAGGAGACTTGCTCTTTTCCGCGGTGAACCTGGCGCGCAAAGCCGGCGTACACCCCGGTCCCGCCCTCTCCCGCGCCAACGCGCGGTTTCGCCAACGGTTCGGGGCAGTCGAGCAGCTCGGCGAAGAGCGAGGCATCGACCTTCACACTGCGGGGCTCGAGGAGCTGGACCGGTTGTGGGACGAAGTTAAGGAGAGGAGCGCCGGAGAATCTCCAGCCTGAGCTCGGTCCAGCCACCGACCTGGTAGTAGCGGACTTTGAGCTGGTGGCGGCCGCCACCGACCGGGGCCGTGTCCAAGGCCGACTCGTGCGGCGCCCAATTGTCGATCACCAGTGCGCCATCCACCCAGACCTGCACGCCGTCATCACTGATGGTGCGGATGGTATACGCCCCCGCCGGAAGGGCGATGGTCGTGGTGGCCTCGAGCGCCCATTTCTCCAGTGGAAGCCCGGTGACCAGCGGTCGGTACCACATGTAGTCGAGGCGGGAGGCCTGGCGGGTGAGGAGCGGCTCAGTCCGGAGCAACCCGTCGAACGCCTCCGGCTTGCCGCGCAGGTCGGTGCTGTCGCTCCAGGCGTAGAACCGCATGACCCAGGTGACGGCCGGCTCGTAGCGGCCAAAGGAAAACCGGTACGGCTGGCCGTATCCCCGCCGCACTCCGCGAGGCGACACGGTTTCACCGCCGCGGTATTCCAGCGTCAAGTCCCAATCACCGGGATTGGTTCCTGCGGGTGTTATCCGGATCGTGTCTCCCACCCGTCCCGACGTCTGGGACAGCGCAGCCACCCCGTGACGGTTCACCAGCCGCCACGATCCTGGAGGGCCCAGCACCGCCAGATGGAGCGGGTCGGCGCGAAGGCTGTCGACCGGCCAGAGCTTGGGCGAGCGCCAGTCGAAGGGTCCCCACTCGTCCACCACAATGACGGACCGATCCCGGCGCGTCAGGGCGGACGTCGGCGCAGCAGGCTCCACTCCGGGCAGGTTCGGCACGAAGCCCGAGTCGGCGGCAGTCAGTGGCGGCATCACGCATTCGCGCGCGGCGCTGGCGACCGAGTCGTTATCGGTTGCCATGACGCCGGTCGTGTTCTTTTCCTGGATGGTGATCCGGTTGCCGGCAAAAACATTCCGCTCGATCCGGTAGTCCCGGCTTCGGACGTCCCGATGCTTGGGGTAGCCCCAATCGGACGGCTGAACCGGATTCCCCCAGAGATTGATGCCCAGAGAATCACCGTGGAAGCGGTTGCCTGCGATCAGATTGTCCTGGCCGTGCTCGATGGCCACCCCGAAGCGGTTCCTGATGAAACAGTTGCCCACCACTTTCGACTCGAAACTGTACCCGCCCCACAGGCCGTAGTCGTTCCCCTCCGCGCGGTTGCCGACAAAGGCGTTGCGACTGAAGGTGGCCTCCATCCCGTTGGCGGGCGCGAAGCTGAAATCGTTTCCGTAGAACAGATTGTCGTTGGCGCCGCCCTGGCCGGTGTCCATGGTGCTCTGGCCCGCCCAGAGGAACAGACCGTCACCGCCGTGCGTCGCGGAATTCCAGGCCACCACGTTCCGGCTGCTCTGCTCGTAGAGGAGCAGCCCGGCGGAGTCCTGGCCCCGCCGGTAAAACCGGTGGCTGTATCCGCGCACGTTGAAGTCCAGCCGGTTCCGCACGATGGTGTTGTCGCTGGACCGGTAGAGCCCGATGCCGAGCCCTGAGTTGAACGAGAAGTCGTTCTTCTCGATGCGCAGGCTGTCGCTCCGGGTGAGCTGGAGCCCGTTCATGCCCTGCACCGCACGGTTGCCGCGGATCTCGCCGCCCTTCACGTCGACCAGGAAGAACGCCCCGGCGTAGCGCAGCCACTCCCCCTTCTCGTTGTTGTGGAAGGAGAGCCAGTCGATCAGGCTCTCGTGTTCGGGCAGGCTGTAGAGTCGGGGCTTCCAGTTGTAGCTGGCGTCGTTGTCCACCAGCGCCAGCCCGCGAACGCCCCGGGCCATGATTGCGATGCGGTAGCCTCGGATCTTCGCGCCCTGAATGCGCACGTTGTGGCCACCCTCCACCCGGATGGCCACACCGCTTGCCAGGTCGGGGTCGGTGCCGGGGTCCATGCCTTCCATGACCGCGCCGCTCAGGTCCACGGTAATGTCGTCACCCAGCACCACGATCGCCGCCGAGTCCAGTGACGCGGGCGCGGGCAGCCGGTAGGTGCGCGGCACCACGCGCACCGAGCTCGTGATGACGAGTCCGGGCCGGAGCACGATGGCGGGGAGAGTGGCCTGTGCCTCAAGAGCGCAGGGAACCAGTGCGGCAAGGAATGTCACCCTGAGCGACGCGAAGGGGCCCCGCTCCGCGTGACTCCGCCCCTTCGCCCGCTTCGCGGCCTCAGGGTGACACCTCACGGATACAACCGGTGAATCTGTCTCGGAAACGCGACCGCCTCCCGGATATGCGGGATGCCGCAGATCCAGGCCAGCGTCCGTTCGACGCCCAGGCCGAATCCGGAGTGCGGGAAGGTGCCGTACTTCCGGAGGTCGAGATACCAGCGATACGCCTCGGGGTCGAGACCCTGCGCGACGATGCGCGCGAGCAGCCGGTCGTGATCGTCCTCCCGCTGGGAGCCGCCGATGATCTCCCCGTAGCCCTCGGGCGCGAGACAGTCGTTGTTCAGCACCGTTCGGGAATCCGCGGGATTCTCCTTC
>JAXIPC010000135.1:0-6803 GCA_045403135.1 Gemmatimonadales bacterium | reverse complement strand
GGACTTGCCGTTCACCTCCTGATCATTCCGATGTCGCGCGGAACCCGGTCGCCGCTCAACATGTTCGAGCCGAACACGTTGTCGCGGTTGTGGGACTATGTGTCCCTCCAGGGGATGGGCGGAAGTTTCCTGATTCAGCTCTGGCCGCGCAAGTCGGCCTTTTGGAGCAATCAAGTAGCCGATCTGCTCCGCGTGTTTGGTGACAACTTCCTGCACTGGGGCACTCCGGCCGGTGTCCTCGGCGCACTGCCGATTGTCGCCGGTCTCAGCGGCCTCGCCGTTCTCTGGCGGCGCCATCAGCGGCTCGGCGCGGCATTCACGCTCGCGCTGTTGCTCCAGGCCGCGCTCACTGTACTCTACTTCAACATTCCGGCCGGTTACTGCCGGTCGCTCGATCGACACTATTTGCCGATCTGCGTGACCTTCGCGGTCATGGTGGCGTACGGGCTCGGCGTCATCGCCCAAAAGATCTCAGTACCGGCGACAATGCGCGGCCGCGTGGTGGCGATGGCCGGTGCCGTCTTGCTGATGGCTGTGCCAGCGGCGCAGCTCGCGGGCAACTACGATGCACAGGATGCGTCGGGCCGCCATTTCGCGAGAGACTACGCGGTCAATGCTCTCAAGGCCCTGCCGCCCAACGCCATCTATTTTACCGCCGGAGATAACGACACGTTCCCCGTGCTCTACGTGCAGGCGGTTGAGGGCTTGCGGCGCGATGTCAGCATCGTCAATGTCGGGCTGACCAATGCGTCCTGGTACGTGGATCAGATTCTGCGCGCCGAGCCGGCGTTTCCGCTCGGTATGACGGCGGAAGCGCGCGACCGCCGCCTCTCCGCTCCCTGGACCGACACGGTGCGCGTCGGCTCGGTCACGCTCTATCCGAAGCCGACCAACCCGGCAGGCGCACTCCCCGAGGACGTCGTGCGGCTAGACATCCTGCGCACCAACCAGTGGAAACGCCCGCTCACCTTCGCGATCACGGTCGGGCCCGAGGGGCTTGGGTGGCTGCGGCCATTCGCCCGGCTCGAGGGGTTGTACTGGCGCATTGTGCCGGTAAACGGCGTGCGTACCGATCCGGATATCATTCGCGCCAACCTCCTGAGCACCTATGAGTACCGCGGATACGCGGACTCGGCGACGGTCATCGACGATACCTCGCGGACCATCGGCTTGCTGTACTACGCCGCGTTGGAGGAGCTCCTTGAAACCGAGCGGACGCGTGGAGGGGCTGAGGCGTGCCGCGATGTGCTCGCGCGGCTCACGGCCCTGCTGCCGCCGGACCGGCTGACGCAACCGGTGGAGTCCCGCAAGAGGTTGACTTCGGTGTGCGGCCTGAGGTGATCGGGCGTATGAAGCACATTCCAGCTACGCTGCTCGTTAGTGCCGTCCTCTTCGCCTGTTCGACTGCCGACCATGGCGCCGCAGCGGTCGTTAGCGACAGCGCAGGAATCCGCATCGTCACCAACACCCGCCCCACCTGGAGCCCAGGTTCGGCCTGGACCGTGGATTCCCTCCCGCTGGTCGTCTACGGCCGCGAGACGGAGGATTCCGTCAGCATGCTCATGAACCCGATCGGTGCTGTCCGGCTCCGCGACGGCCGAGTCGTGGTAGGCGACCGCGGGAGCAAGAGCCTGAAGGTCTTTGCGCCGACCGGCGGGTTCGACCGGTCGATCGGGCGCGAAGGAGACGGGCCCGGTGAGTTTCGCTATCTCGCTCGGCTGCACGGGTGCAATGCCGACTCAGTCTTTGTCGACGACATCGCGCGTCATGTCTTCTCCGTGATCGGACCGGACGGCACCGTCGCCCGAACCTTCGTGCTCCAGACCGCGGAGCCGGGGCAGCCTGCCTACGAGCTCACCTGCAACCGCCAGGGGGATTTCCTGACCTCCGGCTGGGGTGGCATGCGCCCCAAGAACATGGAACCGTACCGCCCCGACGTTCCGGTTGCGCTGGCCGGCCCCGACGGAAAGGTCGGCGCAACCCTGGGCCGTTTCCCCGGCACCGAGATGCAACCGACACAGGGTGGAGCCGGTCCCCGACGAATGGGGCGCTGGCTGCGCCTCGCTATGGGTCGGGAGACGGCCTGGTTGGCTACCAACGAGAATGCCGATCTGCTCGCGTTTACCAAGGCCGGCACCCTCCGCTTGATCGTGCGAACACCGGGTACCGGCCGGCCGGCGACCAAGGCCGATCTCGACTGGTACCGCAAGTCGGTCCTGGACTCCACGAGCGCGGGGCGCGCCGAGATGATGAAGAAGGCGCTCGACGAGATGATCCCGCCCGGGAGCCTTCCGCCGGTGACGGCGCTGTTGGCAGACTCGGACGACTACCTCTGGGTGCAGCAATACCCCGAGCCTGGGCAGGCTCGAGCCCGATGGGATGTCTACCGGCCGGACGGCGTGCTGCTTGGACCCGTCTCGATGGCTCCCGGGTTGTCTCCAGTGGAGATCGGCGCCAACTACGTCCTGGGACTCGCCACCGGGGAAGACGGCTCGCGATGGGTACAGCTGCATCGGCTCCGGCGTACCGGTGCGCCATGAAGCTCCTCGACGACCACTTCGACGGGGCTTTCTTAGCGGGCCTTAACCCGGCGTTGGCCGGCCCGGGTTAGCAGATCTACTAGGTACGGAACTGCTCTGCAGGTGCTACCCTCTCGAATCAATTGCACCATGCTTGCTTCCGGGCCGACCCTCGGCGGGCGAGCGACCACGCCATACTCACCCAAACCTGAAGAATATGGTCGGAGGCTCAGCCATGGACGACACCGCTCGGCGGCGGCGCAACACCGAGAAACTCGGCGAGCTCTACCCGGCATTTCGCTCTCGGATTGCCGCGCTGATCCAGGACCTTGAGGGCAGCGGGATCCGGCCCCGGATCCAGGAGGCCTGGCGCTCGCCGGCCGACCAACTCGTGGCGTTCGAAACCGGTCACTCGAAGCTCAAGTACGGCTTCCACAACGTCACGGGGGCGGGCGGCTCCAGAGAATCGCTCGCCGTAGACCTCCTCGATGACGACAACCCCATCAACCCCTCCGTGGGGTATCTGCTTCGGATGGCTTTCGCCGCCGGAGGGCAAGGCCTGGTGACAGGCATTCGCTGGGGCTTGCCAGCAGCGCTGGCCGCCGCTGTCGACGCCGCGCTGGCAGCCAAGGACTGGAAGCGCCCGGTCAAACTGGGTTGGGATCCGACCCACGTGCAGCCAGTGGGACTGACGGCTTCGGAGGCAAGGGCAGGCAAGCGGCCGTTGTAGCGGAGGTGGACGCCGAGGCCGCTCGTTCGGTGCATTGAAGCCGCCCAGGGCTCGCCAACAGGAGGTCGGGAGACCCAGACTATAAGATCTGCTAGTTACGCTCACCAGGCAATCGAGTTACGCTCTTGCGGGCGGCGGCGGTTCTCGGCAATGAGCTATTCACAAGCTGGGAGGATGAATCATGGCATGCACCAGCATTACGTATCACGGAGTCACCCCAGCGGTGTGGGGTTGTCTCAAGGCGAAGTTGCAGGCGGGGGGGATCACCGTGCCGCCGACCAACTCCGGAACCATATCCGGCCACCACATCACCGCGGGGTACAACTGGGACGGAGCAGGCAATCTCTCGATCACCGTGACTGCGTTGCCGTTCCTGGTTACCTGCGGCGAGGTCACCGGCAAAATACACTCTGCGATCCAAGCCTGCGGTGGCCAATAAGCCGCAGCCACGGCGTCAAGCGTCTTGAACCTCCACTTGGGGAGAGCGAGGCATGAACGCACAAGAACAAGGTGACCGAGTCCTGAAATCCGTATCCAATGGCGCTGCCAGAGAAAAATGGTCAAGAGATCCCGTGTCGTACATGCAAGATGCAGGCTTCTTCGACGACCTGCCGGGCGCCGTAAAAGCCCATACACTGACCGAGGACGGCAAGGCGCGATTGAGGGCTTACCTCAGCTCACTCGACCTGCAGGTGGACGGAGGATCCGGCAGGCTACTCGGTAGCGGCTGGTGGGCGTGCACCGGGTGCAAGGTTGGCATCGGAGCGACAGTCTTTGCGATCGCCGCCGTGATCATCGCTGCATGCATCGCGGCGATTGCGGCAACCGACGGTGCAGCTGCGCCCGCAGAGGCTGCGGCCTCCGAGATGATCGCAGCAGGCACCGTGACCGCGGAGGTCGCTGCCGTCGCTGCGGAAACCGGCCTGACCGCAGCGAGAGTCGCGAAGATATTTGTGATGGCGTTCTTAGCGTACGGCGCAACGAGTTTCGCGGAGGAAGCGATTGAGGCCCTATGTAAGGCGACCGGCGCCTGCGCGGCGTAGTGTCATCCGCTCAGGCTTCTACGGCAGCACCCGGGTCAGCCAGTGCAGCGCATTGAGCGCGAACTGCTTGTTGCCGATCCCCGGCACGTTCATCCCCATGATGCCGACCCGCCGCCCATCCTGATTCATGATCGCCTGGGCGGAGAGCATCGCCGCCTCGGCGAGCACGATCACCCGCCCCTTACCGACTGAGAGGGACAGGCCAACCACCCGCCCGCGCGCCGAGGTGGTGGGGAGACCGCGGACGGCGGTGCGCCAGGCGGACCCGGGGTCACCGCTCGCAGCGGCCTGCTCCACCGTCGGCGGCGGGTGGTCGAAGGCCTGGTCGCTCAGCGCCAGCACCACCTCGGCGCCCGGCGGCGCGCCGAGGGACTGCCCGGTGAACGTGACGACGCTATCGACCCGCTCGCCGGCATCGCGCCCCCGGGTGACGGGGTGGTCCCGAAGCAGTCCGTTGGACCGGCTGAACAGCAGGATCGACGGACCGAACCGGCCGTTGTTGAAGTAGGCGGTCGAATCCTCGGTGAAGCCCTTGCTCATGGTGACCCCGAAGCACCGCGCCAGGTTCTCCGCGGCGACGCCCATCGGGGCGTGGTCGGCCACCAGCAGCAGACTGCCACCCCGCTCCACCCATTCGCACACCGCATCCGCCTCGGCCTCGGTGAAGCCGGGCCGCGCGTAGGCGCCGGCGTCCCACTCGCCGCCGATGGCGTTGGCGATGATCAGCACCTGGAGGGAATCGAGCGTCGGCCGGGCGAATGGAGCGGTGTTGGAGCGGACCCGGTAGCCGTCGCTCTCCAGCAGCCGCGCCATGGTCAGGTAGCGGCCGCTCCGGGTGTGGAAGTTGAAGTGCGCCTCGTCGATCGCGACGACCGGGCCGGTGCGGCGGGGATACGCGGGCCGCGCCACCGACGTGTCGAAGCTGGAGTCGGCCACCTGCTGGGCCCGGGCCGGCGCCGCGCCCAGGAGGAAGACGGCCGCTACGGGGACCAGGATCCGGCGTCTCATCGCCTCACCTCGCCTTGCGCTCGAATTGCTTTATCTCGGCAAGGTGTTCCTGCCGCATCCGCTCGGCCAGGGCCTTGACGTCAGGCTGCCCGGCCCTGGGCAGATAGTCGTCGGTCATGGCGACCGCGAGGCGGTGGTGGCCGACGACGGTGCGGTAGAACGCGGGGGCGAAGTCCGCGCCCGGGATTCGCAGCACCGAATCGAGCGTCGCCTGGTCGTCCGGCGTCACCGCAGGCTGGGTTGAATCGCGAAAGTGGGCCTGGAGCATCGAAATCATCTGCTCAAGCTCGCGGTCCTGCCGGGCATCGAGGATCTGCGCATCCTCCTGCGACTGCGGTGTGCCGCGGCTGCCTTTCAGCATCGACTCGTGGGCCAAGGCGATCAGGCCCTTGTGATGGCTGCTCATCATCCGCAGGAAATCGTGGTCGGCATTACCGGTCATCGACATGCCGGCCATATCGTGCGCCGCCGCCGCGGGCGGGGTGGCCGGCGCGGCGGCCGTGGTGTCGGCGGCGCGGTCGACAGGGCCCGGAGAGCAGGCCGCGGCCAGCGCCAGCAGAAGCACGGGTGCTCTCACTGTTCCACCTCGTCCGACTCCTCCGTGATCCCCTCGAACAAAAACGTCGAGAGGTAGCGCTCCCCGGTGTCCGGCAGCATCGCCAGCAGCACGGTGCCCTCGGGCGACTCCTTCGCCACCTTGACCGCCGCCGCGAACGTCCCGCCCGCCGAGATGCCGCAGAAGATTCCCTCCCGCTGGGCCAGCGCCCGGGCGGCGTCCCGTGCTTCGACGTCGGTGACCGTCACGATCCGGTCGTAGACCGACCGGTCCAGCACCGCCGGCACGAAGTCCGGAGTCCAGCCCTGGATCATATGCGGCTTCCACTCCTTGCCGGACAGGATCGCGGCGCCTTCGGGCTCGGTGACGATTACCTGGATGCCCGGCCGGGCGAGCTTGAGCACCTGACCCGCACCGGTAATAGTGCCCCCGGTTCCGATGCCGCTCACGAAGACGTCGAGCCGCCGGTCGGCGAAATCCTGGAGGATCTCGGGGCCGGTGGTGTTCCGGTGGTACGCCGGGTTCGCCGGATTCTCGAACTGCTGCGGCAGGAACCAGCCGTGGCGGTCGGCCAGCTCCGTGGCCTTGGCCACCGTCCCGCTGGCGCGGAGCTCCTTCGGCGTGAGCACCAGCTTCGCGCCCAGGGCCTTCATCAGCTTCCGCCGCTCCACCGAGAAGCTCTCCGGCATCACCGCCACGAAGGGGTATCCCCGCGCCGCGCAGACCATGGCGAGCGCGATGCCGGTGTTGCCCGAGGTGGGCTCGATGACGGTCATGCCGGGCTTGAGCACCCCCCGCCGCTCGGCGTCGTCGATCATCCCGACGGCGAGCCGGTCCTTGACCGACCCGCCCGGATTGAAGAACTCGATCTTGACGTAGATGGTGCTGCCCACGGGGGCGAGCCGGTTGATGCGGACGACCGGCGTCCTGCCGATGGTGCCGAGGAT
>JAXIPC010000017.1:0-3216 GCA_045403135.1 Gemmatimonadales bacterium | reverse complement strand
AGGCGGCGCGGCGTGAGGGTGTAGAGACCCTGCAAAAGCAGCTCGACTACGCGCTGCGGTTGGTAGCGTGGTCGGGGGTTGCGGCGGATTGCGGGGTCCAGATCGAGCTCATCGATGCGCTGGTCGACGCCGGCGCCTCGCTCGATGGCACTCCGGACGACGCCCTCGTCAACGGCCACGTCGCGGCCGCCGAGCACCTGGTTCGGCGCGGGGCCCCGTTGACCCTGGCCACGGCGCTCTCCCTGGCCCGGTGGGACGAAGCGTCGCGGCTCGCGGAGAGCGCGAGCGCGCGGGAGAAACAATCCGCGTTCGTCCTCGCCGCGCTCCGCGGCAACGCCGAGGCGCTCAGTCGGTTGCTCGCGCTGGGCGTGGACGTGAATCTCCCCAGCAAGGACCTCTATTCGCACGCCACCCCGCTGCACCACGCCGTGTGCTCGGGCTCCCTGGACGCGGTGAAAGTGCTGGTCGAAGCCGGAGCCAGGCTGAGCACCCGAGACAAGGCCGAGAAGGCGACGCCGCTAGGGTGGGCCGAGTATTACCTGGAGACGAATGGGCGCGGTGAGCGGGCCGCGCGGTACGCCGAAATCACCGCCTACCTTCGCGACAAGTCTACAGGCTGACCTCTTGACGGACGCTTGATCCCTCGGCGTTAGGGTTCGGCCGTGTTCCAGCCCAACCTTCCGAGGAGACCCTTCAATGCCGTTACTCAGCCGTCGCGTCCTGCCGTTGCTCGCCTTGGCGCTGGCCGTCGCGTGTTCGAATACCGACGCTCCCTTTGCCCCCTCCGAGCCGGCCGTGCCGTCTCTCTCGACGAACGGAGCCCGCAGCATCACCGTGCTGACGCGCAACATGTACATCGGGGCCGATGTGGATGCGGTGATCGGCGCGCTCGCCTCGCCGGACCCCACCGACGATCTACCCGCCTTGCTGGACAACATCGCTGTGCTCCAGCGAACCGCCTTCCCGGTGCGGGCCCAGGCCCTGGCTGCCGAAATCGCGCGGGCGCGACCCCACATCGTGGGGCTCCAGGAGGTTACCGAGCTGCAGGTGAATCTCACCGGGCTCGGCATTCCGGTGAACATCGACCTCAACTTCCTGCCCATTCTGCTCGACGCGCTTGCCGCGCGCGGGCTCAACTACAACGTCGCCGCCCAGGTGACCAACCTCACCGCTACTCCGTTGCCTGGCGTCAGCGTCACGGATCACGACGTGATTCTGGTCGACGCGAGCCGCGTCAGCGTGGCACCAGGCGCCGTGGCCCGGACCTATGCGCTCAACCTCGGCGTCGTGGCGCCCGGCGTGGATATCAAGCGCGGTTGGGTGCGCATCGACGCGAACGTGGAAGGAATGCCGGTGACGGTGGCGAGCACCCATCTCGAATCCGGGAGTTTCCCGGGCTTCGACGCCCTGCGGGCCGGACAGGTGGGCGAGCTGGTGGCATCGCTCGGCAGTGCTTCGCCGGCCATCGTGCTGGGCGATCTTAACGATGTGCCCGGCTCGCCCATGTACGGCGTGATCACCGGGGCCGGCTTCGGCGATGCCTGGGCATCCCTGCGGCCCGGGGCGAGCGGATTGACCTGCTGCCATCTGCCCGACCTGTCCAACCAGGTCGCGCGCTTCACCCAGCGGCTCGACTACGGGTTTGCTCGCGGGTTAGGCGGTCCGCCGGGCCAATTGCAGGGCCGGATCAGCATCATCGGCGATCAGCCCGGCGACCGGGTCGCCGGCTCCTTCTATCCCCTCTGGGCGTCGGATCACGCCGGGGTTGTGATGGAGTTCCTGCTCCCGGCGATTGCGAACCTCTCGCCCGCCGCGTACTCTCCTTGAGAACAGCCCTCACGCGGAGCCCGGATGAAGCACCTGCTGCCCATATTGGCGAGCCTCCTCCTCGCCACCGCCCTCCCCGCCCAGACGTCCGACATCAGCCTCTGGGTCACGCTCGGCGATTCGGACCAGCTGGTGGAGGTCGATCCCTACAGCTACCGTGAGCTCCGCCGGATCAAGGTCGACCCGAAGCCGCACGGAATGGCGATCTCGGCTGACGGCTCCACGGTGTACATCGTCAGCGACAAGACCGGGAACTTCCAGGTGATCGACGCGCGATCGGGCCGTATCACGGGGCAGATCCCGATCGGCAACGACCCGAATCAGATGACGCTCACCAGGGACGGGCGGTTCGCCTACGTGCCGATGCGTGGCGAGAGCAAGATCGCCGTGGTCCAGCTCGATCCCTTGCGGCTGGTCAAGAAGCTTCCCTCCCCCGCGGGGCCGCACGATGCCTACACCTCCGCCGACGGCACCCGCATCTACATCGGCGCGCAGTTCGGCAACGCGATCATTGTGATCGACCCGGCGACCCAGAGCGTCCTGCACATCATCCCCACGACCGAGGGGGTGCGTCCGCTGGAGCCCTCGGAGGACGGCAAGACGATCTACGTCGCTCTCTCCAAGCTGCTCGGCTTCGTGGTGGTCGATCCGGCGGCCCGCCGGGTGACCCGCCGGGTCGAGCTGGGCAGCCTGCCCGAGGGCATGCCCCTGCCGTACCGCGACACCTGGACCCACGGGCTCCAGCTCGCGAACGGCGGGCGGGAGCTCTGGCTCTGCGACGACATCAACGATCTCATCCGCGTGATACGGCTGTCGGACATGAAGGAAGTGGCGCAGATCCGAACCGGGCATTTCCCGCACTGGTTCGCGATGCGGCCCGACGGACAGGTGATCTTCGTCAGCCTGTGGTTTTCGGACGCCGTGGCGGCGATCGACGTCCAGTCGCGGAAGGTGGTGAGCAACATGCAGTTCGAGCTGGGGAGCGGCCCCAAGCGGATCGCGATCGCGAAAAGGGTCAGATGAAGCGGGTCCACCGCACGGCCGGGCTCGCCCTCGCCTCGCTGGTCCTCACGGCGGCGCCGCAGGTACTCCGGGCGCAACCCGGGATGCCACCGAACGATCCCGATAGCTGGAAGGTCGCCGGCACTGCCAAAGTCCTCTGCTCAGCGCTGTTCGTCTCCGGACGCGAGCTGGCCGAGGCGCGGGCTCACGTAGCGGACTACTTCCTGCGCGAAAAGCTCGACTCGATCAGCGACCTCCACGTGGACCGGGAACGGAGGCTGGTCCGGCTCACGGTCGCGGGCCGCATCACCCGCGAAGCCAGGCTGTACGGCGATCAGGGCTGCGTCATTCACCAACCCGGCCGCGACACCGTGTTCTTCACGCCGG
>JAXIPC010000162.1:0-26718 GCA_045403135.1 Gemmatimonadales bacterium | reverse complement strand
GGCAACCAGGTCGAGCTGATCGGCACCGATCAGATCGAAGGCACGCCGGTCTACAAGCTCAAGGTCACGCTGGCGAGCAACGGCGACGTTCGGACCTACTACCTCGATGCGGACTCCTACGTGCCGCTCAAGTATGAGGTGAAGCGGACGGTGCGCGGCGCCGAGCGGGAGTTCGAAGTGGAGATGGGCGACTACAAGGCGGTCAACGGCTGGTATCTCCCCTTTGCATTCGCCGTCGGATCCAAGGGGAGCTCCAGCGCGAACAAGGCGCAATACACCTGGGAGCACATCGAGGCGAATGTCCCCCTCGACGATCGCTTGTTCGCCAAGCCCGCCGCCGGCTCGCCACCCCGCCCCCCGGGAGACACCAAAGTCGTACCGGCCGAGCCTCAGGTGAACCCGCCTTCAACCCCCGCACCGCGGGCGGTGCCGGCGTGCGCGGTCCAGGGCGTCGCCGCCGCGGTGGACTCCGAAACAACCTCGGGACTCGGCGCACGCAACATCGGGTCCGCCGCCATGAGCGGGCGCGTCGCTGCGCTGGCCGCCGTGCGCGAGGGCGCGCGGCTCACCCTGTATGTCGGCGCGGCCAGCGGCGGCGTGTGGAAGTCCACCAATGGCGGGACCACGTTCAAGCCGGTCTTCGATAAGCAGCCGGTGCAGTCGATCGGCGCGGTGACGATCGACCCGACCAACCCGAAGGTCGTCTGGGTGGGAACCGGCGAGGCCTGGACCCGCAACAGCGTCTCCGTCGGCGACGGCGTGTATCGCACCGACGACGGCGGCGACAACTGGGCCAAGCTCGGCCTCAAGGAGTCGGAGCGGATCGCCAAGATCCTCGTCGATCCGTCGAGCCCCAGCACCGTCTACGTCTGCGCCACCGGCAAGCTCTGGAGCGACAGCGACGAGCGCGGTGTCTACAAGACCACCGACGCCGGAAAGTCCTGGTCCAAGGTGCTCGCCGGGAGCAACCCGTCCACCGGATGTTCCATGCTGTCCATGGATTCCCAGAACCCGAAGACGCTCTACGCCGGCATGTGGGATTTCCGTCGCAAGGGTTGGACCTTCCGCTCCGGTGGCGATGGTCCCGAGGCGCCGAGCGGCAGCGGGTTATTCAAGAGCACCGACGGCGGCGCCACCTGGGCGCAGCTCGACGACAAATCCGCCAAGGGCCTGCCGCCCAAGCCCTGGGGGCGGGTCGCGGTGACGGTCGCGCCGTCGAAGCCCAGCGTCGTCTATGCCTTCATTGAAGCCGTCCCGCCGCTCAACGCGCTCTACCGCTCCGACGACGGCGGCGCCACCTGGACCATGAAGGATCGCAGCCAGAACATGGTCTGGCGTCCCTTCTACTTCGCGAATCTCATCGTGGACCCGAAGGACGAGAATCGCGTCTACAAGCCGGACGGCCCCCTGATCATGAGCACCGACGGGGGGACCAGCTTCAACAACATCAGCGGCGGTACCCACGGCGATCACCACGACCTCTGGATCGATCCGGCCAATACCGACTTCGTGATCACCGGTGACGACGGAGGCCTCTGGTATTCGTACGACGGCGGCGACCGCTGGTGGAAGGGCGACAACCTGCCCATCTCCCAGTTCTACCACGTGAGCGTGGACCTGGACCGGCCCTACAAGGTGTACGGCGGACTGCAGGACAACAGCTCCTGGGTCGGCGAGTCGCAGTATCCGGGCGGAATCACCAATAGCCGCTGGGAGAACATGTACGGCGGCGACGGCTTCTGGATGTTTCCCGATCCCACCGACAACACCTTCATCTACGCGGAGGCCCAGGGCGGGTACATCGGGCGCATCAATCGCAAGACCCACGAGGTCCGCGACATCAAGCCCCTGCCCGAGTACAAGGAGGGCAAGCTCCGCTTCAACTGGAACACGCCCATTCACATCAGCCCCACCCGGAACGGGACCATCTATCTGGGCTCCCAGTTCCTGTTCCGCTCCCGGGATTTCGGCCAGACCTGGGACCGCATCTCGCCTGATCTCAGCACCAACGATCCCGAGAAGCAGAAGCAGGAGCAGTCGGGCGGCGTCACGGTGGACAACTCCTCCGCCGAGACCCACACCACCATCTACGCGATCGCCGAATCGCCCCGGAATCCGCTGATCATCTGGGCCGGGACGGATGACGGTAATCTCCAGCTGACCCAGAACGGTGGTACCACCTGGACCAATGTCGTCGGCAACATCCAGGGCCTTCCGAAAAATGCCTGGGTTTCCTCGGTGGAAGCGGGTCACTTCGCCCCCGGCACCATCTACGCCACGTTCGATCTGCACACCTTCGGCGACATGCGTCCCTATGCGTACAAGTCGCTCGATTACGGGAAGACCTGGACCGCACTCGTGTCCGCCGGTTCGCCGGTGCGCGGCTACGCCCATGTAATCAAGGAAGACCTGGTGAATCCCCGCCTGCTCTTCCTCGGCACCGAATTCGGGCTCTGGATCTCAGTGGACGGCGGCGGGCAGTGGTCGCGCTACAAGGGGGGCGACTTCCCCGCCGTGGCCGTGCGCGACCTGGCCGTGCATCCCCGGGATCACGATCTCGTGGTCGCGACCCACGGACGAGGAATCTGGATCGTGGATGACATCACCCCGTTCCGCGCTCTGACCCCGGAGACGCTCGCCAAGGGCGCCGCGTTCCTGCAGGACAAGCCCATCGTCCAGACGCTGGGCGCGTTCGGCGGCTGGGTCAACGGCGACGCGCAATTCGTCGGTCCCAATCCCCCGGGCGACGCGATCATCACCTACTACCTGCAGAAGCGCCACATCTTCGGCGACATGAAGCTCGAGGTTCGGGATTCGGCCGGGAAGCTCCTGACCACGCTTCCCACCAGCAAGCGGCGGGGCTTGAGCCGGGTCGCCTGGCCCATGCGGATGGCTCCGCCACGCATCCCGCCCGCCGCCACCGCCGGGTTCGGAACCGGTCCGCGCTTCCTGCCGGGCCGCTACACGGTCAAGCTGGTCGAGGGCGACCATGAGTATTCGGCGGTCCTTCGGGTCGTGCCCGATCCCCGGGTGACCCACACCGCCGCGGACCGCAAGGCCCAGTTCGCCCTGGCGCTCAAGCTCTACGGCATGCTCGGTGACATGACGTCGCTGGTCGATCGCATGAACGGCGTGCGCCAGGACCTGGACGCCCGTGCCACCGGTCTCAGCGATCCTTCGCTCACCGGGAAGCTCCGAGCCGCGTCCGCCTCAGTGGATGACCTGCGCAGGAAGATCGTGGCGACCAAGGAAGGCGGCATGATCACCGGCGAGGAGCGGCTGCGCGAAAACCTGGTCGAGCTGTACGGCAGCGTGAACGGCTACGAGGGACGTCCGGCCACGACGCAGGTGAGCCGCACCGCGGCGATCGCCCGCGAGCTCGGCGAGGTGTCGAAGCAATTCGACCTCTGGCTCGCGAAGGAGCTCGGCCCGCTCAACACCCTGCTCGCCGCACAGCGGTTGCCGCCCATCGGGTCGCCGTAAGGGATGCGAAGGGCTCGGGGTTGCGGGTTAGGGCTGCTGCCCGATGTTTCGGAGCCGGCCCTTGGCTTCCTCGTTCTGCGGATCTCTCCGGATGGCCTCCCGGTAGGCCTTGGCCGCGGCGACGGTATCGCGCTGCATGAGACTGATGTTGCCGCGGAAGACGTACATCCCCGATGATCCCGGAAAAAGGTCCTCGTTGAGCCCCAGCAGCGCGAAGGCCTCCCCAAACCGGTTTGCCCGGCCCAGGCGGAACGCCGCGATGTTGAGCGAAGCCTCTCCGAAGTTGTAGGCGTCACCCCCGTAGTATCGCGCCCGCAGCGCGCGGTATGCGCGAATGGCCGAGTCGGCGCCGGCCGATCCCGCCACCTCTTCCATAAGGGCGGAGAGCGGCACCGGCCGGGTCACCCCGCGGTGGCAGGTGCCGCAGGTGACCTGGAGCCCCGGCGCTGCCCGGCCCGGAATGGTGTCGAGCCTCTGATTGATCTCCTGCACCATCCGCATCATCTGGCGGGCCACTTGCTTGGTCCGTTTTTCATCGCTGGTGAAATCGAATTCGGTGAGGGGACGGCCTTCCTCGCCGATGTGGCAGAACTGACAGCGAACCCCGAGGTACGATGTGAGGTTTCGCATCGTCCCGATCAGCTCGGTGACCGGTGTGGTCTTGGGAATCACCTTCACGTTGACCAGCGAGTCGGGCGGGAACTGGCCCGGCTGGGCGGCCAGCCCCGGAGCGAGCAGTACGGCCGTCGCGATCGTCAGTCGAACCCGCATGTGAGCTCCCTTCGGTTTCCTCAGGGTGCCGGTGAGACCGCCGCCCGCCAGGCGCGGACGTTAGTATTGGTCGAATCAAGGGCGATGGCTGCGTCGAAATGCGTGCGCGCCTCACCCACTCGGCCCATTCGGGCCAGCACCTCGCCCCGGCGGGTCCGGTACTGGCTTCGCTCCCGCGCGCTCCAACTGCGCTCGGCGTGGCTCGCCACGAGTTCCAGCACCCGCTCCGCCTCCCGGAGCTTGCCGGCCTGGACCAGTCGCCCCACCGACACTTCGATCTCGAAGGGGCCAGGCAGGCGGGTCGAGTCCCGCTCGGCCGTAAGCTCGCTCTGCATCCGCTTGATCACCAGGTCGAAGCGGCCCGAGTCGGCGGCGGCAACCAGTCCCGGACCATAGTACGCCCCCGGGCGGAAGCCCAGATTCCGGTAGCCCCAGATCCTCCCGGCCAGCTCCATGTCGATGGAAACCGAATCGGAGATCGCCACATTCCAGAACCGCGGTCCCACCACCCCGAAATCACGGCGGTTGAGCGTGACCTTGCCGGCGAACACCAGCCGCCGGTTGCCGAAGGGGTCCGTCGCCTCGGGGGTGACGAGCTCCAGAGCAAAACGGATGGTGCGCGTGCTGTCGCGGATCGTGAGCCTGCCCTCGATCTCCAGCCCGGTGCCGGTGATGCCGGCCACCCGCCCCTCGAATGAGATCCTCGGAAAGCGGGCCACATCGAAGAAATCGGAGCTCTTGAGATGCCGGTCGCGGTCGCCGGCCTGGGTCGCGATGGACGCGACATCGGCGCTGAAGCTCACGAACCCGGACGTCGGGGCGGCGGGGTCGTAGACGAAATCGGCCTGCCATACACCGAAAGTGCCGCGCACCCGGTTGAAGCCGACCAGCCGGGTGGTGAAATCGAGCAACGAATGGGCCTCGTCGACCGTGTAGACCTCGGCCACCCGCGCTTGCGAAGCCAGCGAAACCGGCCATCCGGCCAGCAGCAGGAGTGCGAAGCGACGCCGCACCGCAGGTGTCATATCCCAACCTACGAGAGCGCCCTGACCGGAATGGTCCGCGCCAGGCAAGCTTTCTGTCAGGAAACGATGGAGACCGCACCGGCCGGACCCGACCCCGGATTAGCTTCCCGCATGGGCTTGCGTATGGGATCGGTCACCGGGGCGATGATCGGGATCGCCGGGCTCGCGGCCCTCCTGGCGGTCGAGGCGGCGCGCACCGCCCGGGTGCACCATGAAACCGCCGAACGCGTGCTGGTGGACTATGCCGCCCTCGGCGCCGAAGGAGCGGCCAACCGGCTCCAGGTTTTTCTGAGTACCCGGCTCTATCCCATTCTCGCCGCCGTCACGATTCCTCCGGCGCCGACCCGCGGCGCGCTGGTGGCCCCGCTCGGGCCTGCGGCAGCGGCGGTGGCGGGAGGAGTGAGCTGGGCAGCGTGCGTCTGCGGTCCAGGACCGCTGCACGTCGTGAAATACGATTCTGCCGCCACGGTCGAGGGCAGCCTCGCAGACTCCATTCGCGCCGCCGCGGTCCGCCTGCCCGACGCCGCGTACTACGGAATCATGCGCCGAGGTGGGGAGCTGGTCGTCTTCGCCCCGCTCCGCGGGGTGCCGGCGCGCGGCGCAGTCTACGGCCTCCCCCTCGAGCGGATCGGCGCCGCGATGGAGCGGGCGCTCGAGAAAGACCCGGTGCTGCCCGAGGCGCTCACCCACGGCGCGTCGGTCGAGGGTGGAGTGGGCGTCACCGTGACCCTCGACGGTCACCGGCTGGCGCATCGTGCCGGCGCCGATTCGACCTACTTCCGGGCCTCGCATTCACTGGGCACGATGTTCGGCGATATGACCGTCGAAGTCCGGCTCGCGGATGCGCTCGCACCGACCCTCGTGATCGGCGGCCTGCCCCGGTCGCGGCTTCCCTTTCTGGTGGGGGTGATGGCGCTGACCCTCGCGCTGGCCGTCGCGGCCTCGGTTCAGCTCCGGCAGAAGGAGCGCCTGGCCCGGCTCCGTGAAGATTTCGTGGCCGGCGCGTCCCACGAGCTTCGTACTCCGCTCGCGCAGATCCGGCTCTTCGCGGAGACGCTTCGGCTGGAGCGGGTCCGCTCGGATGATGAGCGGAGCCGCGCGCTCACGGTGATCGAGCGCGAAGCGAGGCGGCTCGAGCACCTGGTCGAGAATCTCCTGCATTTCTCCCGCGTCGAGCGCGGCACCCTCCGCCTGGCGCCCGAAGTGGTGGATGTGGGCGCGCTCACCCGGGAGATTGTCGCCGAGTTCACTCCGCTCGCTGAAAAGGCCGGGGCCGGTATCCGGGTCGAGGGGACGGAGTCGATCACCGCGCTGGCCGACCCGAGCGCCTGGCGCCAGATCGTGCTCAATCTTCTCGACAACGCCGTGAAGTACGGTGGCCTGGGGGCCCGGGTAACCGTCCGGCTCGAGTCCCAGGCTGGGTTCTGCAGGCTGACGGTCGCCGATGAAGGCGCCGGCGTGCCGCCGGCCGACCGGGACCGGATCTGGGAGCGGTTCTGGCGGGGTGACGCGGCGCGCTCCGCCGGCATCACCGGCACCGGGATCGGGCTCGCGACGGTGCGCGACCTGGTGGCGCTGCACCGCGGCGACTGCTGGGTCGAGCCCGCCGAGCCCCGGGGGGCGCGCTTCGTCGTCCGAGTGCCGGCGCGCCCATGACGATCCTGATCATCGAGGACGACCCCGATCTGGGCTTCGGGCTCCGCAACAACCTCGAGATCGAAGGCTATGCCGTGGAGATCGCGGTCGATGGCCCGTCCGGTCTCGCGGCGCTCGGTGAACGTCGGTTCGACCTGGTCATGCTCGACTTGATGATCCCGGGCATCGATGGACTCCGGGTGCTCCGGATGATGCGGGATCGTGGGGACCGGACCCCGGTGCTCATCCTCACCGCGCGGGGACAGGAGGAAGACAAGGTCCGCGGGCTCAAGCTCGGCGCCGACGACTACGTGACCAAGCCGTTCGGCGTCCTCGAGGTCCTGGCCCGCATCGAGGCGTTGCTCCGCCGGTCCAAACCGGCTGGGGCGGGCGGCGCGCCGGCGCGATTCGGAGCGCTGGAGGTCGACCCCGCAATCCGCCAGGTCCGCCGGGAGGGCGCGCCCGTCGGACTGAGTCCCAAGGAGTTCGATCTCCTCTGGGCGCTCCTCGAGGCGAACGGCGCGGTACTGAGCCGCCAGGAGCTGATGCACCGGGTCTGGGGATACGAGGCGACGGTGCTCAGCCGGACGGTGGACACCCACATCGCGGAGCTCCGGCGGAAGCTCGAGCGCGATCCGGCGGAGCCGCGGCACTTGCTGACCGTACGGAAGGCGGGGTACCGGCTGGAGCGATAACCCCTGATCCCCCGGTCCCCTGATCCCCCGATCCCCTCCCGCCCGGGCAACCGTTATCTTGGGTACAGAGTCTAAATAGAGACTCTGTATCCACCCGAGCCGGGGCTGGCCATGACCACCGCTTTGCCGATCCTCAAAGGAACCCTCGACACACTCGTACTCCGGGCCCTCAGCCGGGAGCCGATGCACGGATTCGAGATCACCACTTGGCTCGAGACCCAGTCGGAGGGGTCGCTCGGTGTCGAGGATTCGGCCCTCTACCAGGCGCTCTACCGGTTGGAGAAGCGGGGGTTCGTTGCGGCCGAGTGGGGGGTGACCGCGAACAACCGGCGGGCACGGTACTATCGGATCACCGCCAGGGGCCGAGCCCACCTCAAAACCGAAATCGCCCGCTGGATCGAATACTCGACCGCAGTGACCGCGGTGCTGACCAGGCCCGCGTCCGCATGATACGCCCCGGGATCCGTCGGCTCTTCCGTCTGGCCCTGCGCCGCCTCAACCAAACGCGCGCGGAGGTCGATGACGAGGTCGCCCTGCACCTGGAGCTCCGAACCGAGCAGCTGATCAGCCGAGGCTGGAGCCCCGAAGCGGCGCGCGCGGAAGCGCTCCGTCGTTTCGGAAACCCGTCCTCCCGGAAGACGCTGCACCGGGCGGCCGCGCTCAGAGAGGATCGCATGCGTATCCGGGAATGGACGGAAAGCATCGTGCAGGACCTGCACATCGCCATCCGCGGGCTGCGCCGCGAGCCGAGGTTCGCCGGGTTCGTGGTCATGACGATGGCGCTCGGCATTGGCGCGAACGCGGCGATGTTCGGCGTGGTGGACCGCCTCCTGTTGCGCGGTCCGGAGCATATCGAGGAGCCGTCGCGCGTGGTGCGATTCTATTTCACGGCGAATCGTCCGAAGGTGGGTGAGAGAACCTGGGCCAGGGTGCCGTACGCCGCTTACGACGACCTTCGAATGGCGACGCGTGCCTTCGACGGAATCGCGGCCTACACCACGGGCACGTGGCTGGTCGGGGCTGGGGCGGAGGCGCAACCGCTCCCCGTCGGGTGGGCCACCGGGGAGTTCTTTGGAATGCTGGGCGTGCAGCCGGCGCTCGGTCGATTCTTCACTCCAGCCGAGAGCGACATCCGCACTCCCCAGCGGCTGGCCATACTGGGTTATGGGTACTGGCAACAGGCCTTCGGTGGTGACCGACAGGTGCTCGGCCGCACGCTGATCATCGATCAGGAGTCCTACATCATTCTCGGCGTGACACCTCGAGGTTTCACCGGCCCGGAGCTGACCAGCGTCAATGTCTGGATGCCGCTCAACGTCCGAGGTGCCCGGATGTACTCCACGAAGGCCGTGCATTGGACTCGCCGCTGGAACACCAGCTGGCTCGACGTGATCGGCCGGCTCAAGCCGGGCGTCTCGCTGGAGCGGGCCGGGGCCGATGCGAGCCGCGCGCACCAGCAGTTGTATGATGGCCCGGAGCCCTGGATGCAGCAGGCGCGAATGCTCGTCGCACCGCTTTCCCGGCAGAGCGACGGGCGCGAGGCGCCCGAAGCGTCCATCCTGCGGTGGCTCGTGGGCGTGTCGCTCGCGGTGCTGCTGATCGCCTGCTCGAACGTCGGCAACCTGCTGCTCGCGCGGACGGTGCGCCGGCGCGGCGAGATCGCCGGTCGTCTGGCCCTTGGAGCCGGTCGCAGCCGCCTGACGCGGTTGCTGCTCACCGAGGGCCTCCTGCTCGCTCTGGGCGGAGGAATCGCCGGTCTGGCCGTCGCGTACGCCGGCGGGACCCTGCTCCGCGGCATGCTCACGCCCAACGTCGAATGGACCGCCTCCCCGATGGGTGGCCAGGTGCTCGCGGCGTCGCTGGTCATTGCGCTGGTGACCGGAATCGCGATCGGGCTCATTCCTGCCTACCAGGCGGGACAATCGGACCTGGCCGCGGCGCTGAAGTCCGGCGCCCGGGAAGGACAGGGACAGCGGTCACGGGTACGCGGGCTGCTGACGGTCGCCCAGGCGGCGCTCTCCGTGGTACTCCTGGTGGGGGCCGGCCTCTTCGTGCGGAGCCTGACCCGGGTGTACGCGCTCGATCTGGGGTTCGATCCGGATCGGGTGCTGGCCGTAGGGGTTCGCTGGCCGGAACAACCCGGATCCGGAGTCGCCGCCGACTCGGCCGAGCGGGTTCGCCGACGCGAGTACTACAATCAGGCGGTCCACGCGATCCGCGCCTTGCCCGACGTGGAGCACGCCAGCCGAATCGAGGGCCCGCCGCCCCTCGAGGGTGCGATCAGCGTTGGGCTCAGCGTGCCGGGACTCGATTCGATTCCCACGGGATACGGTGGACCCTTTATCGTCGCGGTATCGGCGGACTACTTCCCCACGGTCGGAACCAGGATTCTGAGGGGTCGCCCGTTCTCTCCGGAGGACGGTGGGCACAGTGCGCCCGTCACCATCGTCAGCGAAACCATGGCGGCGCGGCTTTGGCCGGGACGCGACCCCCTGGGGCAATGCCTCATGATCGGCGACCGGAACACTTCGCTCTGCTCGACGGTCGTAGGCGTGGCCACCGACGTGCGCCGATTCGGGATCCGGGACGTGCCCTCGATGTCGTACTACGTACCGGTGGGACAGGAGCGCGGATTCGGAGGATCGGGCATTGTAGTGCGCCCGTCCGGCGACCTGGGTCCGGTCATGACCACGATCAAGGCCCTGCTCCGCGGGCTCGATCCGTCCATCCTCTACGTCGACGTGAATCTGCTCCAGGACCAGCTCGATCCGCAGATTCGGCCCTGGAGGCTCGGGGCGACGATGTTCGTGCTCTGCGGCGCGCTCGCCCTGGTGGTCGCGGCGATCGGGCTTTATAGCGTGATCTCCTACCTGGTGGCGCATCGCACCCACGAGCTCGGTGTCCGCATCGCCCTCGGGGCCAGCGGCGCCAGCATCGTGGGCCTCGTCGTGCGCGAAGGCATGGTGATGGCGGCGGCGGGAGCTGCAGTGGGCGTCGGGGTTGCCCTCGTGGCGGGGAAATGGCTCGAGCCACACCTGTTTCAGACCAGCGCGAGAGACCCACTCGTATTCGGCGGCGTCGCCGTGGGGATCCTGATCGTGGCGTTCACCGCCAGCGTGTTCCCGGCCCTTCGGGCGAAACGAGTGACGCCGATGACGGCTCTACGATCAGACTAGGCCGACTCCGCACCGCCCTGAATTAGCTCTATCTTATGACGGATGCCCGAAGACTTTCCCCGCCTTCAGTCGGCCCTCGCCGACCGCTACACCTTGGAGCGCGAGCTGGGCTCCGGTGGCATGGCCACGGCCTACCTGGCCCATGACGTCCGCCACAACCTGGCCGGCCCGAACCAGGAGAACGGACATGTCGCCCCGAGTTGATCGGGCCGGTCTCTACGCCCTGACGGTCCTGGTTACCGCCTCCGCTCAGGGTCAGGACGCGAAGCCGCTGATCGTCATCGGCGGCGAAGCGGACCACGGCGGGTCGCTGGAGCATCCCTGGGCCGTGGCGGCGATCCCGGGGATGATCGTGGTCCTGGAACGCGGCGCGCCCCACCTCAAGCTCTTCGGCACCGACGGCCGTCTCCGCCAGCAGGCGGCTCGGAATGGCGCCGGCCCCGGTGAGCTTCGGGAGCCCCGCGCCATGGCCTACGACCCGGCCACCCGGCGGCTGGTGGTGTTCGACCCGCCCAACGGCCGGGCCAACTACTACATCCTGAGAGACACGCTCCGCTACGAAACCGCCCGGCGAACGGCCCTCAACCCGAGTGCCGCCTGCTTCGTGAACGGGAAGCTGTACGCGCTCGATCTGCATGAGGGCCGGATCATCCATGAGCTCGTCCCGGAGGGGTCCAAGCTCACCATCACCCGGTCGCTCGGCGTGCCCCGCTCGGATCATCCCCTCGCAAAGCATGAGATGTTCCGGATGTACCACACCATGGGGACCATGTACTGCGATCAACCCGGACATCAGATACTCGTCGGCGCGATGAGCCTCGGTACCGTTCAGGTGGTGAGCCTGGGCGCCGCCGCGCAGCGGACCGTTCAGCTCCGGGACTTCCTCCCGCTGGTCTACTCCGCGACGGAAAGCAGTCTGACGATGGCCGTTCCTCCCGGAGGACAATGGGACGAAGTCGCGGGCATCCGGCCCGGTCCCGACGGGTTCCGGATCATCGCCGGTCATTCGGACATGGAGCACAAGGGACTCGGCGACTACTCGCTCTACCGGGAGCACGTCCTGACCGCCGCCGGGATCCGCCCGAACCCGGTCGTCAGCCACTGGCTCGAGATTGGAACCGAGAGCGGACGGGTGATATGCTACCAGGGCTCGCCGTATCCCACCGTGGGGATCTTTGCGGGAGCGCGGTGCCCCTAGACGAACAGGCGCTGTGATGGATTGGCGTTCGCGCGTGGCCTACGTCCTGAGCTTCCTGCAAGTCGGCGTGATGTGGAGCAATCATCACACGATGTTCCATCATATCCGGCGGACCGCC
Organism: Gemmatimonadales bacterium; assembly: GCA_045403135.1. GTDB lineage: Bacteria > Gemmatimonadota > Gemmatimonadetes > Gemmatimonadales > GWC2-71-9 > JABFSM01. Next base: position 14,617 of record JAXIPC010000162.1, on the reverse strand, counting down.
TGGCGGCGCTGCTCTACAGCGGCGCGCTCGGCATCGCGGGTCTGTTCTTCAGCGCGATCTGGTGGCACGCGCTGCGGGCCGGGCTTCGGGATTCTCACAGGGCTGGTCCTGTGGGCGTGACGCCGTGAAAGCGAGGTCCCGCCGATCGTCTCCCGGTAATGGCAGGGACTCGACACAGGCTTCCCGTCCTCCTCCTGGTATGGATCGGCTCGACTGACGCCGCTCACTCGCCAGACCCGGCGACAGAGGGTTACCAGTGGGCCCAGGTCCGGCCGTTCGGCTCGGGCGCCTTCCAGGAGGCGTGGACTCCGGACCGCGTGCCCCTCGCACTCAAACCAGTCCCCGGTCCGGAAAACCGTCTGTGGATGGTCGGAGGTCGCGGTGTCTGGAGCTCGCCCGATGGGCTCCAGTGGGACCGGGTCCAGACGGCGCTCCCCTGGGGAGATCGCTTCGGTGCCGTCACCGTCCTCTTCCGCGGCGAGCTGTGGAGCTTGGGGGGCGAGGAGCGGGGCATCAAGAAGAACGACGTCTATCACTCGCCCGACGGCGTCCGCTGGACCGCCGCCCCTGTCCCGCCCTGGTCGCCCCGTCGCTGGCACGCCGCTACCGTCTACCGTGATCGGCTCTGGGTGCTGGGCGGCCTGGATTCGAAGAGCCGGAGCGATGTCTGGGAGACGGCCGATGGTGCCACCTGGCGGCAGGTGAGTATCCGAGCGCCCTGGGCTCCGCGGGGCGGGCACGCGGTCGTCGTATGGCGCCAACGGCTCTGTGTGGTCGGGGGCGGCTTGGGCTCCCAGGGAATGACCGACGTGTGGTGCTCCACCGATGGATTGGCCTGGTCGCGACTCACCGCCCGAGCGGACTGGACCCCGCGCGCCTTCGCGGGGGTCGCCGTCGTCGATGATCGGCTCTGGGTCTTCGGCGGTTCGGCAACCAGGAGCAGCGGCGATGCGGCGTGGCTCAACGACGTCTGGGTCTCGCGCGACGGTGCGCGCTGGGAGCAACGGACCGATCACGCCCCCTGGTCGCCGCGCGCCCCGGAATACAATGCGCTCTTCCTCGATCGGCTCTGGATCTTCGGCGGCAAGGGGCTGGAAGCGAATGGGCGAGGCGGCTTCGCCGACGATGTCTGGACCCTGACCCGCATGCGCTGATGTGACCCGGGTCAGCCCGATCGCCTCCGGACCTGTCGGATCGCCGCGGCGAGCTCGCGCACCCCGGCGCGGATCACCGGCTCCGGGCTTCGGGCGTAACCCAGGAGCAGCGTCGGAGGGCCGTCGCGGGAGCTGAGCCGATGGTCGCTCATCGCCGTCAACGCGATCCCCCGACGCGCCGCCTCATCGCGAATGGCCAGCTCGTCATCGCCCTTGGGTAGCCGCACGGTCCCGTGCAGCCCAGCGGCGATGCCGCAGATCACGGCTTCGGGGAGGGATCGGCGCAGCGCGTCGACCAGGGCATCGCGTCGCGCCCGGTAGCGGCACCGCATCCGGCGCAGATGCCGGTCGAGCTCGCCCCGGACCAGAAACTCGGCGAACCCATGTTGCTCGATGCGCGGCCCGCCGTAATCGGACAGGAGTTGTTGCTGTTTGACGGCGTCGAGCAGGCGCAGTGGCACCACCAGCCACCCCAGCCGGAGCGCCGGCGCGAGCGTCTTGCTCGCCGTCCCGCCATAGACGATCCGGTCGGGGTCCAGTGACTGCAGCGCCCCGACGGGGGCCCGATCGTACCGGTATTCGGCGTCGTAGTCGTCCTCGATCGCGATCGCGTCACGATCCCGCAGCCAGGCGAGCAACGCCGCGCGTCGCTCGCCGGACATCACGGCGCCGCTCGGGTGCTGATGCGCGGGCGTCACCACCACCGCGTCGGCCGTTGCCCGCTCGAGCACCTCGACCTGCATGCCCGCCCCGTCCACCGGAATAGGCACCATCGTGAGGCCGGCGGGCACGACCGATTCCCAGAGATCGGTATGGCTGGGGTCCTCGACCGCGATCCTTCTGGCTCCTTGCGCGGCAAGGGCGCGGCACACCAGGGCTCGTGCCTGCGCAAAGCCGCTGGTGACGAGGACGCGACTGGGATCGGTCACCACTCCACGCACGCGGCCCAGGTAGTCGCTCAGGGCCTGGCGGAGCACCTCGGCACCATGAGGGTCGGTGTATCCCAGGTCGGCATCCTCCATCTTGGCCAACCCTTCGCGCATAGAGCGCAGCCAGGCCGAGCGTGGAAACGCCGATAAGTCCGGAAGGCTCGGCCGAAAGTCGAAGCGGGGCGGTGGGGCGGTCGACGCTGGGCCGGCTGCCGACACCTTGCACCGATGCACGCAGGCCGACACCCGTGGCCGAGCGCCCAAGCGAAGCTCCAGGTAGCCCTCGGCCGAGAGTTGGGCGTACGCGTTCACCACAATCGGCCGGGACACACCGAGCTGTCGGGCCAACTCGCGGGTGGATGGCAGGTGGGTCCGGGGCCGGAGGGATCCGATCCGGATCGCACCCCGGAGCTGATCTTCGATCTGGGCGCCCATCGTCCTGCGGCCATCCCGGTCCACCGAGAGGAGTAGCTCCACAGGCTGACTGGTCAAGTAAATTCGCCGCCAACTGGATATTTCATGCTTACCAGTCTGTCTCTAGGTTGCGGCCATGTCAAGGGAGAAGCTGGAGTCGTTCGCGGCCGTGGATTGGGGCCTGCTGGCGGCCGCCGCACTGCTGTGGGGCTCGTCCTTTCTGTTCACCGGTGTCGCCGTGGTGCACCTGCGCCCCGGTCTCGTTGCCTTTCTGCGGCTGGGATTCGGGGTCGCCACCCTCGCCATGTTTCCGGCCGCCCGGCGGGCGGTGCCACGGTCGGATTGGCCGGCTATCGCGCGGGTAGGCGTGACGTGGATGGCGGGACCCTTTCTGCTCTTCTCGGTCGCGCTTCAGTGGATTGACACATCGCTCGCCGGCATGCTGAACGCCGCTGCGCCGCTTTTCACCGCCGTGATTGCGGCGATGTTCTGGGGCCGTCGTCCCGGCGGGCGCCAGCAGCTCGGCCTGCTCATCGGCTTCGTGGGCGTGATCGTCGCCAGTCTGCCGTCGCTGACCGGAGCACGAGCGACCCCGCTCGGGGTCGGCCTGGTGCTGCTTGCCGCCTTGCTCTACGGCGTCGCCCTCAACCTTGCGGGCCCCCTGCAGCAGCGTCATGGCGCCTTGCCGGTGATCTGGCGCGCCGAGATCGTGGCCATGCTGCTGCTGGCACCCGTGGGCCTCGCCGGGGTCGGCGATTCCTCCTTTGCCTGGTCCAGCGTCGCGGCCGTCGCGGCGCTGGGCGTGCTCGGGACCGCGTTCGCGTTCGTCGCGTTTACGACCCTGGTCGGTCGGGTCGGCTCGACCCGGGCCTCGGTGGCGATCTACTTCCTCCCGCCTGTCGCCATTGTGCTGGGAGCGCTGGTGCGGAGCGAGGTGATCGCTGTAGCGTCGCTGTTCGGAACCGGCCTCGTCGTCCTGGGAGCGTTCCTGGCCAGCCGGGCCGACCGTACCACGCCCGTGCCGGTGGGCTTTGCCAAGGCCGCGGGATTCGCGCTTGTGGTTCTCGCGTCCGGGTCCGCCGAGGCGCAGGCACCCGCGCCGTCCGCCGCCGGGATCGGGAATCGGCAGTCCGCCTGGCCCTTGCCGCGGCTCCAGGGACCGGTCCGCGTCGACGGACGGAGCGATGACGCCGCTTGGCAGATGGTGCCGCCGCTGCCGCTCACGGTCTATCACCCTACCTATCGGGCTCCGCCAACCGAGCGAACCGTCGCGCGCATCGCCTACGATGACGAGGCGCTCTATGCCGTCGTCGATGCCTGGGAGGCCCATCCGGGCGGCGTGCGCGTCAGCTCGATGATCCGCGACGATGACGCCCCGGGTGATTTCATCAACGTGCTGCTCGACACCTTCGGGGACGGCCAGAACGCGGTCACCTTCTCGACCACGCCGGGGGGCAACCGCAACGATTGGACGGTGAGCAACGACGCCCAGAGCAATGCCTCGTTGAGCCCTGCCTGGAATGGAGACTGGGATCTTGCGACCCGGCGGGACGCCGACGGCTGGCACGCCGAGTTCCGGATCCCGTTTTCGACCCTTCGTTTCTCCACCAGGGACGGTCGGGTGGAATTCGGCCTCAGCGTGAATCGGCTCACCGCCCACTCCAACGAGCGGGTGACCTTCCCCGACATCGAGCCCTCGGCGCCGAACGCGCTCTGGAAGCCTTCGCGGGCCCAGCGGGTGTCGGTCGAAGGGATTCATGCCGCGCGCAGTGTTCGCCTCACGCCCTACACCCTGGGCGGATTCGAAGGCGTCCGGGCCCCCGACCCCAAGACTTCTCCCTGGGTCCGCGATGGCCGCTTCGATGCCGGCGGCGATCTCAAGGTGGCGATCACCCCGAACCTCACGCTTGATCTGACGGTGAACACCGACTTCGCCGAAGCCGAGGTGGACGACCAGCGCGTCAACCTCACCCGGTTTCCGCTGTTCTTCCCCGAGCGGCGGCCGTTCTTCCTGGAGCGAGCCGGCACGTTCGAGCTGCGGACCTCGGAAACCGACCTGCTGTTCAACAGCCGTCGTGTGGGGCTCAATGCGGCAGGCGAGCCGGTCCGCCTGCTCGGGGGCGCGCGGCTGGTGGGGCGCGTCGGCCGGTGGGACCTCGGCGTGTTCGATGCCCAGACCGGGAGGCCGCCGGGTGGTAGCCGCGAAAACCTCGGTGTAGTCCGGGTCCGCCGCGGCCTGCTGAACGACCGCTCCTGGGTCGGCGTCATGCTGACGTCCCGCATCGCAACCGATTCGAACCAGGCGGCACTGGGCGCCGACGGAGAGCTGAACCTGGGCGGTGACGACTATGTCAGCTTTGGGGCGGCCACGCTGACCGGTGCGGTCGGAACCGGCGCGAATCGCGGGATTCTGCCCGGCAGTTCCCTCCGGATCCTGGCCGAGCGGCGCCGGAATCGCGGCATGTGGTACCGGGCCGGCGTCTCGACCATCGGAGCCCGATACGCTCCGGCATTCGGCTACGTGGAGCGCACCGACGCCATCCGTCCGTCTGGTGAAATCGGATACGGCCGGGTCATCTCCAGGGCGGGGCATCAGCTCCGAGCCAGCGTTGGAACCGCACTGGCCTATCGGAATGCCGCCGGGACGTTTGAAAGCGCCACCAGCACGGGCACCCTCGCCCTCGAGTTCCCCACTGGCGGGGTTTGGACCTTGACCGCCGCTCGACAGGACGATGATCTGCTGCTGTCCTTCGCGCCCACGCCGGGCACCTCGGTGCCGGCGGGTCGCTACACCGCCGCCTTCGCCCAACTCGCGCTCACCCCGCCGAACGGGCCCCGCGCCGTCATGGGAGCGAGCTTGCGGGCGGGGGAGTACTACGACGGATCCCTCTACTCGCTCCTCCTGACTCCAGAATGGCGGGCCTCGGCGCATCTGCGCTTGGCCGCCGAGTTCCAACTGGACCGGCTGGACTTCGACTCGCGCGGCGAGCGCGAATGGTCCCGGCTGGCGCGGCTGCGCGTGCTCGCCTCCGCCACGCCGCAACTCTCCCTGAGCGCCGTGGTCCAGGCCAACGGGTTGGCGGACCTGGTGACGGCGAACGTGCGAATCCGCTACAACCGCCGGGAAGGGCACGACCTCTGGGTCGTCTATGGTCATCACCTGAATCTGGATCGCGACCGCACCAGCCCGCGGGCGGCGAGCACCGCGCGTGCCGTGCTGCTGGTTAAGTACGCGCGCAGCTTCGGTCGCTGAAGAATGGGCCGATTCGTCCGGGTCCTGGCGCGGTCCTCGATTCAAGCGGCCATGCCGGTCGACGGCGGCTTCGGCTCGGGAGATACGAGGATTACGAGGGGCGGGAGGAGTGTGACACCGCTAGCGGTGATTTCCATTCGTCCCGCATCGGCCAAGGACGCCTCGGCGGTCATCGACTGCCTTCAATCGGCGTTTGAGGTGCATCGGGGCGGCTACACCCCGGACGCCTATCGCGAGACGACCCTTACCCCGGAACTTTACCGCAAGCGGCTCGAGTCGATGACAATCCTGGTTGCTGTCGCGGACCAGCACTTGGTCGTCGGTACGCTGGCGTTTCAGGTCATCGCAGATGGTGAGGGTCATCTCCGTGGCATGGCGGTTCTCCCAGCCTGGCAGGGAACCGAAGTCGCTGAGGGACTGCTTGCCGCCGCGGAACGGGAGCTCCGGGGAGTGGGATGCTCACGCGTCAGTCTTGACACCACCGAGCCGCTCGCGAGGGCTGTCCGGTTCTACAAGAAGCATGGGTACCGCTCTACCGGTCAGGTCACCCCATTCCACGGAATGGCGACGTTCGAGTACGCCAAACCTCTCGCCTGAGCAGGAACTTGTATGAAAGCTCAGTGCTCAGATCCCCCGGAGCGCCGGAAGCGCTCCGGGGGATCCTCTGCAGCCGACGAGCGAGCTACTTGATGGCGACCTTCGTCTTGGACGCCTTCTCCGTCTTCGGCAGCTTCACCACCAGGACGCCGTCGAGGTAGGAGGCTTCGATCTTGCTCTCCTGCACCGCGCCCGGCAGGCGGATCGTGCGGAGGAACCGGCCCTCCTGCCGCTCCTGCCAGAGATAATCCTCCCCCTTCTCCGCCCTGTGGAATTCACGCTTCCCCGAGAGCGTGAGCAGATTCCCGTCCATGGCCACGTCGAAGTCATCCCGAGCCATCCCCGGGGCCTCGAGCCGCACGATGTACTCCTTGAGATTCTCGGAGAAGTCGAGCGTCGGCTCCCACATGGTCTCGAAGGTCCGGGCCGCGGGCAGCGGCCAGAAATGCGGCTCGAAGTACCGGTCGAAGACCCGGTCGAAGCCCTGCTTCATCGCGGCGAATGTGGGGGTTGCCTTCACGAGTGTCATGGTGCCCTCCTTGCCTCCGGCGGAGGCGGCGCGATCAGTGGACCCTCTTGTTTGCGGGGACGAATCTAGGAAGGGAGGCCTGAACCGGTGGTGAATCCAGTGTGAGAGTTTGTAAAGGAGGCTTCCCGACCCCTTCACCGATCCTTCAGCGATCACCGCCGACATTTCCCGCCGACACCTGAAAGGCCGGGACCATGTCACGCGTGAGTCTGGTTGTTGCCACGGCGCTGTTGGGAGCAAGCTGCACCTGGCAAGGCACCCCCGTTCCCGTCGTGGGACCGACCGAATCGCTCGAAGGTGAATGGGAAGGGACCTACGCGAGTGAGCAGACCGGCCGCACCGGCAGCATTCTCTTTCGACTGAAGGCCGGGACCGACTCGGCCTACGGGGATGTGGTAATGGTCCCGGTCCAGACCGAGGAAGTGAGGCCTATGAACCCCTCCCAGGCCCCCGAATCGTCCCGCAAGATGCCTCGCCTGCTTCGGATTTCCTTCGTCCGGTGCGAGCCCGGCACGGTCGCCGGTACGCTCGATCCCTATTCAGACCCGGAGACCGGGGAGCGGATTCTCACGACGTTCGAAGGGAGCCTCCGCGGCAGCGAGTTCCAGGGCACATTCTCGAGTCTCTATCCGGGCAGCGGCAGGCGCCAGGCGGGAACCTGGTCGGTAAAACGAACGAAGCACTAGGACGGGCCGGCGCCGACCAGGCATCCCGAGCGCGCAACCGTTCGGTAAGCGGATCTTCGCAGAAGTTTCAGGGCCGCTTCAGAGTCCCGAACTATATTGGGAAACGTCGGCCGGGGAGAGTGGGCCCCGGCCGGCATGTTGGGGTGGCGGAGCCGCCTCACCCGCGCCGGGAGTGGCACCTCGGCGCGCACCGCCCGAAGCTGGATGGCCACCCAGCGGACGGGTGATGCCCGATCGGCGACGCGCATACAGGTCTGTCCGGCAAATCGCCGATGTGAACCGGGGCGGTCCCTTACGAAAGGACCGCCCCGGTTGATTTTCGTAGTACGGGTCGGGATCTCAGGCTGGGGAACCTGGGTGCTTCCGTGTCGTTGAGATCCCCAGCATGGAGTAGAAGGGACAGTTGCCGGTCAGCGCGGTGCCGAGCGGGATCAAACCCAAGAGGGTCAAGTAGCGGCCCGGCGGCTCGAGGGCCCCATAGAGGCCGAGCAGGAGGACGCCGACGGCAAATCGAATCACGCGGTCGAGGGTTCCAACGTTCCGCGTCATCATGCGCCTCCTGGGTTCACGGGCGTTCGCCCTGTGGTCGACCGCTCGAATCTCTGCGGAGGCCCGTACTCATCGCTGTCCTGGTACCCTCCAGGTCGCCAGCGCGCGGTCTCCTCGAGGAACAGCCGATGCACGTCCCGGTCTTCTACCGTCAGCGACGCCCGGCCGTTGTTCGCCGTGACCTCCGCAACTTTGGGCACAGGGACTCCTTGAGAGGGAGCCGCCCTCGTGGCGGTCCGGCCGCCACGAGGGCGGGACGCTCGCTAAACGGTGACGGCGAGGTGATCCTCGACTGCCATGACGCCGGGGGCCGCCCAGACGGCCCGCTCGGCCTCATCGCGCTCCGACCAGCTGTGGACGAACCCGTCGAGCACAACGGTGCCCCCCTTGGTCTCCACCCGGATCTTGCGGGCCTCGAGCTCGGCGTTCCGCTTGAGCGCCGCCTCGATACGGTTCTTGAGATCCGTGGGCGTCACTTTTGCCGTCAGGATGATCTGGTTGCTCACGCCCCGGACGCCAAGCAGATGGCGCACCGCCCGCTCCGCCGCCTCCCGCTGGAACTGCCACTCCACCTGGCCTTCCAGGGTGATCCAGCCGTCGGCCACGCGCGGCTTGACCAGCTGGTGCGGAACCTGCACGTCCCACTCCAGCGCTTTCACGGCCGCGGTTGCGAGGTCGGTGTCGGTGCGGCGGGCGTCGCCGGGAAGCCGGACGTTGAGATCGTTCGCGAGGCCCTTCACGCCGACGATTCGTTTGATAACCCGTTCCGCTGCCAGCCGGTCGGCATAGCTGGGGACCTGGCCCGTGAGGGTGACCACGCCGCCGCTCGCCGCGATGCCGATGCGTGTGGCATCGAGGCTGGGCTCCCAGTCCATCGCTTCCAGCACCTTCTTCTGCAGCTCCAAGTTGTTCAGCATCGTGTCCTCCTGTGTCCTCGGTGAGAGTGCGGTGCTTCGCAAGGACGCTCGAGCCGCGCGGTAACGTATGCCACTGCCGATGAGGCAGATGTGAAAACGGTGGGAATGTGCCTTCATCATGTCCGGGAGCGAAAGGTTCCGGAGCGTTTCGCGCGTGCTTCATCTCGCCTTCACACGTCCGGGGAGATCCTTCCGGACAGCACGGAGGTTACCATGTTTCGTAACATCCTGGTTCCAGTCGACGGCTCGCAGTTCGCGGAGGCCGCGCTTCCCCTCGCGGCTCGCACCGCCAGGAGCGCCGGCGCCCGGCTGCATCTGATGCTCGTGCACGAGCCCATGGTGCCCCTCGCGGGTATGGGGGGGCTGCCAATTCCTGCCCTGAATCTCGATGAAGAGGTGATGGCGCGTGAGCACTCCTACCTTGCTGACCTGGCTGCCCGCTGGCGGGAGGCGTCCGGCGGGCCGGTGGGAGTGCGTGCGATCGAGGGCCGGGCAGGACCGGATGTCTGTGAAGAGGCCGGCCGGCTGTCGGCCGATCTCGTCGTCATGACCAGCCATGGACGCGGCACGCTCCGCCGACTCTGGCTCGGCAGTGTGGCGGATTATGTGATCCGGCATCTGACGGTGCCGGTGTTGCTGGTCCCTCGCCGGAATGAATCGCAGCCGCCGCCCGAGCATCGGCTCCGGCACCTGCTGGTCGCTCTCGACCTCTCCAGGGATACCGAGGCAATTCTTGAGCCGGTGACCATGCTCGCAGGATTGACTCAGGCGGACATCACGCTGATCTACATCGCCGAGTCCCTGGTCGAGATACCCGGGATCGGGGTACCGGGCCCGGTGCTGGAGAACGCTTCTCCGGCGGCCGCGATGCGGGCCTACGCCGAGGGTTATCTGGAGCAGCTCGCCGGCAAGCTGCGGGCGAAAGACATCCGGACGACGACCCGCGTTGCGACGGACACCAGTGCGGCGGAAGGATTGCTGAGCGTCTTGGACAACGAGGCAATCGACGGGATCGCGATGACCACCCACGGTGTCGGCGGCTTTCGCCGGTTCCTGCTAGGGAGCGTCGCGGACAAGATCATCCGGAGCGCGACCAAGCCGGTGCTCGTGTTACGTCCATCGAGTGGGGTTTGACAGGAGGGTGATCTGCCCGGACTCACCGATCGACTGATTGATCGAGGCAGTTCAGTGTAGCGCGAACAGGGCTCTCCGTGCGGGGAGCCCTGTCCTCGTTCTGTGGCAGACACGGAGTTCAGGCAGGCGGGATACTTGACGACCATCGGTCCAGCACCATACTTCCCGACCGCCTTCAGCGGAGACTGAATCCCGAGGGCATCTGGTGGTGCTGACTGCCGAGCACCCTGCGCACGGCAGCGGCTTCTTCAGCCATGACATCGAGGGCATCATCGAGGCTCAGGATGCCGGCCAGTCGGCCGCGGCCGCCGAGCACCACGAGACGCCGAGTGCCCGCCTTGGCCATCTGCTCCAGCGCATCCTCAACCGCATCCTCCTCATCCACCGAATGCACCGGGTGGGTCATGATGGCGCCAATCTCGCTCTGGTCGGGGTCGAGGCAGACCGCCGTGCACCGTAACACGATGTCCCGGTCAGTCACGACTCCGATGGGCTTGCCGCTGTCCGCCGCCTCGAGGACGACGAGCGCTCCGACGTCCATGGCAGCCATTCGTTGGGCCCCAACCCGGATCGTCTCGTGAGACGACGCGGTGGCCACTACGCGGCTGCATACTCTTCCGACGATCATGGGATTCCCTCCGAAGGAGACTTCGGAACGAAGCTAGGGGTCGCTGCTGAATCGGCGATGAATCCCCCGTGAGGCGGTCCTCAGTGAACAGACCGCCTGTGATCGGACCGCCGGCCGCGGCGAATCTGCAACAACCTCTCACGCCGATTTCAGTTTCGCTTCACGCGCCGGGCTTATCTTGGCCCGTGCCGTACGGAGTGATGCATCGCCCCGGATCGGCAGGGTTGAGGCCAATCGCGTGCCTCATCCGCGTCGGACCGGCGTGCCGGCGCGCAGTACCGAAGGCTGCTCCGCGATGCAGCCGATCGCTAGCGCCCGCACCGGTGAACCACGTGACCGCACATTGCGTGGGAATGGAAGCGGAGCTCCGGCGGTCAAACCGCCAGCGATGAGTAAAGGCGGAGGCCGACGGAAGAAGAACGGAGGAATAATCCTCCGACTCCGGATGGCCGGTGCGTACCGGGGCGGCTTCATCAAGGGTCGCCCCGGTTGTGTTTTTCGCCGGGCGGCTGAGCCGCAACCCGGCCGCGCCCCGGATGAAACGGCTTTCAAGTCCCGTTAAGGGTTGCCTCATACCGCCCCTGCAATCCTACACGTGTCCCACCCTCGAGGGCCCGAATGGCGAGCACGACAATCGAGCCGGTTCCGGTGACACCCCTCCGCCGTGCGGAGCCGGACCATGAAGCAGGCAAAGCGGCCCGAAAGCGCCGGAAGCAGGAAGAGAAGCTGCGCTCGGACGCCGAGCGGCCGCCGAAGAGCCTGGAACGGTGGCGGATTCTCATGGAGGTGGTGGACGAGGGCCGAAGGGTCGTCGAGCTGGCGGACCACAAGGCTCGCTACGCCCTGGTGGTGATGGGAGTCCTGAATGCCGGGGTCTTCCTCGTGTTGTCGCGGGCGCACTTGATCTCCGGTCTATCCTCGGAGCTCAAGCCCTGGCTGATCGGACTCCTGGTCGTCTACGCCGGACTGACGTGCCTCTTCGTGTTTCATGCGATCGACTGCCTGCGGCCGCGGCGGTTGCGCTTGGGCAGCTCGACGGAGGAAGGCAACCCGCATGAACCGCTTGGACTGTTGCATTGGGAATTCATCGGAGCCTGCGACCTCGGGGCCTACCAGCGCGCCTGGAGCACGGTCCGGATGGAGCAGCTCAACGGAGAAGTGGTGGTCATCGCCCACAACCTGGCCAGGCTGATCGCGGCAAAGTACCGGGCGCTCGGCCGGCTTTACTGGGGTCTGTCGGTTCTCGTTGTCCTGGCGGCGCTCCAGCTCATCGTGTATGCGGGGTTCGCCCTCGGGGGGTGACACGGGTACGCGGAGGAGCGGGAGTCTTGGTTCTTTCGGCTCGAAGAGCCGTGAGAATTACTTCAGCGTGGAGCCCGTGAACGCCCGGCACGACGAGTGAGCCCGGCAGAATCACCGCGCTCGTCAGGCGGGGCTCTGTCCCGAGCCGCACATCGCGCACGCGAGCGTCGACACTGGTATCGTCCGCCGCGATCACTTCGCACTCCACCGGCGCCCAGCGGTCCTGTCGCGCCATCTGGAGCAGCCGGTTGAGCCACGCCCCGAGAATCGCATGCGGGCCGTCGGCGCTGATACTCACGTCGAGCCACGGCCCGGGGAGACCATGCCTGGAGCCGCCGCACATACGGTGGCCCAGCGCTCGGCCGGCCTCCGTCAACAGGTCCCCCAGGGACTCCCCCCGCAGGAGGAGCCGGAGATTGCCCGGATGATCGAGGAAGGTGTGCGACGGGCTCAGTGCCTCGCACATGGTCATCCGGCCCCAGGTCGAGGGCGGTGCGTCGGTACCAGTCATGGGGACCCTCCTAGTCGATGAGCCGCGCCGGTCACGGCCCCTCTCAATACCGCACGGGCCGAGTGAAGCGAGGCTGACGCGGTCGTGAAGCGTTCTTGGAGACGCCGGTCTCCAGCCGCCGGGCGAGCACCGCGAGCTGTCTCCACAGCGCCTGGGTGGCCCGCGACCGGATGACGCGGTCCACCAGCCGGAAAGCGGCCGGGACCCGCCGGGCCACCAGGGCCCGGAGCGCCGTCAGGTCTCCAGCCGTCGGCCAAGGGCCACCCCTCAGCGCGCCACTGCCCCGGCGCTTGCGTGCGGCGCGCACGCCCTGAAGCCGGTGCTGGAGGACCTGGGCGTCGTGCAGCTCGCCAAGATGGTGCTGCAACACCGTGAGCCTGAGCACGATGCTGGCGGCGCTCCTGGGGTTGCGTCCGAATGCTTCGAGCAGATAGCGAAGGCGCTTGATGGCAATCCGCGCCACGTGGGCTTCCGCTTCCTGCCCGGGGCGCCGGACCCGTTGCAGGGTGCCAGTCAGAGTCTCGGTTGCGTCGCGCAGCGCCTCGGCCATGGCGACTGCCATCGGCTGGGACGATGGCTCCCCCAGCGCCGTGTCCCGATGGTAGTGCTGGAGTTGCGCGGTGAGTTTCGCGGTGATTCGGGGGAGCTCTGCGAGCAGGCCTTCCGCCAGCCGGCGACGGGCGCGCGCCTGCTCCCTCCCGATCTCCTCCGCGAGCCAGCGTGCCGCATTCCGCGCCGGCCCGAAGCGCCGCTGGCGCGGCCCGGTCAGCCACTGGTACTGCACCTCGAGGTCCCGCGCGCGACCGGCCAGGCGCGAGAGGGTTCGCAGCCGACGCTCGGGACCGTGCCCTACCGTATCCGAGAGGTATGGACGGAACGCCCGAAGCCAGGCGCGCAAGCGGCGCAGGGCAACCCGGAAATCATGGATCGCCTCGGGATCCGCCCCCACCTCGACCCGCGCCGCCTCCTCGAGTGCCCGCTGCAGTCGGGCTTGCCCGATGACGCGCACGTTCCGGGGCGCCGAGTCCCGGAGCAAGGCAGCGTTCAGGAACGCAACGAGCATCGGCTTCCCGGGCTTTCGGCGTACCGGCTAGTGCCATGACCCGGCTGCAATTCTACAACGAAGGCCTGGCTGTGGTTATGCCTGGCCGGTCGCCAGCGCCCGGCTCACATCGCTGCGCGAGAGTACTCCAACCAGCTCACCGGCCTCCTCCACGAAGAGCCGGTGCACGTCGCCATATTCCATGGCCAAGGCGGCCTCGCGCAGCTCCACGTCGGGTCCGACGGTGAGGGCGGGCGAGGACATCACGTCGCGCACCATCGTTTCGGCCAGAAACCGGCCGCGGGCCTCCGGCTCTTCGACCTCGACTTCGGCTTCGATGATATCGGATCGTGACACCACGCCCACCAGGCGCTGTCGGTGATCGGTCACCGCCGCGCCCGAAATGTGCTGCGTGGCCAGGTACGTCAATGCCTCGGCAAGAGTCGCGTCGCCGCGCACGGTGACGACCTGCCTCGTCATGAGGTCTGCGACCTTGGTCATGGGGCCTCCTTGAGAGGGGTGCGGGGACGGAGAATCAGCACCGGCTTGGACGCACTCCGCACCACCGTATCCGCGACACTGCCCATCCACATCCGCCGAAGGCCGCCCGCGCCGTGTGTGGTCATGGCCATCATGTCGAACCGGGACTCCCTGAGCGCATCGCGAAGGGACGATGCCGCGTTGATGCCGGTCGCCACCCTGGTGGAGACGACGACCCTGCGCTCGCGGAGCCGATCGGCAATCCGGTCGAGCCGCCGGGGAGTCTCGAAATCCTGCCACACCCCGAGTACCGGCTCCATGGCGACGTGCATGAGGGTGACCGGGGCGTGGGTGATCCGAGCCAGCTTCTCCACCGGTTCCAGAATGGCCTCAGAGTCCTGGGAGAGATCCAGCGCGACGAGAATGCCCCGGAGCGCCGAGTCGGCCGAGCGGGTCTTGGGGTGGTCAGGATGGATCAGCAGGACGGGGACG
>JAXIPC010000032.1:0-31145 GCA_045403135.1 Gemmatimonadales bacterium | reverse complement strand
CCTGAACGCTGCGGCCCGCCGCCGGGTATGTTTGGGTTGGACGGCGGGGCCGCCGCAGGCCCCCGCAGCAGAAGCGCGATTCGTTTGTCATCTAACATCTGAAATTCCCTACCTACATAACATGTGAAATTCCCTACCTGTCCCTCGAGGAGGACAGTATGGGTGAAAGGGAGGCGAGCACGGTAGCCTTGCCGACAGAGACTCTGTCGGAGGGGATCGTGGTCAAAGAGCACATGGTGGAGGAGGTTCTCGCCCGGCTGGCACACGGCGAATCCGTCCTGGCAGTGGCGCTGGCGACTTATTCTACATCCTCGTTAGGTAGCGGAAGGAGCCTCCCATGCCATTCAGTGGCAGCAGAATTGGTTCGCGCATCGGCCTGGTCAGGACCGTCTCTGCGCCCTCCCTATCATCGCAGTCATCAATTCCCTCACTACTTTCCCGACTCCGCCGTGAAATACGCCAGCGCGCCTTGACTGGTTTGCATCGAATTCAATCTGTGTCCCCAGATCGATGGTTCATGATTGGGTTTGGCCTCCTGTTGCTCGCCTTCCTATTTGTCCTCTTGGTTCAACCGAGTGCCGTGGGGCGCGGCGGTCGGTAAGAGTTTTGACTCTCAGCCGGTCTCCTATGAAGTCTCGGATCATGTACATCGAGGACAAGTCGTCGGGACTCTGTGGGCCCGCCAGAATTCGTCGCGTGACCTTCTCAAAGACGGGCAAGACCACCTACTACCAGGGCCGCACTTTCCAGAGCCTTCAGGGCTCCGGCTTCAAAGCGAATTTCTACGCCCCGGATGGGCGGTCGCACATCGAGCACGGTATGATCAAGCAGTTCCGTATCCACTGACGCTGGCCGCGGAGCTTCCGATGGCAAAGACGAAAACCAAACCCACGGGCGCGAGCGTCGATGAGTACCTCGCGTCCAGAGCCAGTCCCGAGCAGCTGGCGGACTGCAAGGCCATCATGGCCATGTGCAAGAGGGTTACGAAGCAGCAGCCAAAGATGTGGGGGCCAAGCATCGTAGGCTATGGCTCGTACACCTACAGGTACGAGAGTGGCCACAGGCGACGCAACTTCAGGCGCCTGGCGGACCTCGATGTCAAGGTCCTGGAGGCACTCATTGCCGGGTCGGTCGCCGAAGTCAGACGCCGGTATCCGCACCCCGGCGACGCCTAACCCCTCCTCACACACCATCGAGGGTGACCGCGTGCGACGCCTGCCGGTTCCCGAAAGCGGTCCCGCCCTCGGGGGATCAGGCTAAGGGCGGCCGGTGCGTGGCTCCTGGGGCCGAGGTCCTCGGTTGTCGTTGACGTCATCGGATCCTCCTGTTCTCGACCGCGACATCGTAGGACCGGAGTCCAGGAGCGTAAAGTCAAGAACCTGGCCTACAACTGGAGCACGGAGGCCGGCGGTGCGATTGGCGACCGCTGCGCCTACGGGGCCGGCGCAAAGTCGGAAAACACGAACTGGTAGAGCTGCCGCCGAGCGTCGTACTCCGCCCGGAAGGCCCGTGGATATGCCCCAGCCATCCCGGGGATACTGGGAATGGGCAGGTCGAACGAGCGCTTCTCCAGAAGGAGCGAACGGGTGAGCATGGGTTCGATGAAGATCGGCAAGCCGCGGTAGTAGCCGACGACCATAGTCCCGCGAAACGTCACCGTGCTCTCGAGCTCAGCGGTCAACAGGGAATGCATGCCCATTTGCCGGACACAGAGGCCGGTGAGGATCGTGTCGCGAGCCATCTCGGCCAGCGGAGGCGGCAACGTCACGTCAGGCAGGCTGTAGCCGGCCGGCATGACGGAGGGCTTGGTCTCATCGGCGCAGTCGATGGCGGAGCGCTCCGCGCGCGGGATCGTGTAGAAGTGGAAGTCGAAGTGCGGCGTCAGGTATGGCCCGGGCGGGTGTCCATGGGCCTCCCAGAATGCCGTGAGCTCGGTAAGCCCGGCCGGCTGGTGGGCCACTTCCGGCATTTTCAGCGTGGCGGTGATGGCCGGCGGCCAGACCATCGGCTGGTCGTCCGGTGCGTTCTCGATGCTGGCCGTCGGGACGGTCAGGCCGACCGCGACGACCCTCGTCCCCTGCATTCGCGCCCAGGTGCAGAGCTGCGCCTGGAAGGCATCCGCGCACTCGCCCTGCACTTCGACAACCGGGACGTTGCTCCCGCATGCCCACAGGGCGGCGAGCACTGCCAGACGGTGACGTGCCATAGGTTTAGCTCCTGTCCGCGGTCGGCCGGTGTCGTCATCGGGTCCTCCCGCTCTCGACGTCGACATCGTACGACCGGGAACCGGAGTCGTAAAGTCAAGAATCTGGACTTGACAGCGGGTGGCGGGTGCGCAACACTGGCCTGGTGAGGACCTACGGTCAGTACTGTCCCATCGCCCGCGGCGCCGAGATCTTCGCCGAGCGCTGGACCCCGCTGATCATCCGCAACCTGCACCTTGGCTGTGCGAACTTCTGCGAGATCCTGGAGGGCGCGCCCGGACTCTCCCGCACCCTGCTCTCCCAGCGACTCAGGCAGCTCGAGCGGCTCGGCGTGGTCGAGTCGGCGCCCAAGTCCGGCGGGCGCGGGCACCACTACGAGCTCACGGTCGCGGGCCACGACCTGTTCACAGTCTGCCGGTCGCTCGGCGAGTGGGGCGCGCGCTGGCTCGAGATCGCTCCCGAGAACCTCGATCCCTTCGTGGCCCTGTGGTCGATGTGCAACGCGCTCCGCCGAGACCGGCTCCCGGATCGACGCGTCGTCATCCGCTTCGAGTTCAGCGGCCGCGCGCGCCGCGAGCGTTACTGGCTACTCATCGAGCGCGGAGACACCGAGATCTGCAAGACGTCCCCCGGCCTCGACGAGGACCTCTGCATCACGGCGGAAGCCGAGGCCTTCGTCAAATGGCACGCCGGCCAGCTCACCTGGGCCCAGGCCACCCGCGAGAACCGCATCCGACTCGACGGGCTCTGGTGGCTCGTAAAGGCCTTCCCGACCTGGAACGCCCGTAGCATGTTCGCCCGCATCACGCCGGTCTCCCGCAGCCCCGCGAGCCCCGCAGGCTGACATCCGCGATGTGGGCCAGCTGAATGACCGGGTTGCGCGCATTGCATGCCAAAGTCGACTGCCGCCTAACCCCCTTAAGCGGGATCGTGTCAAGCGGGCACACGAAGACGTCGCGGCGGGTGCCGCTCAAGCTTGCCGGGTCAGGTCTCGGTGCTGCAGCGCCGGGCGGTCTCGATCGCTCGCGACCGTCGTGGTGACGGTCAAACACCCTTCGCGGCTCTACTCCACTCGTGATGAGACGAGCGGAGCGCGGTGAACAACCGCGTCCCAGATCTTGACCTCGGCATGACCGACGGGCTTCCCAATCAAGCGCCGGGACTCGTTGCCGAGTCCAGTTAGGCGGAGGGGCTTGCCCGGCGGGGCCACCGCGCTTGTTTCTGCCGCGTGAGCGGCGTGCCCTTGAACTGCTGGTTGAAGTCGACCCCGTCCTTCAGCCTGGACGGCTCAACGCCACCGAATTCTACGGGGTGAGGGAGTGATCATAGACGCGTCGTGGGCAGGGTTTAGAGAAGGTACGGGATGAACATCGTTGTTCGCTGTCGGTAGACGGCGTAGCGCTCGCCAAATGTGCGGCGGAGCAGTTTCTCCTCCGCACGGGCGCGCCAGGCGAAGGTCGGGACAATCCCGGACAGCACGATCATGAGGGCAGACCAGCTGCCGAAGGCGAGCGATTCGCCCATGGCGACCAGTGCGAGGCCCAGGTAGATGGGGTGGCGCACCCGGCGATAGGGGCCGGTTGTGACGAGGCCCGTGCCCTGATCTGCCTTGGGCACAAAGCTCCACGCCGGACCAAGCTCGGCCCGGGATCTGAGGACGAGGGCCCCGCCCGCCAGCGCAAGAAGGCACCCGGAAAGCGCCAACGGCAACACCATGGAAGCTTCAGAGCTGCCGGAAAAAGTCAGGAGTGAAGCGAAGAACAAGCCGAAGGCGGAGAGGTTTGCCACCACGGGTGCTCGGCCACCGCCTTCCCGACTCGCTCGCATCTTGGGCTTTCCACGACGCCCGCCGCCCACCAGCAACATGGGGCCCGCGAACGCCACCAGGGAGACCGCGCGGAGAACGGTCACCAGTGCTGACATTTACTGTGCTCGCCGCCGCATGAGATAGAGCGCGATGGGTAGCAGGAGGATGGGGAGCCCGTAGCTCACCGCGAGGGCCAGGATCGGCTGGTCCGCCCAACCGGCGCCGATGGCGGCAAATGCAAACGCCGTGGACACGCTGCCGATGGTTAGTGCCGCGGTGAATTTTCTCATCGGCATGCCCGCAAGCCCGGCAAGAAAGACCATGGCCTCGGGAATGCTATAGGGAAGACTACGCGTCAGGACAATCGCCCAGGCACCGCCCCGGTCGAACAGACCCTCCATCTTCCGCAGCCGGGACCCAGCGAAGCGTTGCGCAAAGCGGCGCGCGGAGGTGCGCATCAGGCCGTAACCCAGAAGGCCGCCGGTGATCAGGCCGACGGTGCCCAGCAATCCGCCGAGCAGTGTCCCATAGATGATGCCAAGGGCGGCGATCACGGCAGCCTGCGGGATTGGCAGCACCACATCGGCGCAGATGAGAGCAATGCCCACGGCCCACGCCCAGCCCTGGTATTCTCGGAGCGTCAGAACGGCACCACTGGCCTCCTGGGGTGTCGGGATCGTGCAGGAGCCAAGCACGAGCGACAGAACGCCGACGACGATTAGGCCTGATCTCACATGGGAACGCGTCGCGTCGGTGCTGCGGGGCCGGCGCTGCTGTCCCAGGGCTACAGCCATCGGCGCACCCGGGCCTTATAGTCCCCATAGGCGGCGCCGAACCGCCGCCCCAGGTACGCCTCCTCGCGCGCCACCACGCCGTAGCGCATCGTGATAGCCAGAGGCAGTGTGAGGATCAGGGTCCACGAGCTTTGTGCGCCTATGCCGATGCCGCCGTAGAGGAGGAACATGCCGAGATAGATGGGATTGCGGGTCCGGCCGTGAATGCCGGTCGTCACTAGGGCGCGAGTGGGCTCGATCGAGCGTACCGGCGTCCCTGCCCGTGAGAAGTTGCGAATCCCCGCGGCAGCGAGCCCCAGCCCGATCAGGATCAGTGGGCCGCCGATGATCCAGTGGACCCCCGCTGCCGGGAACGGCAGTCGCAGCAGGCGATCCAGGACGAATCCGATCAGCAGCGCGCCGAAAAAGAGGAGGGGCGGTCTCGTGATGAGGCCTGCCGTTCCGGTGTTCATTCCTTGTGCGCTAGGCACCGGCGGAGGTCCTCGATGGCGGGCAGGTCCGCGTCAGCATGCTGCCAGACCTCGGCAAGCTGGCGGCACGTAGTGCGGGCACCGTCGTTGTCTCCGGCGGCGTGCTTCGCCCGCCATTCCGCGGAGGAAGGCCGGCTGGGCCGCCCGGGCTCCTGAGTTCGGAAAGTCGATGGTGCCGAGCGCCGCCGCGTGACGGTGGCTGGCGGCGCCGTGACCTTCCTGTCGGGCGGTGAGCACCGCCGGAGACCCGAGGCCCAAGGCGGCTACCGCGAGCGCGCGAACGCAGGAGAAAGGGAACGAGCTCATCAGATCCTCGCTGTCTCGGTGGAACGGAGCAGGTGTTGGACGGCTACGCGCGCCCTGTAAACGACAACTAAGGTGTCATTATACAAGTTGACAACAATGGTGTCAACAGGAGAGATTGCGACGGTCCATGCAGACAAGGGGGATGGAGCCGATGCCGTCGACACGACACCGGACTCAGGTGGGCCGAAGAACGGGGGCGGGCCCAAGCGTTGACAGGAAGGGCGAGGCGGTCGCCGAGCTGATGCTGGAGGTCGCCCAGTGCTTCTTCAGAATACGGGCGCTCGGCCAGAAGGCAGGGCTTATCACGAGCTGGGGCGGCGGTGGGTTCGGCTTCCTGCGAAGCCTCGCGCTGTTTGGTCCGCTCACTGTGCCGCAGATCGCCCAGATGCGACCCACCAGCCGTCAGCGCATGCAGCGGCTGGCAGATGAGCTTGCGGCCGAGAGGCTCGTCACATTCATCGACAATCCGAAGCACCGGCGCTCGAAGCTGGTGCAGCTCACACCCAAGGGCGACGCGCGCTACCGCGAGCTCAACGCCCGGCTCCATTCGATCGCATCCACCATGGGCGTCGCCCTCAGCGAACCGGATATCCGCAAGACGACTGAGGTCGTGCGGCATCTGAGCGATGATGTGAAGGCGCGATCGGCGCGCCTGTACAAGGTGGACGCACAATTCGCTGCATCGTAGCCGCCGCGCTAGGAGGTCACCCATGACGCCTGCCATCCCTTCGGCCGAGGCGTATGCGAACGAGCCAGTTCGCTACCCGCCCCTCGTGGTTGTAGATGTCGTCGCGGAAGCGAAAGCCGTGACCGACGAGTACCAGAATCAGGTGATCAGCCGAGTCAACACGAGCTGTCTTCGCCTTGCGGTGCTCAGCGGGGAATATCCCTGGCACCAGCACCCGCACTCGGATGAGCTCTTTCTCGTCGTGGAGGGACTCCTGGAAATTGAGTTGCCCGGCGGCCGTACGCTGCAACTCAAGCCATGGCAGAGTGTCGTCATCCCGGCAGCTACGGTTCACCGCACTCGAGGAGTAGGGCGCACGGTGAACCTCTGCGTCGAGGACTTGGCAGCAGACACAGTGTTCGTCGACCGCGCCAACTGACCAGCGCTTGCGGAAGCGCGATCCGGTGGGCGGCCCGCGGAGAACTCGGATGGACGGCGACCCCCTAACAAGCAGCGGTCGGCAAGCTTCTGAGCCTGATGTCGCAAACGTCGGGCTCGTACGTCCTCCGCTCGTCTACCTTTGCGCGATCGCACTCGGCCTCGCGATGCACGCCCTTTGGCCCGTGCACCTCGTGCCGCCCTCCCTCGGGGCCTCGGTCGGCGTCATTCTCACGCTCGTAGCAGTCGCACTCTTCCTCTCCGCGGTTCGCAGCTTCCGGGCGGCTGGGACTCCTGTCCCGGGCAACCGCCCCACGGCAACGATCGTCCGCGCGGGACCGTATCGCTTCAGCCGGAACCCCATCTACCTCGCCTTTTCGCTCCTCCAGCTCGGACTTGCGCTCTGGGTCAACGCCCTCGGCTTGCTGATCACGCTCGTTGCGGCCGTAGTGCTCATGTCGTTTGTGGTCATCCCCCGAGAAGAGCGGTACCTCGAGGGGAGATTTCCCTCGCGGTACGTGCCCTACCAGACAGCGGTCCGCCGCTGGTTGTAGTCGTGGGTGGCCGCCCAACACGCATTGTAGCTGACGAGGGCGCGTAGCACCCTCGCAGCTGAAATGTGGTTCGTTAGGCCACCAACAACGTCGTTGAACCGCGGTATGTAGAAGCAGCGATGGTGACGAATGCACCCAAACGGCAAGTCTCCAAGCCCAAGAGATCGGTCATCCAGTGGCTGCTTGATTCGGACCCTTCGATCCGCTGGCAGGTGATGCGGGACCGGACTGGTGCACCCGCGGAGGAGGTCGCGGCCGAGCGTGCGCGGGTCGCCACCGAGGGCGCGGGCGCCCGGCTGGTAGCCCTCCAGGGGGCCGATGGACGGTGGGGCGGCGCGGCCTGGAACCGTGGATGGAACTCGACGATGCACGTCCTGATGCTGCTGCGGGACTTCGGTCTCGATCCCGCGAACCACAAGACGTGCCGCGCGGTGGGGCTCGTCCGTGACGGCGTGACTTGGACCGGTTGCGGCCCGCAGGAGTGTGATGGCAATCCCTTCTTCGCCGGTGAGGTGGAGCCCTGCATCAACGGACAGGTTGGCGCGGTCGGCGCGTACTTCGACCAGGACGTCCGGGGCATCGTCGACCGGCTCGTTGCCGAGCAGCTACCCGACGGCGGCTGGAACTGCGAGGCCGCCAACGGCTCGATGCGTTCGTCGTTTGACACCACGATCTGCGTACTGGAGGCCCTGCTTGAGCACGAGCTGCGCGTCGGGAACAGCCCAGAGGTGACCGCGGCCCGCCTCCGCGGGCAGGAGTACCTGCTTGAGCGCCGCCTCTTCCGCCGGCGGTCGACCGGCGGCGGTCATCGACTACGACAAGAAGGATGGCCCTGGTGGCATTCCGACGTGCTGCGGGGCCTTGAGTACTTGCGCCGCGCCGGCGTCACGCCCGACGAGCGCGTAGCCGAGGCTATCGACTTGGTCGCGTCCAAGTGCGATGGCGACGGCCGGTGGCCGCTGGAGGTCCGGTACCCTGGCGTCATGCCGGTCGAGACCGACGAGGGCGAGGGCCGGCCGAGCCGGTGGAACACCCTGCGCGCGTTACGAGTGTTGAACTGGTCTTCAGCAGGGGATGGACGTAGATGCCGCTGGAAGGGGACTGGCAACGAGCCGACCTGGCCCGTGCAGTGACACTATCCATATTATGAGCCGCCGGGGACCCTTGGCACCGGACCGAGCTCTGCGCTCGCTTCGGGACTATTCGGAAGACGGGCTATAAGTGGTGGCATCGGTATGAGAACGGGGGGCTCGCAGCCCTCAAGGACCGGTCCCGCCGCCCGGATCGCTGTCCGTTTGCCCTCGATGCGGCCTGGGGCGCGCTGCTGATTCGCACCCGGCAGGCCCTCCGACGTGGGGACCGCGGGAAGCTGTTGGCCTATTTGCTCCATCGGCATCCGCGCGACCCAAGTCGCGGTGGGATGCGGGAACGTGAACTGGAAGGAGAACGATTGGGCCCAGTGCTGATGGACATCTTCAGCCGCGCGTGCCAGGGCAATGAGGAAGGCGACTGGAAGGAACTTATCCGTCGCACGATGGGGGACGCCAAACGCACGCTTGACTAGGCCTACCATCTCGCTGCTCCATTGTTCAGGGGCCCGGTGCAGTTTCGATCATCAAGCTGGATTAGTGGAGTCGTAGAACTGGCGTTGGGCATCGGCAAATCGTCACCTTCGTCCCTCTCCCTCTGGCCGGCTGGGCGACCCGTTCGCCTTTGGTGAGGGGCCGTTCACCGATTGGGGCGTGTCTCTTGCCCCTTCCCTAGTCGACTCCGTGATAGTCCGCTATAGAATGAGAGTTCGCTTCCACAGTTCGCCGCGGGCGGTGCGCCATGAGCATCGTTGTGATTGCCTCCATCCTCAGTGCGCTGAGCGGGCCGGCCGGGGCTCCGCCGCGAACCCTGTCGCCCAAGGCGGTGGTCGAGGCCAAGTTCGCGGCCGTGAACCGCCACGCCGTCGGCGACGTTGTCAGATTCTATTCGCCAAATGCGCGAATTACCTCCTCCGGCTTTTGCAGCCCACGGCAGGGGCAGGCTGACGTCCAGCGCACCTACCAGTCGCTGATCGAGGCAGTGCCGGACATCGTTGCGGAGGTGAACCTCTACGTGGTCGAGGGCGCCCGGGTGGCGGTGATCTTTACCGTGAAGGGTCACTTGCAAGGCACGAGTTTCGTCGTCCAGATCGCGAACTTCTTCACAGTTCGGAATGGACTCATCGAGAGCGATGATGGTGTGTACGACACGGGCGGGCGTCCCTGCTCACCGTGAAGCCCGTCATGAGCAGCGCGGAGCAGAATGTAGCGGTGATACTCAACGTCTTCAGCGCAATCGAGCATCGTGATCACGCGCCAAATCCTCGAAGGGCGTTGGAGCTGTTTCAGCCCGATGTCGAGTTTCTCTGGCCGCCGTCGCTCCCCTATGGTGGGACTTCACGGGGCCTCGCGCCCGTAGGCCCGACTTGGAGAACAACCTGGGATCCCCTTCAATCCGCCGAGGCCGAGCGACGCCTGGATCCGCGCGTCGTGGCCGCCAGCGAAACGGAGGTTGTCGTGCTCTGGCGGCAGAGGGGCGTCAGCCGCGCCGGCGACCACATCGACACGCCGGTGCTTGGCCTGTATCAACTCTGGGACGCCAAGTTGGCCCGCGCTCAGATGTTCTACTTCGACACCGAGGCGGTGGTCGGCTTCTTGGCGAAGGCCACAGATCACTGACAGGCGAACCGACCACAAGTCGGGGGCGGTCTGGCCCGCAATGCAGCCGACGGGGCCCTGACCGCTTCGGCCGCCGCCGGTTACCTGCTTTGAGGTTGGTTCGCGGCGCCTTCGGCAGGACCCCGCAGCAGAAGCGGTGAGCGTTAGGAAGCAATTGTCGAGGGTCGTGGACGGGGAGAACTGATCATGGGCATGCGCGTGAAGCCGGCCGAATTCCAAAGACTCAACCTACGCTGCCACGCGCTTCTCAGCGACGTGCCGCTCCACGACGTCTGGGCGGTGCCGCTCAATGGCTGGGGACCTGATCGTAGCATCGTGCACGCGCGTGCGATGTTGTTCGACGGCTGGCGTCCGAACGTCGCGGTTCGAGGACTATTTGCGCTGCGATGGGGTCTGGGCCGGGCGTTCGGATGGGACGACGAGCGCCATGATCCGCCGCGCATGTCGTATGTCCATCGCCTTGCTGAAGCCGATCGCTTGGAGTCTCAGGTTCTTCCGGGGACCCGAGAGGGCCCGTTTCGCGTGCTCTATGTCTTGAGGGAAGAAGCCCTCAGCGAGATTCGCAATGCGACCGTGCATGCCTTCCTGGCGCTCGCACTCACGCCGAGCCCAGGCGGATACACGCTTTACATGGCCATTTACGTGAAGCCAGTGAGTCGTTTCAGTGCGCTCTACATGACCCTGATCGATCCGTTTCGCCGATTCGTTGTCTACCCGGCCCTTGGCAGGCACGCTCAGCAGCGGTGGTCGCGCACCTATGGGTACGCGCCGCAAGGTCCTGCTCACACCGCTTCCTAACCAGGCCATGGAGCGGGCCGCCGCATGAAACAGCTCACTGTCGGGAAGGCGGCGGTAGGTGGCCGCCGCTCATCGCCAAGTCGCTAGGCGGCGCCCTTCGCGGTGTAACTGCGTCTCAAGCGCCAAGTGCTCACGCCGAAAAGTATGGCACCCACGTAGAACCACGGCTCCCAGACCCCTAGTACCTCGAAGCGAAACCTCCCGACCGCGACGAGGTAGGCCGTCTGAAGCAGGCTGCCCCCCGCCCGGAGGACCAAGAGGCCCGAGCCAATACACGCCAGAACGTAGATCAAACGGCGCGGCACGTGCTCGCCCCACGACATCACAGGGGCCAGAGCCACGGGCACGGCGATGACGCACATGGCGGCCACTACAACGTCAAAGGCCCATTTCCGCGGCGTCGCGAACGCAAGACGCGCCTGCTCCGCATTCAAGAGGGGATACCAGCCAGCTGCCCAGACCATATGGAACACCGCAAACACGAACGCCCAGAGCGCCGCGGCGTAGGCCACCCAGCGCCCGCGTTGCTCCCGCACGTGTCTCACCAACGCCGCCTTCGTGTAAAACCATGGGCACCGTCTACCGACCTCGCATAGCTGTTAGTCGCGGCCCGTCTCGACAAGCGCGAGCGGGCAGCGGCGTGGTGCCGCGGCCGTCGCGAACCGTCAGCCGCCCTTTCACAGCCCATGCAGCAGTCAGACAGCGGTCTCGGCACCATCCCGCGGCGAGTGGGGCCTAGGAGTCGGATAGACCTGTATTGGCGACGACCTCGTAGTGACGGACTGTCGGGCTGGGATCGATGAGGCATTCAAGATCATACGCGTAGTAGTGAGCCTTCCCGATGTCCGGGCCCGCGTACGCTACTAGAACCTCCTGCGACGTCCAGTAGGAAAGCAGCAGGAAGTGGGCCTTTCCGGCTACGTCCTGGCGCATGAGGCTCACCCCGCGGTTGCCGGACACTTTCCGGTAATCCTCCACTCCAAATCCGGCCAGATAGTGGGCGTAAGCATCGGCATTCTCAGCCGAGACAGTCCCTTCCCAGGCCCGGGCGATCATGTCTCCCTCTCTTAGCGCGGGGTCATACGTGACCGCGGCACGAGCGTCGCGGTCCGTGGCGGAATAGACCGGCAAGAACAGGAGATGTCAACGCCAACGGAGAAGCGAGACGGCCGTCGACGAGGCTACGCGGCGACCACCCCGCAAAGCACTGTGATACAAAGCGCTTCTATCTTTGCTGGGAGGGCTCGGGTTCAGCCTTCCGCTGTACTATTGGCTCAATCGCCGCGCCCCGTAGCCTAAGCGCAATCCGGTATTCCGCCAGCGGCTGGACGCAATATGAGCACTCCGAATCTGGTAGGGGCATTTTATCAACGGATTTGGAACCTCGGAGACCTCGGAGCGGCGTCTGAACTGCTAACGACCGACTTCTCGTTTCGCGGATCCCTGGGAGCCGAGCTGCGGGGCCAGGACGCGTTCAAGGATTACGTTCGTTCGATCCGGTCGGCTCTGGCCGAATACCACTGCGAGGTCCTGGAGTGTGTCACCGAAGGAGATCGGGCGTTCGCTCAGATGCGCTTTTCAGGTCGACACGTCGGCATGTTCCTCGCGTACCAGCCAACGGGCAAGTCAGTACATTGGCATGGGGCAGCTTTGTTTTGGTTCGAAGGGCGAGCGATCTCTCAACTGTGGGTGCTCGGCGACCTCGCTGGGCTCGAAGCTGTCCTGAAGGCGAACCAGGCGGCGTAACCAGCGGCTGCACCTGATGGCGACCGCGGTGGGATCAAGCTGTATCGAAGTTTGCTACCCAACCACCGCTTGGGTACGGACCATCAGTCCGCGCGTCGGGACCACTTTCTCCTCGCCGAATCGTGTCCGTTGTGTGACTCGGAATCCATAATTCAGTCATACTATTCTACGATCGCGCCAGCCGGCGCTCCCCTCGACACGTGAAAGGACTCCGTCCATGACCCCCACCACCCGGCAAGTAGCCCGCGAGAAGACCGGTTCCGCTGCCTCCGCCACTCCGCGTGGCCGTTTCGTTTGGTACGAGCTGCTCGCCAACGACCAAGCCCTGGCCTCCGGGTTCTACACCAAGGTCTTAGGCTGGTCGACCGAGGCGTGGAAGTCCCCGCCGGGCGCACCGCCCTACACGATGTGGACCAATGGCGGAAAATCCTTCGGTGGCCTGATGGACCTCCCGGAGCAAGCCAGGAAGGCTGGGGCCCCGTCCCACTGGCTCGGCTACATCATGGTTCCCGACACCGACGCCGCACTGGCCAAGGCCGGCCAATACGGCGCAAAGGCGCTCATGGGTCCGATGGACCTCCCGGAAGTCGGACGGCTGGTGGTGATCGCCGATCCGCAGGGCGCCGCGATCGTGCTCTTCACGCCCTCGATGGCTGGAACCGAACCTCCCGCTGCCCCGCTGGTCGGGAACGTTTCCTGGCACGAGCTGGCAACCGATGACGGAAAGAAGGCCTGGGACTTCTACCAGGACATGTTCGGCTGGCAGAAGGGCGAGGCGATGGACATGGGAGCCATGGGGATCTACCAGATCTTCACGCTGGGCGGACCGCCGATCGGGGGGATCTTCAACCGGCCGCCCCAAATCCCGGTGTCGAACTGGCTCTACTACTTCCGGGTCGCGAATCTCGACGAAGCGATCGACCGGACCAAGGCGGGCGGTGGCAAGATCCTCAACGGGCCGATGGATGTCCCGAACGGCCGCATCGCCCAATGCATGGACCCGCAAGGCGCGGTGTTCGCACTGCACTGGATCAAGGAGGGCTGAGCAGACGGGGGGCGGTGTATTGGATCGGGAGACAACACAGCCAGTCCGGCGCAAGCCGAACTGGCTGTTGTCACGTGAACCGTGTGGACGCGAACGTTATGCGCTGGCGGCGATGCGGGTGACCTTCTCGGCCGCCGGGCCCTTGGCACCCTGAACCACATCGAATTCGACCCGCTCACCTTCGGCTAGGGACTTGAACCCTTCGCCGGTGATGGCCGAATGATGCACGAAACAGTCTTTCGCGCCATCTTCCGGCGTGATGAACCCGAACCCCTTCGCGTCGTTAAACCACTTGACCGTGCCTGTCGTACGCATTGCTGTTCTCCTCTGTCCTTGGGTCGGCTCCCGGCTTGGCCATCGATGCCGACTGTATGTCCCCGTGACAAACCCTCACGAGGGGGGGGCATTCCCACAACGCGGGGCTTCTCCCCGTCGTTGTGCGCGATCACCGCGATGAAAAAAGGGGCCCAAGCATTGCTGGGCCCCTCACGTCAATTCGGAACGTGTCCCCGTACTGGCGCATCGACCGCTATGCTAACGTAGCCACCCACGGCCGAATGCGCAATGAGAAAGGTGCCCGATGCTCGACGCCCTCAGGGATTTCATCGCCCAGCGCCTGAGAGCCGCGCCCTCCTCGTCCGCTGCTCGTCCACCCCACGATGAGGTGCAGCTGGCGGCTGCCGCGTTGCTGCTCGAGCTGGCCTACGCGGACGGCGAATTCACCGTCCAGGAGCGCGAGTACCTGGAGGCAGCCCTTGGCCGGCACTTCAGCCTGGAAGCCTCCACGGTTACCGGTTTGATCGCTCTCGCGGAACGGGAGCGACGCCAGTCCATCGACCACTTCCAATTCACCCGGGTCATCCGGGAGCAACTGGACATCGGCCAGCGGACGCTGCTCGCCGAGGTCATGTGGGGGGTCGTGCTGGCGGACGGACGGGTCGGCGATCACGAGGGCTATCTGCTCAGGAAGCTCGGTCATCTGCTCGATCTGGCACCCGGGTATCTGGCCGATGCCAAGCGCAGGGCTGCGGCGCTGCCCCCGCCGCAGTAGTTTGGCAGGACCATGCGGCAGCGATTCACGCCGGGCGTCATCGACTACGACGGTTCCATGGCTTCGCACTATCCCATGGGCCGCGCGCTTTCCGCTCAGTCCGCCGCGACGTGGCGGGCCACGGTTGCACCGTTTCTCCCCCGAAAACCCGGCCTGACGATTCTCGATCTTGGATCCGGCACGGGCCGTTTCTCCACATTCCTCGCAGATTCTTTCGGCGCACGGGTGATCGGCGTCGAGCCGGCCCGGGGGATGAGGCGCCTCGCCGCGCGGGACGGGCACCCGACGACCGTCGCCTTCGTCGGCGGCGCGGCCGAACGGATTCCGCTGCGGGACCAGTCGTGCGATGTCGCGTGGCTGTCCCAGATGCTCCATCACGTCCGCGACCGGGCTGTCTGCGCCGCCGAGCTTGGCCGGGTGGTCCGCCCCACGGGCCGGGTGATGGTCCGGAGCACGTTTGCCGAGAGCCAGGACGGCTTCCCGACGTTGTTGCACTTCTTCCCCGGTGTGAAAGAGATCTTCAAGGACCTTCCATCGATCGAGAATACCGTCGCCACGTTCAGGGCGCACGATCTCCATCTGGACACCCATCGCAGGGTCACCCAGCAGATCTGTGGGAGCCTTCGAGAGTTCGCGGCGCGCAGCCGCCTCCGTGCGGACTCATCCCTGGCTCTCCTCTCCGACGAGGAATTCGAAGCCTGTCAGACTGCTCTCGAGCACGCGGCCGCGGCAGAGTCCCACCCGGAGCCCGTCGTCGAGACCCTGGATCTGCTGGTGTTCAATGCCTGAGGCCACGACCCCGGAGCTCCAGCGCGGCCTCTCGGTGCTCGACGCGACCATGGTGGTCGTCGGCTCCATGATCGGCTCGGGCATCTTCATCGTCTCCGCCGAATCGAGCCGGCTGGTCGGAGCGCCGGGATGGCTGCTCGTGGCCTGGGCGCTGGCCGGCGTAATGACCATCACCGGCGCCCTCTGTTGCGCCGAGCTCGCCGCGGCCATGCCGCGCGCGGGGGGGCAGTACGTCTTCCTGCGCGAGGCGTACGGACCGGCCACCGGGTTCCTGTTCGGCTGGTCACTGCTGCTGGTGATTCAGAGCGGTACCATCGCCGCGGTGGCGGTGGCGTTTGCCAACTTCACCGGCGTGTTGCTGCCGCAGATTTCCGCGGCCGGATACCTTATCGAGCCGATCCGGCTAGGCAGCTACGCCCTAAGCCTCTCGACCCAACAGGCGCTCGCCTTCGCGATCATCCTGTTTCTGACCCTGCTCAATCTCCGCGGCCTCGAGCTGGGCAAGCTGATCCAGAACACCTTCACCTTCGCCAAGACCGGCGCGCTGGTCGCCCTCATCCTCCTGGGCCTTCTGCTCGGCTGGACCCCGGCGAGCGCCGCGGCGACTTCGTCGTGGTGGCACCCTTCCGCGAACGGCTGGAGCCTCGCGGCCGCGCAACCCGCGCTGACCGTCACCGGAAGCCTCGCCTTTGCCATGGTGCTGGGCCGGGCGATGGTCGGACCGCTCTTCGCCCAGTCGGCCTGGAACAACGTGACCTTTATCGGCGGGGAAATCCGCGAACCGGGGCGCAACCTGCCCCGCGCCCTCTTCATCGGGTGCGGCTTGGTGGTCGCGCTGTACCTGCTGGCGAATCTGGCCTACATCGTCACCCTGCCCCTCGCCGACATCCAGCACGCGCCCCAGAACCGCGTTGCCACGGCGGTGATGCAAGCGGTCCTGGGCGCGCCCGGCACCGTACTGATGGCGATCGCCATCATGGTCTCTACGTTCGGGTGCGTGAACGGGCTGATCATGGCCGGGGCGCGGGTGGCCTATGCGATGGCACGGGACGGACTGTTCTTCTCCAAGGTGGGAACGGTCAACAAGAATCGGGTTCCCGGAGCGGCGTTGGCGGTGCAAGGGACATGGGCGGCGCTGCTCACCCTTCCTCGAACCGTGACCGAGGACCCCACTACCCACGCGGTCACCTACGGCAACGTGTACACCCAGCTTCTGGAGTACATCGTTCCCGCTGACCTGGTGCTCTACGCACTGATGGTGGCCGCGGTGATCATCCTCCGGAAGAAGGCGCCCGACCTGCCGCGGCCGTATCGAACCTGGGGCTACCCCGGGGTGCCGCTCCTCTACATCGCGCTGGCTACCCTCCTCGCGGTGGACCTCCTGTGGCTGGCCCCGTCGACCTCCGGGGTGGGCTACCTGATCGTACTGACCGGGATCCCGGTGTATCTCGCCTGGAGGCGGCGGGCCTGACGGACAGTGTCGATCCCGCCTGCCACCGTTCGTCGTATCCATAGAGCCAGATCTCACAGCCGGTCGAAACCATCCGGAAGCACTGCGGTTCGCCGATAGCCTCCCAGGAGCGCCATGAAATACCTGTGCCTGATCTACCTGAACGAGCAGCAGATGGACGCGATGCCCGCGGGGGAGATGAGCGACCTCAACGCGAGGCACCTCGACTTCAATGACGGGCTTCGGACCAGCGGCCACTTCATCGAGGCCGAGGCCCTCGGGCCGGGCAGCACCACCGCCTGCGTTCGGGTGCGGCAGGGAAAGACCTCCATCACCGACGGCCCGTTCGCCGAGTCGAAGGAGCTGGTGGCGGGGTTCTACCTGATCGAGGCGCGGGACATGGACGAGGCGGTTCAGATCGCTACGCGAATCCCGAGCGCGCCGCTCGGCACCGTCGAGGTGCGGGCGACCCGGCAGCTCGTCGTGGACGGTCGATAAAACGCATTGAAACTGCAGGGACCCGGCGCGCGGTGAGACAACTCCCAAGGAGATGACTCAAATGCGATTCATGACGATGGTCAAGTCATCCGAAGCGTCAGGCTCCCCGCCGATGGCGCTCATGGAAGCGATTGCGAAACTCGGCGAAGAAGGCGCGAAGGCCGGGGTACTGTGAACCGGAAGGAGTAATGCTCATGCGATTCATGCTGCTGATGATCCCCAAGGGCTACGAGAAGGCCGCACCCGGCGCCATGCCCGATGCCAAGGCCGTCGCCGCGATGATGAAGTACAACGAATCCCTCCAGAAAGCCGGCGTGCTGCTCGCGCTCGACGGCCTCCATCCCCCCTCGATGGGCGCGCGGGTCTCGTTCGCCGGGGGGAAGCCCCTGGTGACCGACGGGCCTTTCACCGAGGCCAAGGAGGTGCTCGGGGGCTACTGGATGATTCAGGTGAAGTCGAAAGAAGAGGCGGTCGAATGGGCGTCGCGCTGCCCCGCCTCCGGCAACGAAGTGATCGAGGTGCGCCAGGTGCAGGAGTTCTCGGACTTCCCCCCCGACGTAAAGGAGGCCGCGGGCGGGTTCTCCGAGATGCCGGCGGGGCAACGCCGGGGACAATAGTCGGTCGGTGAGGTCAGGCGGTCAGTTGGTCAGGGAGGTCGGTGAGGTCGGCGGGGTTAGTTTGAAAGATCCGACCCCACTGACCTCACTGATCCCACTGACCGCCCGACCTCACTGTGACTGACACCCATCGCGCGATAACCGCGGTCTGGAGAATCGAGTCGGCCCGGATCATCGCCGGAGTCGCGCGGCTGGTGCGCGACGTCGGCGTCGCGGAGGATTTGGCCCAGGACGCCCTGGTCACGGCCCTCGAGACCTGGCCCAGGTCGGGCGTTCCGGACAACCCGGGCGCCTGGCTCATGACCGCGGCCAAGCGTCGCGCGATCGACCTGCTCCGCCGGGACAAGCGGCTGGAGCAGAAGCACCAGGAGCTGGGGCCGGAGCTCGACGCCCGGCAGGAGATGGCCGTAGAGGAGCTCGACGCGGCCCTCGACGACGACTTCGGCGACGACCTCCTGCGCCTCATCTTCACCGCCTGCCATCCCATTCTCTCTCGTGAGGCGCGCGCCGCGCTCACCCTTCGCTTGCTCGGGGGTCTGACCACCGAGGAAATCGCCCGCGCCTTCCTCGCCCCGATCGCGACCATCCAGCAACGCATTGTCCGGGCCAAGCGGACCCTGGCCGAGGCGCGGGTCCCTTTCGAGGTCCCCCGCGGCGACGAGCTCGCCGCGCGGTTGTCATCGGTGCTCGAGGTGATCTATCTGGTGTTCAACGAGGGCTACTCAGCCACCGCCGGTGAAGATTGGCTCCGACCCGAGCTTTGCGAGGACGCCCTCCGCCTCGGCCGGATCCTGGCCGAGCTCGCCCCGAAGGAGCCGGAGGTCCACGGTCTGGTGGCGCTGATGGAGATCCAGGCGTCGCGCGCCCGCGCCCGGGTCGGTCCGGCCGGCGAGCCCATTCTCCTGCTCGACCAGGACCGCGCCCGCTGGGATCACCTGCTCATCCGGCGGGGTCTCGCCGCGCTCGAGCGGGCCGAACGGCTCGGCCGGGCCCGCGGTCCCTATGCGGTCCAAGCCGCGATCGCCGCGTGTCACGCCCGGGCGCGCATCGGAGCGGAGACGGATTGGGCGCGCATCGTAGCGCTTTACGATGAGCTTGCCCGGCTCGCCCCATCGCCCGTCGTGGAGCTCAACCGGGCGGTTGCGGTCGGGATGGCCTTCGGTCCGGCGCCGGGGCTCGAGCTCGTCGATGCCCTGACCGCCGAGCCCGCGCTCCAGAACTACCATCTTCTCCCCAGCGTGCGCGGAGACCTCCTCACCAAGCTCGGCCGTTTCGGCGAGGCGCGCGCGGAGTTCGAGCGCGCGGCGGCACTCACCCGGAACGCCCGCGAGCGAGACCTGCTGCTCCAGCGCGCCGCCGGTTGCCCGCGCGGAACCGGCGGGGTGTAGCGGTCACGTTCTCCGCGCGACTACTTCACTCCCTCCCACCGCGGGATTCCCGGCACGATTTTCAGTGCGTTGCCGTAGTAGAGCTTCCGCAGTACCGCGTCCGGAAGCCCCATGCCGTACAGCTTCCAGAAGGCGTGATAGTCCCGGTAGTAGTCGAAATATTCGTCGTTGGTTTCGAAGACCCGCCAGTAGTACGGGTACTCGTCAGGCTGGAAGGAATCCTTTCCGAAGAGGAGCCGGTCCTGATACTTGATGAAAAACTCGCGGGCGGCGCGAGGCTGGCGGCCCAGATCATAGAGGATCGCGCCGACTTCGCTGTAGAGATTCGGATTGCCGTCGAACATTCGCCCCAGCCTGGCCAGATCGTTGGCGTGCCAGCCGAGGTGGGCGATCACCCAGATGGTCTTGGGATGGCGGGCGAAAAGCCGATCCCGTTCCGCCATCAAGTCCTCGAAGGCGGGGAATCGGCTGCGGTCGCTGTAACGGCGGCTCGCATAGAGGGCAAGCTCGAGCCAACGTTCATTCTGGTTGTCGATCGGCTGGAAAAACTCGGCGGGGTCGGCAACGTGGATGAAGACGGGAATCTTCAATCTCGCCGCGGTTTCCCAGACCGGGTCGAGTTCAGGATCGTCCAGCTTGAGGCGCGTTCCATCGGCCTTGCGGGCGGAGAGACCGAATCCCTTGCCGATCTCGCCGACGCCCATCGCACCGGCCTTGATGTCGACCTCGAGCTGTGCGGCGATCCGTGCACCGGACCCGGGGCCCACATCGCGAAGGTTCAAGGTCGTGAACATCACGAAACGGTCCTTGTATCGACTGGCCTTGACCGTGGCGATCTGCTGGGCGAGCCGCTCTCCCGAACTCCCACTGGCGTTCACCATCACCCTCAGGTTGAGCGAGTCCATCGCCGAACCGACGAGCTCAATCGTCGCGGCCGAGCTGAGGTCGGGCGGATGGCCGTGAAAGTCCACCGCCGGGAACTTCGCGCGGGGAACCAGGTGCACGGGAACGACCAGCGTCGAGCGGGGCTTGTACGCGGTGATGCTTGGCGGCGGGAATTCCGGCTCCCGGCCCTCGGCCGGACGAGGGCGGATCTGCCCCGGCCCCGTGGCCTGGGCTGCAGCCACTGTCGTCGCTGCCAGCGCGAGCACCGCAATGAGGGCTAACGATCGCTGCATGAGGTATCACCGATAGTTGATACCTCAAAGTAGAGCGGGCGCGGGAGGGGCACCAGCGGCGGCATCGGTTCCACGCTGAAACCATTTGACCCCTTCGAGCGTCACATGTGAAACAAGCCATCTCGGAGTTCCGCCCGATGAACCGGCAGGCGATGGTGATCCGATGCCGTGAGGCCCTTCGCTCGCTCCGCGCGAGGGTTACCGTCCGGCTGGTCGCCTTCGTTGTCCTCGTCTGCGCCGCAGTTGGCTCGCTGGCGGTGGGTACCGAAGCGGTCCTCCGCGCCAAACTCGTTGTCCCGCTTGACCGTATCCCCAGCGCTCTGTACACGCGGCCGACCCCCTGGGGCCGAGGGGGCGAGCGGCGTGCCCCTCCCGCCATCGCCATCGGGACCCTGGATGGCGCCGTCATGGAGCGACGGGTTCCGGTCGACCTGTCCGAGCTCCCTGATCACCTGATTCAGGCGGTGCTCGCGGTCGAGGACCAGCGCTTCTACCGGCACCACGGCCTCGACATCCGTCGGATCGGCGGTGCCCTGCTGGCCAACGTCAAGGCCGGCGGCATTGCCCAGGGCGGAAGCACCATCACCCAGCAGCTGGCCAAAAACCTCTTCCTCTCCGCCGGCCGAACTCCGCTTCGGAAGGTCCGCGAAGCCGCGATGGCCGTCGTGCTCGAGCTGCGGCACGACAAGGCCGCCATTCTCGAGGCCTATCTCAACGAGATCTATCTCGGCCACGATGGCGGGCTCCCGATTCACGGTGTCGGCGGCGCGGCGCGCTACTATTTCGGGAAGGACGCGCGCAGGATCACGCTCGCCGAATCCGCCCTGCTCGCCGGGATGATCAGCGCCCCGAACCGTCATGCCCCCACCCGCAACCCCGCATCCGCCCGGCAGCGACGGGATCTGGTGCTGCAGCTGATGGTGGAGCAGGCGCGCATCACGCGGGCGCTGGCGGCCCGGGCCGGCCGCGCCGGGATCCCTTCGCGCGCGTATCCCGCGGCCTCCGTGGACGGCCGCTGGTTTCGTGACTTCGCAAACACGATCCTCACCGACCGATTGTCCGACCGTTTGCCCGCCCGCGGGGCGGCCGTGTACACCACGCTCGATGCGACGCTGCAGCGCGCGGCCGAGCGGGCGGTCAAGTCCTGGCTCGACCGGTTGCAGAGTCATGGCGTCGAAGCAGCGTTGCTGGCGATCGACCCTACGAATGGTGAAGTGCTCGCGATGGTCGGCGGTCACGACTACGGTGTTTCCCAGTTCAACCGGGCCACCGAGGCCCGGCGCCAGCCGGGCAGCGCCTTCAAGCCGGTCGTCGCCCTCGCCGCGCTCGAGCGACAGGAAGGGCGGAACCCGGCCTTTACGCTCGCCTCGGTGATCGACGATGAACCGTTGCGGGTCAGGACGCCCAGCGGTCAGTGGCAGCCGACCAACTACGATCGCCGGTTTCGCGGCCCGGTCACCCTGCGTGAAGCGATGGAGCAGTCCCTCAACGTGCCGTTCGCGCGGATCGGGCTGGAGCTTGGGCCCCGGAGGATCGTGGCAACGGCGAGACGGCTCGGCATCACCAGCCCGCTCGCCGCGGTGCCGAGCCTGGCGCTCGGCAGCTCCGAAGTCACCCTGATGGAGCTGGTCCGCGCCTATGGCGTGCTCGCGGCCGGCGGAAACCTCGCGACCTCCCGCGCGGTGCTCGGCCGCGGGCGGTATGGCGACGAAGTCACCGCCACCGGCGCGGCAACGGTCACCCGGGTGGTCGATCCCGCCGTGGCCTATCTGGTCACGTCGACCCTCGAAGGGGTCGTGACCCGGGGAACCGGCCGCGCGCTCAACGAGCTCGGGCGATTCGAAGGCGTCGCGGGAAAGACCGGAACATCGAACGACTGGCGCGACGCCTGGTTCATCGCCTATTCGCCGTCACTGGTGGTGGGAGTGTGGATCGGATTCGACGACGGCCGGAGTATGGGGATGACCGGCGCCACGGGTGCGCTGCCGATCGTGGCCCGCTTCCTTGCGGAGGCCTCCACGGAGGCGCGCTGGGATTCGTTCGAGGTCCCCAGCGGGATTGCCGAGGGTTATGTGACTCTCGCGCACGACAGCTGGACGTCGAACTGCGGCTCGCGCGAGATTTTCCTGGAGGGAACCGAGCCTTCGGACGGGCATTGCGACTCGTTCGAGATCCCGCAGTGGGAAGGGCTGCGCGAGTGGGGCGGAGCGCAGATGCGACGGGCGGCAAGCATGCTCGAGGAGCTGATCGCCCAGCAGCTGGAGAGGAGACGTTCACGGCGGTAGCCGGGGCTTGGCATCAACTCTGCGTTCCCCGGGGCAGTTCCGGCACATCAGTGCTCCGGTGTCCGAGGTGCAGGACATCCGGCGTGTCGGTCCGTCACCTCGACAGGACGCTCGGAGGCCCCATGCTCACCACCCGCGGTGCCGTTCTCGCCCTCCTCCTCGCCGGTTGCAGCCCCGTGAGCGACGTGGTGCGCCTGGATCCGACTCCCCGACCGCAGCGGTTACCGGCTGACGTTCAAGTACTCGCCAGCGATCCGCGCCAACCCTATCGGGAGATCGCCCTTGTCGAAGTCAGTGGGGGAGTCCTCCCCTCGCTGAGCACATTGACCCGGGCCCTGAGAGAGGAGGCTGCCAGGTTGGGCGGAGACGCCGTGGTAATCATGGGTCGGTCCGAGGGTCGGTCCAAGGGTCCCGGACTGCTCGCGCGGGTGATCGTCTTCGAGCCCTCGCCGGGCCCTCGGTAGTTTCCGGCTGTAGATTGGGACGTGGACGAATACGCGCCCATCGCCGATCTCTACGACCACGTCGGCCCGTATCGCAACCGGCCCGACGTGGATTATTTCGTCGACGCCGCCCGGCAGGCGGGATCACCGGTTCTGGAGATCGGATCCGGCACCGGTCGGGTGCTCATTCCCACCGCGCGCGCCGGCATCGACATTGTCGGGCTCGACTCTTCACCCAGCATGCTCGCCATCTGCCGCCGATTCGTTGAGCAGGAACCGCCGGCGGTGCGCTCTCGCATCGAGCTGGTCGAAGCTGATATGCGGGGATTCGATCTGGGCAGAACGTTCAGGCTGGTTACGCTTCCCTTCCGTCCTTTCCAGCACCTGGTCACGGCGGTAGACCAGCTCGCCTGTCTTTCTGCCATCCGCCGCCACTTGGACGCCGGCGGCAGGTTGGTTCTCGATCTCTTCAACCCCTGCATCGAAGCGCTGGCACAGCCGGTAGGTGAGGAATCACCGCCGGAGCCGGAGTTCACGACCCCCGACGGCCGCAGCGTGACTCGGCGCTTCCGCATCGCCTTCCGGGACCTCGCCAACCAGGTGAACCAGGTGGAGCTCATCTATTATGTGACCCACCCCGGCGGACGCGTCGAGCGACTGGTCCACGCCTTTCCGATGCGCTACCTCTTCCGCTTCGAGGCCGAGCATCTCCTGGCGCGGGCTGGGTTCGAGGTCGAGCGGGTCTATTCCGGCTACGACAAGCGCCCCTTCGGCTCGTCCTACCCAGGTGAGCTCATTCTCGTCGCGCGCAAAGCCGCTAGGACGCTATGAAGACGCTATGACGATACGATGCTAAGTTGTAAGCGTTCTTTCCTAGCGTCTTAGCGTCTTACCGTCCTAGCGTCTTAACCTATGCCCGACCGCCGCCAGGACGTGTCGTTCGATCCGGACTACTTCGCCCACCGGGCGGAGACCGGGCGGCCGATGGCACCGCTCGAGGCCTTTCGCCATGTGATCGAGACCAATCTGTGGGGCGATCGGGAGTCCGTCTCCGGCTCCGGCGCGAGCCTGGATCAGACTCGGCGACTGCGCCAGGAGCTTCCCGCGCTCTGTCGCCGGCTCGGTATCCGCTCGATCCTCGATCTCCCCTGCGGAGACGGGCACTGGATGGCTTGGGTCGACCTCGTCGGCATCTCGTACACCGGCGGCGATCTCCTTCCCGAATTGGTCGAGGCCAACCACGCCCGGAGCCCGGCAAATTTTGAAGTGCTCGACCTGACGAGTTCACCGCTGCCCCCCGCTGATCTCCTGTTCTGCCGGGACTGCCTGGTCCATTTCTCGTTCGCCGATGCCGGCCGCGCCCTGGCCAACATCCGCCGAGCCCCGATCACCTGGCTCCTCACCACGACCTTTCCGGCCGAAGCAACCAACCTGGAAATCATGACCGGCGATTGGCGTCCCCTCAACCTGGAACGGCCGCCGTTCAATTTCCCACCACCGGCGCTACTGCTGGCGGAAGGTTGCACGGAGGCGGGGGGGCGCTTCCTGGACAAGAGTCTGGGACTGTGGGCCATCAAGGATCTGCCCGCGTCCTCGCGTCGCAGGAGTAGATTGAAGGGCCCTGCCCCATGAGAAAAACCTCGTGTACCAGTTGACAGTCGTGGCTTCAAGGCCGACCTTTTCCCGATCGTTCGCCGGTCCCGCGTCTTCCTATCTCAGAAAGCTCTCGACTCATGATCCACCGACTCGCGCTTCCGCTGGTATTGATCTCCGCCCCCCTCGCCGCCCAGGCCCCCGAGGTCAAGTACATCACCCCGGTCGGCGCCGCGGCCACGCTGCCCTTCAGCACGGCGGTCCGGGTCGGCCACATGCTCTACCTCTCCGGCCAGATCGGCACCGACAGCACCAACGCCGTGGTGACCGGCGGCATCGAGAACGAAACCCGGCAGGTCCTCACCAACATCAAGCGGGTGCTGGAGGCCAACGGCTCCGGCATGGACCGGGTGGTGAAGTGCCTGGTGATGCTGGCCGACATCGCGGAATGGGGCCGAATGAACACCGTCTACGTGACCTTCTTCCCGAAGAACAAGCCCGCCCGCAGCGCCATGGGTGCCAGCGGACTGGCCTTGAGCAGCCGGGTCGAGATCGAGTGCATGGCGACGGTGCCGTAGCGCAATGGGCACATCGCCGCTCCGAACATCGTTCCTCTTCGGCGCGGTACTGCAAGTGGTCATGGTGGTGATCGGCGCCGCGATTCCGGCGCTGGGCGCCCGCAACAACCTCTATCCCATCCTCGCGACGACCATCGCGGCTCTCGCGGGCGCCCGGTTCTCCCGCTGGTCGCCCGGAGCGCCGATCACCCGGTCTCTGTCGGGCGGCGCCCGGGCCGGCGGCGGCAGCAGCCTGATCGGCGCCATCGCCGCGACCCTCGCCGCGGCCGTTCCCGCCGCACCCGCCCAAACCATCCTCATCGCCACGCTCACCGGGGCGATGGCCGGGATGGTGGGCGGGGTCGTGGGGCGGGGGCTGCCCTCACGGGCGGTGACCGGTGACCAGTGAACAGCGCCCTGACCCCTGACGCCTGATTCCTGACCCCTGACTCTTGCCTTCCGCCAGCGCACGTTGCATAATTATGCAGTATGCAGAACGCCCCTCTCGCCCTGGCCTTCTCCGGCGGGCTCGATACGTCGTACTGTGTTCCCCGGCTCGCCGAGCAGGGCTACGCCGTGCATACCGTCTACGTCAACACCGGCGGCGCCTCCGACGCCGAGCGCGCCGACATCCGCCGCCAGGCCCAGGCCGTCGGCGCGGTGGAGCACCACGAAATCGACGCCCGCGAGCCGGTCTTCTCGCGCTTCGTGACTTACCTGATCCAGGGCAACGTCCTCCGTGGCGAGGTGTACCCCCTCTCCGTCAGCGCCGAGCGCACCCAGCAGGCCATCTCGGTGATCGATGTGGCCCGGAAGATCGGGGCCAAGGCCGTCGCCCATGGCTCCACCGGCGCCGGCAATGACCAGGTGCGTTTCGACATCGCCCTCCGGGTCCTGGCGCCCGAAATGGCCATCGTCACGCCGATCCGCGACGAGGCGCTCACCCGAGACCAGGCCAGCGCCTACCTCGAAGCGCGTAAGCTGCCCGTGCCGGCGAAGGCGTCGGCCTACAGCATCAATGCCGGCC
Organism: Gemmatimonadales bacterium; assembly: GCA_045403135.1. Taxonomy (GTDB): domain Bacteria; phylum Gemmatimonadota; class Gemmatimonadetes; order Gemmatimonadales; family GWC2-71-9; genus JABFSM01. The sequence continues at coordinate 4,732 of JAXIPC010000032.1, read as the reverse complement.
TCTGGGGCACCACGTGGGGTGGTGGCTGGACCCACGATACCTGGGCCGGCCCCCCCGCCGAGCTGCTCGACCCGCCTGCCGGCGCGCCCGAGCCGTCCGATCTGGTAATCGGTTGGGCGCAGGGCGTGCCGATTTCCCTGGACCACAAGCCGCTCTCCGGGCCCGACCTGATCGCCGGGCTCTCGGCGCGCTCCGCCGCGTACGGCCTGGGCCGCAACATTCACGTCGGCGAGACCGCCCTCGGCATCAAGGGCCGGATCGGCTTCGAGGCGGGGGCGGCGCTGCTCCTGATCGCCGCGCACCGCGAGCTCGAGAAGCTGGTGCTCACCAAGTGGCAGGTGTTCTGGAAGGACCAGCTCGGGCGCTTCTACGGCGACCGCCTCCACGAGGGCCACTACTTCGATCCCGCGCTCCGGGACATCGAGGCGCTGATCACCAGCTCGCAGCAGCGGGTGACGGGCGAGACCCGAGTCCATGTGGCGCCGGGTCGCTTCATGGTAACCGGCTCGCGGAGTCCCTACTCGATGATGGACCGTTCGGTGGCCACCTACGGCGAGGAGAATCGGCTCTGGAGCGGTGAGGAGGCCCGTGCCTTCGCGCGGATCGGGGCGATTCCGTCGCTTCTCGCGATGCGGGCAGGAGAGTCATTGCGAGGGGCCGAAGGCCCCGAAGCAATCTCCGACCGGGAGACCGCCACGGGTGCTTCGCGCCCTCGCGGCGACAGATAATGGTCCACACCACTCGCCTCCGCCTTCACCGGATCGCCTCCTCCACCCGGAATGCCCGGCTGGCCAGTGATGTGATCGTCGGCAATGTGATCGTAGCTAAAGAGGGCTACGTGCTCGCGGTCCGCATCCTGGAGGACAAGTCCACCTACAATACCGTGGAAGACCTCTCCGGCCGGATGGTTTCCCTCCGCGCCGGCGACGTGCTGGCCGGCACCCTCGGCATTCGGCGGGCGTTGCGCGGCTACGCCGGCGAGGTGCCCTCCGAGATCGCTGTGGGTGACACCATCAACGTCCTCAACCTGGGCGGGATTCTGGGCCGCTGCACCTCGTCCAATCCCGACATCGGCCCGCCGTTCAATGCCGAAGTGCTGGGCGCGGTGCTCTCGTTCCCCGAGCTGGGCGACCGGATCGGCCGCCCGGCCACGATCGCCGATGGCGCCATCCCGCCGGCCGCAACGCTCGACTGCACCGTGCCGGTGGTCTATGTGGCCGGCACCTGCATGAATGCCGGCAAGACCGTTGCGGCCACCGAGCTGGTGCGCGGGCTCACCCGTTCCGGTCTCCGGGTGGCGGCGTGCAAGCTCACCGGCGTGTCCCTCATGCGGGATACGCTTTCCATGCTCGACGCGGGCGCCATTGCCGCGCTGACCTTCAACGACGCCGGCGCGGCCAGCACCCACGCCGGCATGACGGTTCCCGTCGCCCGCGGGGTGCTCAACCGGCTCACCAAAGAGCGCGGTAGCCGTCCCGATGTGATCGTGGCCGAGCTGGGCGACGGGATCCTGGGCGAATACGGGGTGCAGGACATCCTTCGGGATCCGGGCCTGATGGCGCTGGGCGCGGCCCACGTGATGGCGGCGCCCGACCCGGTGGGCTGCTGGGGCGCCCACCAGCTCATGTGCAATCACTACAACCTCCAGATCACCTGCTTTACCGGCCCGGCCACCGACAACCAGGTCGGCCGCGACTACATCTCCGCGAACCTCGGCATCCCGGCCCACAACGCGCTCCGGGGCGCGGCGGGGCTGGTGGAGACGGTGCGCGCCAACCTGGGCGCCACGATTGCGGGAGAGGCTTGATGCGCGTGGCCGTCGTCGGATCCGCGGGTTATGTGGGAGGCGAGCTGCTCCGGATCGTGCTCCAGCACCCATCCGTGACGGAGTGCATCGCCGTCAGCAGAAGTCAGGCCGGCAAGCCGATCTCCGACGTGCATCCCGGCCTGGCACTCATCTCCGACGCCCGCTTTTCCGGCGCCACCGGCGGCGAGGCCGCCAAGGGTGCCGACGTCGTGTTTCTGGCGCTGGAGCATGGCCAGTCGTCCGAGCTGATGGGAGAGGTCATCGACGCCGGACCCGGCCTGATCGTGGACCTGGCCGCCGATTTCCGGATCCAGGACGGGCGGCTCAACGAGCGCTGCTATGGCGCGCACAAGGCCCCGGCGCTGGTGCACCGGTTCCGCTACGCGCTGGCCGATGTCCTCGGCACCCGTCTCCAGGGCGCCCCGGCGCTGGCTGCGCCCGGCTGCTTCGCCACCGCGGCGCAGCTGGCCCTCTTCCCGCTGGCCGGGCTCACCCTCGCGGCGCCGCCGGCGATTTTCGCGGTGACCGGATCGAGCGGCGCCGGGGTCCACCCCAAACCCACCACCCATCACCCCGCGCGGGCCCACAATCTCTTCGCCTACTCGGTGATGGGCCATCGGCACGAGGGTGAGATTCTGGAGCAGTGGCGCTCCTGGACCGGTGATGCCGCCGCAAGCGCCCGGCTCATGACCCACTCGGGTCCGTTCGTTCGGGGGATTTACGCCACGCTGCACGCAACGCTCGCCGTCCCGGTCGGCCGGGAGGCAATTGCCCAGCGCTACGCCGGCGCATTCGCCGGGCGGCCGTTCGTCCGGCTGACCGGAGCGCCGCCCGAGCTCACTCACGCGGTGGGGACCAACCTGGCGCTGATCCACGCCACTGCATCGGAGGACGGGCGCGAGGTGCAGGTGATGATCGCCGTGGACAACCTGATCAAGGGCGCCGGCGGACAGGCGGTGCAGGCCATGAATCTGGCTCTGGGTCTCGAAGAAACCGCCGGACTCAAGCTCGCGGGTATGTACCCATGCTGAGCGGCAACGCCTGGCTTCCGGTCTACGCCCAGATGCCGATCACCCCGGTGTCCGGCTACGGCTCCTGGCTGGTGGACGACCGCGGCGAGGAATGGCTCGACGCCTACGGCGGGCACGCGGTGGCGTCGACCGGGCACTGCCATCCTGTCGTGGTTCAGGCCATCCAGGACCAGGCCGCCAAGCTGATCTTCTACTCCACCGCGGTGCCGCTGCCGCTGCGGGAGGAGCTCGCGGACCTGATCGCGGAGCGCTGTCCCGGGGACTTGTCCAAGGTGTTCTTCTGCAACTCGGGCGCGGAAGCCAACGAGAACGCGCTGGCACTGGCGCGCAAGGCAACCGGGCGCCATAAGGTCGTCTCGGTGACGGGAGGGTGGCATGGGCGCACCGCCGCCTGCCTCGCGGTGACCGACGGCGCCAAGTACGAGGCCGGCGCGATTCGGGCGGGCATGCCGCTGTCGGACAAGGTGCCGTTCAACGATACCGAGGCCATGATGGCGGCGGTGGATGGCAGCGTGGCCGCCGTGATCGTCGAGCCGGTACAGGGGCTCACCGGGGCAAAGGACTGCTCGGTGGCCTTCCTCGAGTCGGCCCGGCTCGCCTGCAGCAAGGCCGGTGCGGCGCTCATCTTCGACGAGATCCAGTGCGGCGTGGGCCGGCTCGGAGCCTTCACCGCCGCCGAGTGGTACGGCGTCACCCCCGACATCATCACCATGGCCAAGGGGCTGGCGTCCGGCTTTCCCATCGGGGCGATGGTGGCGACGAGCGCCATGACCAGCGGACTCAAGCTGGGAGACCTGGGCAGCACCTTCGGCGGCGGGCCACTGGCCTCCGCGGCGGCCCTGGCGACGCTCAAGGTGATCGACGACGAAGGCCTGCTCGAAAACGTGAAGGTGGTGAGTACCTACCTCAAGGCCGGCGCGGGTCGTTTGCACCTACGGGTGCAGGGCCAGGGGTTGTTGCTGGGGCTCCAGATGCCGCGGCCGGCGGCGGAGATCCAGGAATCACTCTTCGCGCACCGGGTGCTGACTGGTACCGCTTCCGATGCCGCGATACTCCGGTTGTTGCCGCCGCTCTCGTTCTCCGTCGGGGAGGCAGACCTGCTGCTCGACGCTTTGACTCGGGTGCTGGCATGACCAAGCGAGACTTCATCAGCACCGAAGAGTGGGCTCCCGGAGAGATCGACGCCCTCCTCGAGCTGGCCGCCCGGGTCAAGCGCGGCGAGGTGACCGGCGGACTCGAGAAGCAGGTCCTGGCGATGGTGTTCCTCGACCCGAGCCTCCGTACCCGCTCCAGCATGGAGACGGCGATGTTCTTGCACGGCGGCCACGCCATGGTGCTGGAGCCGGGGAAGGGAAGCTGGACGCTGGAAACCGAGCCCGGCGCGATCATGGACGGCACCGGGGTAGAGCACCTGATCGATACCGCGCGGGTGCTCGGCCGCTACGCCTCGGCGGTCGCGATCCGCAGCTTTCCCAAGGGAACCGAGTGGAGCATCGAGCGGCAGGACCGGATCGTCCGCAATTTCGCCAAGTATTGCGAGAAGCCGGTGATCAATCTCGAATCGGTGCGCCGGCATCCCTGCCAGGGACTGGCCGATGCGCTGACGCTGCAGGAAAAGCTCGGCGATCCTCGCGGCAAGAAATTCGTGCTCCAGTGGGCCTGGCATCCCAAGCCTCTGCCGACCGCGGTGCCGGTGAGCGCCGTGCTTGCCGCCGCCCATCTCGGGATGGACGTGACCATCGCGCATCCGCCTGGATACGAACTTGACATCGACGACATCCGCGCCATGAAGGCCCTCGCCATGAGGCGCGGTGGGCGGGTCCGCTCTACCGAGGATCGCGCCGAGGCGCTTTCGGGTGCCGACGCCGTCTATGTCAAGTCGTGGGGGGCGATC
>JAXIPC010000244.1:0-6965 GCA_045403135.1 Gemmatimonadales bacterium | reverse complement strand
CGCGCCTGGGCGGCGTCGCCGTTCCATATCTGCGCCAGCCACACATCACCGGCGATGAGCTGCGCTTTCACCGGGGCCGAGAGGTACGCCTTGAGATTCTTTTTGGCGGCGATCGCGTCACTCCGCGCCGCTTGGAGCTCCGCCGGGGTGGTGGAGTTGATGGAGTGGCCCCGGTACCGGAGAAAGGCGCCGATCACGTCGCGCAGGTCATCCAGCATCGTCATCTTCCCGCGAAGCTCCGGTCTCAGAAACACGGCCCAGCTTTCCGGCGGCGGCGACACCAGGTCGCCCCGCCACGCGATGCCGGTCATGCCCCACTGCCACGGTACGGTGAACCGGTTTTCTGGATCGTGGGTCAGGTTGCGGAAGACCGGCGAGAGGTTGGCAAGGCCGGTGAGGTAGCGGGGAGACAGCGGCGCGAGCAGCTCGGTGGCCAGTAGTGCGGTGACGGCGTAGGTCGTCGGGACGACGAGGTCATACCCGGTGGCGCCCGCGATCAGCTTCGCGACCATCTCCTCGCTGCTCTCGAAGGTATCGTAGGTCACCCTGACTCCGAACTCCTTCTCGAAGCCGGGGATCACCTCGGGGGCGATATAGTCCGACCAGTTGTAGATGTTGAGCTCTTTTTCGATGGGTCCGAGCTCGGCGCTGCCGGCCGGGGGAACCCGGCCGGTATCCCCGCCGCACGATTGCAGCAGCGCCGCGGCGGGGATCGAGCCCAGGGCTCCCTCCAGGAAAGCGCGGCGGGATAATGTCATAGGGAGAGCGGCCGCTCGCGGTTCAAGCGGAAGGCGAGCCAGATCGAGAGTGACGTCACCAGCAGGATCAGGGTACTGATGGCGTTCACGGTGGGCTCCACGTTGCGACGCACCATGCCGTACACCACCACCGGCAGCGTAGACGAGCCGGTGCCCGCCACCAGCGAGGTGATGACATAGTCGTCGAACGACATGGTAAACGCCAGCAGCGCGCCCGCCAGGATGCCGGGCCAGAGCTGAGGAATCGTGACGGTGCGGAAAGCGGTCAGCTCATCGGCGCCGAGCAGGAGCGCGGCCTCCTCGAGACTCTGGTCCATTCCCTCCAGCCGGGCCCGGATCACCACGGTGACGAAGGCGATATTGAAGGCGATGTGGGCGATGGTGATCGTCGTCAGACCGAGGGGCGCGCGCAGCAGGACGAAAAAGAGCAGCAACGAGATACCAACCAGAATCTCCGGCGTCACAATCGGCAGGTAGAGGAGGCCCTCGAGCGCCCGGCGGCCGGGGAACTTCCGGCGGGCCAGGGCAAGCGCGAGCAGGGTACCGAAGACCGTCGCGACCAGCGTGGAGATGGTGCCCACGATGAGGCTGGCGCGGAGTCCGCGCAGCAGGTCGGTGCGGCCCGGGAGCTGCCGGTACCAGTCCAGGGTGAAGCCGGTCCACTCCACCGAGTACCGCGATGCATTCACACTGAAGATCACCAGCACGAGGACGGGGAGGTGGAGGAAGAGCAGCACCGTTCCCGCCACGACAGCGGTGGCGCGGGAGACCCGGCGGCTCACCGGGAGGCCTCCGCCTGGCCACGATCCCGCAGCCGGAGCGACAACACCACCGCCACAAACACCACGCCCACGAGCACGAAGGACGCCGCAGAGCCGAACGGCCAGTTGCGCGCCGAGGTGAACTGGTTCTGAACCAGATTGCCGATCATCACCTGCTTGGCCCCGCCCAGAAGGTCGGAGGTGACGAAAGACCCCAGGGCGGGCACGAAGACCAGGAGACAGCCGGCGATCACTCCGGGCCGCGCCAGGGGCAGCGCGACCCGAAAGAACTGCGCGCGGGGCCGGGCCCCCAGCATCTCCGCGGCTTCGAGCAGGGAGGGGTCGAGCTTCTCGAGCGAGGCGAAGATCGGCAGCACCATGAACGGCAGGAATCCGTAGACCAGACCCAGCAGTACGGCGAACGGCGTGTAAAGCAGGGCCAGCGGCTCGGAGATCACCCCGAGCCTCAGCAACAGGGAGTTGACCAGACCGGTATCGCGAAGGAGGAAGATGATCGCGAAGGTGCGCACCAGAAAACTGGTCCAGAATGGCAGGACGACGAGAAAGAGCAGCAGGTTCTTGTGCCGGCTGCGGGCGATAACCCAGGCCACCGGAAGCCCGAGCAGCAGGCAGATCAGCGTGGCGAGGCCGGCCCACCAGATGGTCCGCCAGAGCACCTGGAGGTAGAGGGGATCGAAGAAACGACGGTAGTGCTCCAGGGTGAGCCCGGGCTCGACGCCGCCATACACGCCCCGATACATCACGCTGGCGCCCAGCATGAGGAGCAGCGGCACCAGGAAGAAGAGGGCGAGCCAGAGCACTCCCGGAGCGAGCAGGCTCGCAGTACCGAGCCCGGGACGGCGGTTGAAGAGGCTCAGCAGCCACCGGCGGAGACCGCTCACCCGTCCTCCAGCAACAGGGCGTCTTCGGGGCGCCAGCTCACGGAGACCAGGTCGCCGCGGGACCAGGATAACGGTCGGGCGAGCTGGCCGGTGTTGCGCAGGGCGACGGTGAAGCGGTGAGGACGGTCGGACGGTCGGACGGCCGGACGGTCGATCGCGATCAGGACGCGGATCATTTCTCCCGTGTAGATCACCTCCTCCACGATCCCGTCGAGGGCGTTGCGGCCGGCAGGAACTTGACCGCGGGGAGAGAGGTCGGCCCACTCGGGCCGCACCGCGACAAGGGCGCCTCCATCGGTTTCGATCAGGTTGGATTCACCGATAAAGGTCGCCACAAAGGCGGTTCGCGGCCGCTCGTAGATCTCGGCCGGCGTGCCGAGCTGCACGATGCACCCCCGATCCATCACCGCAATCCGGTCCGACATGGTGAACGCTTCGTCCTGGTCGTGGGTGACATAGACAAAGGTGATACCGAGGGTCCTGTTGAGCTGGCGGAGCTCGAGCTGCATGGTCTTTCGCAGCTTTAGGTCGATGGCGCCGAGGGGCTCGTCCAGGAGGAGCATGTCGGGCTCGAGGACCAGCGCGCGCGCCAGCGCCACCCGCTGGCGTTGCCCACCCGACAGCTCGGAGGGCCGGCGGCGGGCGAATTCGGCGGGATCGAGGCGGACCAGCTCGAGCGCGCGGGTGACCCGTTCGGGAATGGCGGATGCCGGCACCCGGTGGCGCTCCAGCCCGAAGGAAACGTTGCGCTCCACAGAGAGGTGAGGAAACAGCGCGTAGCTCTGGAAAACCATGCCGAGCCGACGCTGGTAGGGACGCTTGGCCTCGGCTCGCTCGCCGGAGATGAAGATCTGGCCGCCGGGGTCGGGCGCTTCGAGCCCGGCCAGGAGTCGCAGCGTGGTGGTCTTGCCGCAGCCGGAAGGGCCCAGAAGGGAGAAGAACTCACCGCGGCGGATATCGAACGAAACGTCCTGCACCGCCCGCACGGCGTGAAAGGTCTTGCTGACGCGGAGGAATCGGGCGATCGGCACGGGAACGATAACGTGCGCTCTGGACGGGTCTCCGGCAAGGACCTAGCTTCGAAGCCGGAGGAGTCCCCCATGCATCGACGCGAGGTATTGGGATTCCTGGGCGCGGCGGTACTCGGGCCGGCCCTGAGTCCGTTGTCCGCCCAGGACCGCTGGGCGCTGGGCGCGCGAATCCATGAACGGGCGGGCCGGATTCCGTTGTTGGCGCTCACGCCGGCTCAGATGGCGACGCTGGAGGCGCTATCCGACACCATCCTTCCCAAAACCGACACCCCGGGCGCGGTCGATGTCGGCGTGCCGGCTTTCATCGATCTCCTGATCGCCGAGTGGTATGGAGACGACGACAAGGCGGAGATGCTGCGGGGGCTCGACGGCCTTGAAGAGCGCGGCCGCGCTGCCACCGGCAAAGGCTTCGCCGAGACCGATCCGGCAGGTCGGGCCGCGTTCCTGGCCACGATCGACGGGAAAGACGGCGAGAAGGGGTCGTTGGAGGCGGCGTATCGGCGGCTCAAGGACACGATCATCTTCGGCTACGTCACCGCGGAGCCGGTGGCCAAGATGCTGGCGACGACGCCGATCATCCCGGGCCGGTTCGACGGCTGCACTCCGGTGGGGAGCATCCGATGAAGCCCGCCCAGGATTCGAGCTACGACGCCATCGTCGTCGGCAGCGGGGTTAGCGGCGGCTGGGCGGCCAAGGAGCTCACCGAGCGGGGGCTCCGGACGCTGGTGCTGGAGGCGGGGCGCAACATCGATCCCGGCACCGACTACGTCGAACACCGCCAGCCGTGGGAGATGCGCTACCGGGGCTGGGGCGACCGCAAGGCGCTGGAGCGAGACCAGGCGATTCAGCGGAATTGCTACGCTTGCGACGAGTACAGCGGCAAGTTCTTCGTCAACGACCGCGAGAACCCCTACGAGTTCGACGCCGACAAGCCGTTCCACTGGATCCGGGGCCGGCACGTGGGCGGGCGATCGATCACCTGGGGCCGCCAGGTGTACCGGTGGAGCGACCTGGACTTCGAGGCCAATGCCCGGGACGGGGTCGCGGTGGACTGGCCGATCCGCTACATCGACATCGCGCCGTGGTACGACCACGTCGAGCGATTCATCGGGGTCAGCGGGCAGGCGGAGGGCCTGGCTCAGCTGCCTGATGGGAGATTCCTGCCGCCGATGGAGCTGCGCTGCGCCGAGCGGCTGGTGCGCGACAAGATCCGGGAGAAATGGGGCGGCGAGCGGGTGCTCACCATCGGGCGGGTGGCGATCCTCACCCAGAATCACAACGGCCGCGCTGCCTGCCACTACTGCGGCCCCTGCGAGCGGGGCTGCATCACCCATTCCTATTTCTCGAGCCTCGGCTCCACCCTGCCCGCGGCCCGGCGCACCGGTCGCATGACGCTGCGTCCCAACAGCGTGGTGCACAGCGTGATCTTCGACGAGGCGAGGGACCGCGCCTCGGGCGTGCGAGTCATCGACGCGGTGACGATGCAGCCGCTCGAGTTCCGGGCGCGGGTGATCTTCGTCTGCGCCTCCGCGCTGGAATCGTCGCGGCTCTTGATGAACTCGAAGAGCCCGCGGTACCCCGACGGGCTGGGCAGCTCGAGCGGCCAACTGGGGAAGAACGTGATGGATCATGTCTTCGGCGCCGGGGCGGGCGGCATGATTCCCGGCATGGAGGACCAGACCTCCTACGGCCGGCGGCCCAACGGCATCTATGTCGCACGGTTCCGGAACGTGACGGACAAGCATCCTGATTTTTTGCGAGGATACGGATTCCAGGGTGGGGGGTCGCGGGGACGCCTGCCCCGGCCGAGGTCCGGCTTCGGTCCGGAGTTCAAGCAGACGTTGTTCAAGCAGGATCTGGGGCCGTGGCGCTTCTCGATCGGGGGGTGGGCGGAGTGCCTGCCCCGCGAGGACAACCGGATCGAGCTGCACCCGACACTGGTGGACAAGTGGGGCGTGCCGGCGCTCAAGGTGACCTGCACCTGGGGCCCGAACGAGCTGGCGCTGCTCGAGGACATCCAGAAGACCGCGATCGAAATGCTCGAGGCCGCCGGGGCCAGGGACATCCGGCCGTACAACGACCATCTCCCGCCCGGGTTGTGCATCCACGAGATGGGCACCGCGCGGATGGGGCGGGATCCCAAGACGTCGGTCCTGAACGGCAATAACCAGGTCTGGGACGCGTTGAACGTGTTCGTCACCGATGGGGCCTGCATGACCAGCTCGGCGAATCAGAATCCTTCAATTACCTACATGGCGCTCACCGCTCGCGCAGCGGCATACGCGGTGGAAGCGATGAAGCGGAACGAGATATGAGGCGGAGGGAATTCCTGGCCGGCATGGGGGCGTTGATCACCCTGAGCGAAGCGAAGGGGCCGATCGCCACCCCCTTGGCCGCGCTGCGGACCCAGGGTGACACCGCGAAAGCACGGTTGGGCCGCATCGGGATTCAGCTGTTCACGGTGCGGCGGGAGCTCACGAAGGATGTGGAGGGCACGCTCGCCCGCCTGGCGGCGATCGGCTTCAGGGAGGTGGAATTCGCGGGTTATCCAGAGGGCACCGCGCAGTCGCTGCGGACGATGCTGGACCGGCATGGCTTGACGGCCCCGTCGAGCCATCTCGGGTTTTCGGCGCTGCGGGGCGATTGGGACAGGCACCTGGACCAGGCGGCGACGGTGGGCCAGAAGTATGTCGTGGTGCCGTCGGTGCCGGCGGACCAGCGCCGGACGCCGGACGACTGGAAGCGAGTGGCGGCGCTCTTCAACAAGGGCGGAGAGACCTCGAAGGCCAGGGGCATCCAGTTCGCCTATCATAACCACGATGACGAGTTCATCCCGATCCAGGGGAAGGTGCCGTACGATCTGCTGCTGGCCGAAACCGATCCGAAGCTCGTCGCGCTGGAGCTGGACTTGTACTGGATCACCAGGGCGGGCCGCGATCCGCTGGCCTATTTCGCGAAATGGCCGGGCCGGTTCCCGCTGGTACACGTGAAAGACATGGACGCGACGCCTCGGCGGTTCTTCACGCCGCTGGGCCGGGGAACCATCGACTTCGCCCGGATTTTCAAGCAGGCCAGGCAAGCGGGCATCAAGCACTATTTCTACGAACAGGACGAAATCGAGGGCTCACCGTTCGACGCGGCCTCCGTGAGCTACGCCTATTTGAAGTCGTTGACCTTCTGAGGTGTCCATGGGATCGATGAGCAGGCGGGAGGTCCTCAGCGCCATGTCTGGTGCGATCATCTCCGGGCGAGGATTGGCCGCTTCGGTCGCCGGGCGACCTCAGCGTGACACCGCAAGTCACCCTGAGCGAAGCGAAGGGGCCAATGCCGGCCGGTTGAAGCAGTCGGTCTCCTACTGGCCTTACAGCAAGATCCCACTGGCCCAGTTCGCCACGTCCTGCAAGGGGCTCGGCCTGACCGCGGTCGACCTGCTGCAGCCGGAGGAATGGCCGGCGGTGAAGGACGCCGGGCTCATCTGCTCGATGGGATATCCCACTAGGCGCAGGGACTTCC
>JAXIPC010000030.1:0-10374 GCA_045403135.1 Gemmatimonadales bacterium | reverse complement strand
CTGCTGCGGATCCAGGTGGAGGCTTCCACGGTGCCCCCCGCGTCCCACAGGGCGGGGTCGAGAAAATCGGTGTCGGTGGTCACCAGCCAGCGGAGCCCGGCACCGCGATAGGTCTGCGCGCCGAAGCTCCGGTGCAGATTGGTCTGCCGCTCGGCGCTCGCGGCCAGACCGGCACGGCCCTCTATGTGGTAAGCCTCCAGCGTCTGCGTCGTGCGGGGTGACTGGAGTGCGACCGGGTTCTTGAGTCGCAGGTACAGGCCCAGCGACTTGCTGTTCTCGTCCAGCAGCTTGGTGTTGACCGTGAAGGACAGCGTACCCTGCTGGAAGCGGCCGAGGTAGTCGGTGCGCATCCGACCGCCGATGACGACGCCGCTGGCGTCGTTGTACCATAGCGTCGGCATCAGCCCCATGGTAACTCTGTCCCGCCGAACCCGCTGCGAGAACACCCGGTCGAGATAAAGCTCGGTCCGCGCCGACCGCCCGAATCCGAACCACCCGCGCCGCTTCCGGTTGTCGAGCATGTTCCAGTCGTGGGAGCGGACCCCGGGATCCAGCTCCACCTCGCGGGGCCGGTCCCGGGTGACCAGCAGCACCCACTCGCGCTCGGCGCTGCCGTCGGCGCGGACCCGGGCGAAATCGGTCCTGGAACGGACCACCACCTCCACGGGATAGACGCCCGGCGACTTGCGCACGACCTCGACGCGGGTCGTCCACCCGTCCGTCTGACCGCTCGTCCTTACCGACCTCACCTTCCCCACGGCATAATCGTAGAGCTCCGTCGTATGCAGCCACTGGGCAAAGAACTGGGACAGGTCGCGCTTCGAGACCTCTTCGGCGACCGCGCGGAAGGCCCCCTCGTCCACGTGCTTGAGCTTCCAGCGCTGGTAGTAGGTGCGGAAGGTCTGCCGCATGGTCGCGTCGCCCACGATGCTCCGGAGCTGATGATAGAAGAGCTCGCCCCGGTCGTAGATCATGCTGTTGTAGGTGGAGAAATCGCGATAGCGCTCGCTCACCAGGCTGGTCGGCTCGGACCAACCATCCAGGTCGAGGAGCAGCATGTTCCGTTCGTCATTCGCGTAGGTGCCGCGAACACCCTGGGTCTCGTTGTACCAGGAAGTCTGGAAGCTGGTGAAGCCCTCGTCCAAAAAGCCTTCGCGCCACTCGTTGTTGGCGAGGATCCCCATCAGGTAGTTGTGCCCCACCTCGTGCAGGATCAGGCCGAGCCCGGCCGATCCGTCGTGCACCATCATGGGAAACTCGGTGCCGCCTCCCTCGATCCGGTGCACGTTCGTGAGCTGCGGCCAGGGGAAGGGTCCGAAGAAGCCGTCGAGCCAGCGGAGCGCGGTTTCGGTGTTGCGCACCGCCACGCCGCCGCCCCAGGAGCGCTCGTCACCCGGCTGATAGAGCACGTGGACCGCCACGTTCCCGTATCGCCCGCCTTCGTAGCGATAGGCGGGATTCATCGACATGGCGAAGTGGTGCACCTCGCGGGCTTCCCAGACGATGCGCTTGCGGCCCGGAGTGGGGACGGCAGGGTCACACCGCGGCGTGCCATACGTATCGCGCTGGAGCTCCACCGCGCGGGCCCGGTTCTGGTTGGCGCCCTCCCACCCCGGGTCGCCGCACACCGGGATGCCGGTGGCACCCACCACCTCGTCCTCGGGGACGTCGAGCAGCACGCGGAAATCGCCGAAATCGCCGTAGAACTCGCCGGCCGGATAGAGCGGATGTTCCGCCCAGCCGTGCTTGTCGTAGGCCACGACCCGCGGATACCACTGGGCAAAGTCGTAGGCCCGCCCGCGGCGGCCCTGCCGCCTCGGCACGGTGGATGGACGTGCCTCCCATCCCATCGACACGGCAAAGGTGCCCCTCGGCGGCAGCGGGCTCGGCAGCGCGAAGCGGACGATGGTACTGTCGGGCGCGAACGGATAGACCGCCTGCACCGGCGTGCCGTCGATCGTCACGTCCCGCACCCGGTTGTACGCGAAGTCCGGGTCCTTGAGGTCGTTGAACCGGCGACGCCGCTCGGCGCTGTCGGCATCGGCCCAGCGGGAGCCGGGCCGGAAGGCATTGAGATAGAGGTGAAAGGAGACGGTGCGCAGGGTGTCGGGTGAATTGTTATGGTAGACCACGCGCTGGGTGCCGCTGAGCCTGCCGAGCGGCTCGTCGAGCCGGGCCTCGATGTCGTACTCCAGGCGCTGCTGCCAGTACGGAGCCCCCGCCGGAGGGAGAACCAGGTTCTGAGCAAGCAGGAGAAATGCCGGTGCGATCATCGGTGGCCCGGGACTCGATCTTTCTGTTAGTGAGGTCGTGCGAACGGCGGTTGCCTAAAGATAGCGGCTGGCGAGGGGTGGCGGGGGATTGGTCCGCTTGGCTGGGCGCGAACCGGCGTTCCAAGACGATGGAGGCGCCGGAACTAGGCTAGCGTTAACATGCTTGCATGGACCCCGCCACGATCCTGATCGAGCGCGAGGCGGCAATTCTCCAGGCCGCCATCACCGTCGGACTGGCCCTTCTCTTCAGTCTGCTCTACCACCGCTACCGCCGCCCGCACTTCCTCTGGTGGTGCAGTGCCTGGCTGCTCTATACCTTCCGCATCGCGCTGATCACCACCTTCCTCACCACCGAGTCGCGCACCTGGCTCTACTTCCACCAGGTGGTCACCGTCTGGACCGCGTTTGCGGTGCTGGCGGCCGCGCTCTCCTTCGAGCGACGGCAGCTCTGGCGGCCGGTTTACTGGGTGGCCGCCATATTGCCGGTGCCGTGGGCCTACGTCACGATCTACCTGCTCGACAGCTTCCTGCTCGCCGCGATACTCACCGTGGCGCTCCTCGGCGCGGCAACGCTCTGGACCGGGTTCGTCTTCCTCCGATATCGGCGCCGCACCGGCTCGGCCAGCGCCGGCTTCGTGGCCGGGACGCTTTTCCTCTGGGGACTTCATCACCTGGACTATCCCCTGCTTCGCGCGAGAGGCCTGCTGGCGCCGTGGAGCTATTACATAGACAGCCTGCTCATCCTCACCCTCGGCGTCGGCGTGCTGCTCCTGGTGATGGAAGAGCTGCAGCGCGGTCTGCGCACCCTCTCCACACTGTCGGGCGATCTGCACCGGAGCCGCGCGGCCGGAGGCGGAGCGCCGATGCTGCTGACGCGCGCGCTGGACCTGGCCGGCTTCACCGGGAGCGCACTCTGGACTCCGGAACCGGAACCCTTCGGCAGCATCACCCACGGGCTGGGCGCGTGCGAAAGCTGGCGCGGCACGTCACCCGGCGGGTCACTGGGCCGCGGACTCCAGGACGCGATGCGGACCGGGCGACCGGTCCTCCTCTCCGAATGTGAAGTTGGCTCAGGCGGCACCAACATCTGGCTGCCATTCGCCGGGCTGGTTCCCGTGATCGGCACCGGGGCGCCCACCGGCGTGGCCGTCCTGGTGGGAGCATCGCGCGCGCCGTTCACCGCGCTGGACGAGGACTTCCTCCTGGCGCTGGGCCAGCAGTTCGGCGCGGCCCTGGAAAGCGCCGACCTCGACCGCCGGCTCAAGGACCGCACCGCCGAGCTGGAGCGGCTGTCGCTCACGCTGATCCGGCAGCACGAAGATCAGCGCCGCCGGCTGGCCCGCGAGCTGCACGACGAGACCGCGCAGGTCTTTTCCGCCATGACCATGCAGCTTGGCCTGCTCCGCGAAGAGGAGGGCGACGCCCGGCCGAGGCTCGACACCCTGCGCCGGCTGGTAGATACCGGCATGGAGAGCATCCGCCGGGTAGCCGACGACCTGCGCCCACCGGTGCTGGACGATCTCGGCCTCGCGGCGGCCCTCCACGCCGTCGCGGCCGACTTCGGCGAGCGCAGCGCCATCCCGACCCGGTTCGACGTCGTGGGCTCGTCTCCCGTCCTCGGCGACGACTCCGAGCTCGCCCTCTTTCGGGTGCTGCAGGAGGCGCTGGCGAATGTGGCGCGCCACGCCGAGGCACGATCGGTGGCGGTGGAGCTCCGGGGAGAGGCAGACGGCGTTTCCCTGGCCGTGGTGGACGACGGCCGCGGATTCGACCCCGATGACTCCGCCGATGGCGGCCGCATGGGCCTGGTCGGCATGCAGGAGCGGATCGCGGCGGTGGGGGGACGCCTCGTGATTCAGGCGGCGCTGGGCCGGGGCGCGCGGCTGGTCGCGCTGGTCCCGGCACTCCGTCAGGAGGATCGGCCATGACCGCGACCCGGGTCGTGATCGCGGATGATCACCACCTGGTGCGCGAGGGCATTCGCCAAGTGCTCATGGCCGGCGACGAGTTTGACGTTGTCGGCGAAGCCGGCAACGGCGCCGAGGCGCTTCGGCTGGCGGAGTCCCTCACACCGGACGTGCTGGTGCTGGACGTGTCGATGCCGGGCCAGTCCGGCATCGAAGTGACCTCGGCGCTTCGCGATCGGGCTTCTCCGGTGCGGGTGCTCGTGCTGAGCGTGCACGATCATCCGCAGTACGTCCTCGCCGCGGTCCGCGCGGGTGCCCGGGGGTATCTCCGCAAGGACACCGAGCCCGCCGAGCTGCGCCGGGCCATTCGGTCCGTTGCGAGGGGTGAGGCCTTCTTCAGCCCGTCCATCGCCCACCACCTGAGCGCGGCAATCCAGGGCGGTGACGAACAGGAGACGGCGGCCCGCCGCCTCGCGGCGCTCACTCCTCGCGAGCGCGAAGTGCTTCAGGGTATTGCGGAGGGCCGCACCAACAAGGGGATCGCGCAGGCGCTGGGCCTAAGCTCGCGCACCGTGGAGTCCTACCGGGAAAGCCTGATGCGCAAGCTGGGCATCTACACCGTGGCCGAGCTGACCCGGCTCGCGCTGGAGGCCGAGCGGCGCGACCCGTAGAAATACGGTAGCCGCGACCCCGTACGGTTCCGCTGCCACTCGAGCGGTGCGAAGACCGATCATTGAGGACGTGCGCACCAACCTCAACGACCGGATTCCGAATCATGCCTCGGCAGCAACGTTGTGCCCGGACACTGCTCGCGCTGGCTCTCGTACTCCCCACCGCTGCGGCGGCTCAAGCCGCCGACTCCGCCCGCACAACCCGAACCGACTCGACGCGGATCCGACGGCTCGATCCCATCAACGTCACCGCCACCCGCACCGCCCGCGAGGTGTTCCGAACACCGCAACCGGTGCTGGTGGTGGATTCGGTGACCGCACGGCGCCGGGCGGCGTACACGGTATCCGATCTCTTTCGGCTCGAGCCCGGCGTCGACATCACCGGATCCGGTTCGAATCAGGCTCGGCTCGCTATCCGGGGTCAGCGGGGACAGCGGATCCTTCTGCTGGAGAACGGCATCCGGCTCAACAACGCCCGCCGGCAGCAGGACTTCGGCGAGCTTCCCGCCCTCTCCGACGTGGAATCACTGGAAAAGGCCGAGCTGGTGCGGGGCCCGGCTTCGGTGTTGTACGGCACCGACGCGATCGGCGGTGTGGTCAATCTCTTTCCGGCCGGCGCGCCGACCGGTGGCTCCAACGGCCTCGGCGGTGAGGTGAGCTACCGGTTCAGCTCGCACGACCGGCAACGCCGGCCTGCGGGTTATGTGGTGGGACGGCATGGCGGCGTCGGGTTCCGGCTCAGCGCGACGTACCGGGAAACCGAGGCCTATCGGGCGCCGGCCGGGCGCTTCGGCTCCCTGGTGCTGGACCAGCCGGTGCGGGTGCATGAGACCGGCGTCCAGGACGAGAATTACTCCGGAGAGATCGGCGTCGCGGTCGGGGAAGGCCAACACCTGTCTGCCCGCTTTGCCCGCTATGCGGCCGAGCGCGCGGGGTTCGGCTTCGTGACTCCCGCCGAGTTGGGCAGGCCCGACGACCCCGATATCCGGATCTCCTATCCCCGCCAGGCATTCGATCAAGTCTCGCTCCGGTACGAGGCCACGCGGATATCCTCGCTCCTGGCCGATCGGCTCGAGCTCACCACGTATTACCAGAGCAACGCGCGCGATCTCAATCTCGACGTGTTCATCCCGTTCGGCCCCACCGCTCCTCCGGGAGCCGGGGTAGCCGCGATTTCCCGCAATTTCACCGACATCGATACCTGGGGATTCAGAATCGAGGCGGCCCGGATCGTGGCCGGCCGTCACACCCTGACCTACGGGGCCGATTTTTCCCGGGATGATTCGTTCAACCGGGATTCCAGCGTCACCACGATCACCGGATTCGGTCCGCCGCAGCAGTCGGTGAGCAACACGCCGCCGGTACCGAACGCGGTGTACCAGACGGGAGGTGTGTTCGCGCAGGCCTCGCTCGCGCTGACCTCGCGGCTCAGCACGATTCTGGGTGCGCGAGTCCAGGACGTCCGGGCCCACACCTTGCGGACCGACGGCGTCACCACGCCCGAGGTGCGGAGCGGCGACCAGACCGCGGTGGGGGCGGCCAACCTGCTGTATCAGGTGACGCCTCACGTCTCGCTCGTCGCCAGCGCCGGCCGGGCGTTTCGGTCGCCCAACCTGGTGGAGCGGTTCTTCGAAGGGCCGACGCCCGAGGGATCAGGATTCCAGCAGCGCAATCCCGAGCTGGAGCCCGAGACCAGCCTCACCATCGACCTCGGAGCCAAGATCCGGGCCGGCCCGGCGTATTTCGAGGGGTTCTACTTCCGGAGCACGATCCGCAACGGGATCCGCATCGAGGCGACCGGCGAGCAGGTGGGGCCGTTTCCAGCGTTTCGCAACGTGAACGTGGACAAGATTCACGACCACGGCGTGGAGCTGCTCGGCGACGTCCGGCTGGTGAGCGGGTTAGGCGCACGGGCCAGTTTCTCCTCGCATTCCGCCGAAGACGCGCTGGACCCGGACAACCCGGTCGGCGACACCTTCTCCCGGAAGGTCACCGCGGAGCTCCGGTACGACGATCCCGCGGGCCGGTTCTGGCTGAGCTATGCGGTGCGACATCAGGGCGAGCGCAAGGACGTGGCCCTGGGAGCCGGTCCGGTGGGCGACGTGCTGCCGGCGTTCACGGTCCACGGTGCCGGCGCAGGGCTCACCTTCCTCCGGACCGGCGGGGTGCGACACGCTCTTGCCGTCAATGTTTCGAACCTGAGCAACCGGCTGTATGCCGAGTTTCCTAACGTCTCGTTCTTCCGGCCGGAACCGGGCCGGGCGGTGACAGTGACCTACCGGCTCGGGTTCTAGGCGATTCATGCGGGAGCCCGTCCACTTCATCCCGATTGCGACCAGCGTCCTCGCGCTGGCATTCGCGATGGTCCTGGGACAGCGCTACCGGGAGCGCGGCGGCGCCCACCTTGCCTGGTGGTGCGCCGGAATGGTGGTGTATGCCGCCGGCACAATCACCGAATCACTCACCACCCTCATCGGGTGGAGCGAGCCGGTGTTCAAGGCGTGGTACATCTCCGGTGCGCTGCTGGGCGGGGCACCGCTGGCACAGGGAACCGCCTATCTCCTGCTGCCCCGCCGAACCGCCACCCGGCTCGCTGGGGCGGTTGGCGCCGTCGTCATCATTGCAGCCATCGCGGTGGTGCTCGCGCCGATCCGGCCGGAGCTGGTGGAGCCCCATCGCCTCTCCGGGCGGGTCTTCGGATGGCCCTGGGTGCGACGATTCAGCCCGTTCATCAACCTGTATGCGGTGACGCTCCTGGTGGGCGGGGCGATCGTCTCGGCCTGGAGGTATCGGCGGCGCCACGAGGCACGACACCGATTCCTGGGGAATGTGGCGATCGCGATCGGCGGCATCCTGCCCGGCATCGGCGGAACGTTTACACGATTCGGCCACGTGGAAGTGTTGTATGTAACTGAGCTGATCGGCCTGATAGTGATCTGGGCCGGCTACCGGCTCAACACTCGGTCGCCTATGCCACAGCCACGGCCAGGATGGCTCTCCAGCACCGGAGCCGGAATTACATAAAGTCTGTCATTAGCTAGCTTGACAGTCTAATAGCCCGACATATGTTTATTCTGCCTTCTAATAGGTGGAACATGTGATCACTAGCGTCCAGCTCGATGAAACCGGACTTGCCATCGTCACCGCCCTCGCCCAGGACGGCCGAGCCTCCTACCAGGCCATTGCCGACGCCGTAGGCCTCTCCCGCCCTGCGGTCATGGAACGCGTCAAGCGGCTCGAGGAGCAGGACGTCATCAGCGGCTACACCGCGCGGCTCGACCGGGCCCGGATCGGCCGCCCGATCACGGCCTTCATCAGCGTCCGGTACCCCAGCTCGAGGCACGTCGGCACCGAGCCCTGGATCAAGTCGCTCGAGGCGCATCCCGACGTGCTGGAGTGCCATCACGTGGCGGGAGACGACTGCTACATTCTCAAGGTTGCCGTCTCCGGCGTGGAGCGGCTGCAAGAGGTGCTCCGCGCGCTCCGGCCAGCCGGAGAATCGGCCAGCACCCGCACCACGATCGTGCTCTCCACGGTCTTCGAAAAGGCCGGCCTCCTTCCCGAGGTAGTCCCGGAGGCGGCGCGTGGGTGAGCTCAAGGGTCGCGCCTTCGCCGCCTACCTCATCGTGTGTATTGTGTGGGGCTCCACCTACCTCGCGATCCGCGTGGGCGTGGAGCACCTGCCGCCGTTCCTGTTTGCCGGGGTGCGGTTCCTGATCGCCGGAGTCCTGCTCGCGACCATCGCGCGGGCGCTGGGAGAGTCCTTCCCGATCCGGCGCCAGGACTGGAAGACCCTTACCATCACCGGCATTCTCTTCCTGACCAGCGGCAACGGTCTCGTGGTGTGGGCCGAGCAGTACATCGACGCGGGAACGGCCAGCATCTACGTCGTGACGGTCGCAATCTGGGCGGCGTGCTTCGACGCGCTTATCCCCGGCGGCAAGACCCGGTTCTCCTGGGCGCTGGCTGCCGGATTGGCGCTCGGGTTGTTCGGCACGGTCATCCTGACGGGGGCCACATCCGACAGGATCCTCCATACCGATCTTCGTGGTCCGCTCGCGCTGATCACCGCCAGCGCCTCCTGGGCCTTCGGCACGGTGTACCTCAAGCGCCAATCTGTTTCGACCACCTTCTCGATGGCAGCCGCCATCCAGATGCTCGCCGGCGGGGCGCTGTTGGTCCTGATCGGGCTGCTCAGAAAGGAGACCGGTGCCTGGCAGACCACGCCAGCCGGCCTCGGCGCTCTGGGCTATTTGATCATCTTCGGATCGATCGTCGGGTTCACCGCGTACGGCTACGCCCTGCGCCACGCCTCGGCGACGGTGGTGGGGACCTACGCCTACATAAACCCTCTGGTCGCCGTGCTGCTCGGCGCGCTCCTGTTGCACGAAGAACTTTCCGGGCGGAAGCTCGTCGCCATGGCGGTCATTCTCCTGGCGGTGCTCTGGATTCAGCGGTCGGTGTCGCCCGGCAAGGCGTCGGCGGCCCAGCGAGAGGAGGTGTCGGCATGATCGCGCGGACTTGGCACGGCGCGGTGCGGGCGGAGGATGCCGAGGCGTATCACCGCTACCTGCTCGGCACCGGCCTCCCGGACTACCATAGAACTAGCGGGAACCGGGGCGTGTACGTCTTCCGGCGCGTGGAGGGAAGCGTCGCCCATTTCCTCCTGCTCACCTTCTGGGAATCGTGGGACGCCATCCGCGCCTTCGCGGGGAGCGACCCCGAGCGCGCCCGCTACTACCCCGAGGATGAGCGGTTCCTGCTCGAGCTCGAACCTACCGTGACCCACTACGAGGTCCTCGACGCGAAGTAGCCCTACGCGCTAGCTTTGCCGTACATGGCAGACTTGCGCGCCCGGCTCGACCTTGCACTGGGTGGACAGTACCGAATCGAGCGCGAGCTCGGCGGCGGGGGCATGAGCCGCGTCTTTCTCGCCGAAGAGATGTCCCTCAACCGGAAGGTCGTCATCAAGGTCCTGCCCCCGGAAATGGTGTCCGGCGTCAACCAGGATCGCTTCCGCCGCGAAATTCAGCTCGCCGCGCGGCTCAACCACCCCCACATCGTTCCGCTGCTCGCCGCGGGCGCGGCCGGCGATGTCCTATGGTATGCCATGCCGTTCATCGAGGGCGAATCGCTCCGGGTCAAGCTGGCCCGCGGCGGCGAGCTCCCCGTCACGGAGTCGGCGCGAATCCTTCGCGAGGTAGCCGACGCGCTGGCGTACGCCCACGGCCAAGGCGTGGTGCACCGGGACATCAAGCCGGACAACGTGCTGCTCTCGGGACGCCACGCGCTGGTCACCGACTTCGGCGTGGCCAAGGCGGTGAGCGTGTCCAGCGGGGATCACACCATGACATCCCTCGGGGTGGCGCTGGGCACCCCGGCCTACATGGCGCCGGAGCAGGCCTCGGCCGATCCCAACGTGGATTCCCGAGCCGACATCTACGCGCTGGGTGCGATGGCCTACGAGATGCTCGTCGGCCAGCCGCCGTTCACCGCCATGAGCGCCCAGGCGGTTCTCGCGTC
>JAXIPC010000147.1:0-8374 GCA_045403135.1 Gemmatimonadales bacterium | reverse complement strand
GGCGCGGGGCCGTACGACGAGTGCGTCTTCCAATAGCCCTGGGTGAGGGTGCAGCCGGTCGTCACGGGCGTCTTCACATTCGTGAAGATGATGACGGAGCCAGTGCTCTCGCCCGCGAGCGATTGAACGACAGAACCCGTGCCGGACAACGCTCCGATCTGGTTGCCGATCTGAGTCTTGGTCCAGGTCGGAGGGTCGTATCCAGTGAGGGCGTGTTCAGTGACGGTGACCGTGTCCATCGGATCCGGCGGCGGGCCGGCATCGGGGTTGGTCCAAATCAGCTGGCACTCCCCGTCGTTCAGCGAGACGTCAAACGGGGCCGGATCGGGGGCCGCGCCGTGCCTGTTGACCGAAATGGTGAACGTGGCCTCGACAACGGCATCGTCGGGAGAGAAATCCTTACACAGGTGGATGTTTTTGGCCGTCGTCGCCGGCGCGGTGACCACGAACAGCGGTCCGATTCCCGGCTCCACCGGGCTGCTGGACTCCGAACACGCCGCCATCAACGCCGCCGCTCCTAACGACGCGATGCCCAGCGCGAACCTCTTTCCAATGGTCATTTCCTCATCCTCCCTAAGCCAAGGTTCAGTGTTTTCCAGCCAACCGTGTTGCTTTGTTGCATCATTTTGGTGTGGGGTCTACACAACCCCGGCGCTACCACAGGATAGGAATCTCGTTCCTTTCGCCGAACGTACCGGCCAGGTGGGGGGTCGTCAATGAGCGGCCTCGTCCTCAAAATGCGCACGATTAGCCACTAGAGGCTGCCATGACTCCTCCTTGGGAACCGCGCTCTATGACCGGTACGTAGGAGACCGTATCACGGAGCGCCTGCTGCACACTGATTGGAGGAGCGATTGAGCCTTCGCGAAGCCACTTGCGGCGGGGTAACGCAAGGGACGAGCCGCAGCGCACGGGGTCCAGGGCCCCCCCGGCGAGAGATCCGGCGGGTAATGAGCCTCCAATTCTATCGCGTCGATCAGACTTAAACAGAGGACGGAACCTTGCCCTGTGAAAAAGAGGCTCTTGTAAGTCCGCTGTGCGCACACTACTAGAGATAGTATCGCCGGTCTCCCAAGGGCGATTCTCCGGTGGCGGTGTATAGCATTCGTGCGGAAGCTGCAGGAAACGAGTGACTAGGGTACCTGGTCGATCGTCACTGCACTGCTCGAAATCGCGCCTCAGGTATTCTCGGCCTGCTCGGGATTCGCATTGCCGGCGGTAGTCTCGTCGGTGAAGTGGAGATCGCTCAGGAAGAGGGGCATCGGGCCTGCCTGGTCGGGGGTCGCGAGGGAGCGGTCACGGCGCCGGCGCTCCGTCCGGTCGACGTCCGCCGAAGAAGCCGATCACGCGGGCAAAGGCCGGCACCCCGGCCGAGAGTCCGAGGATGACGACGTTGGCCGCGTTCCAGAGCTCCTGCTGGGTCACGAACAGCACGAAGATGCCGGAGCCCAACACCACCAGCATCGGCCGCCGAATGCCGTCCCATGCACTCCCCTTGACGACCGATGATTCGCTCTTGCTCTCCCCCGCGTGGCGTACCAGGTACTGGCGAAAGGTCTCGCTCATGACCCGGAATTCCGGCTCCCGCCGGATGAGTCCCCGCGCCAGCAGTCGCCGGAGCACCCGGCGGTCTTTCTCGTTCGCCAGCGCATCTTCCGCGATATTCGCCAGCACCACCCGCTCGGCGGGTCGGCAGCTGGCCCAGATCGCGTCGTAGTAGAACTCGGCGCGCTCGCCCAGCAGATCGAGCATCTCGTTCCTGGATGCCCGGTGGCCGCGGCGCGCCGCTTCCTCGACGCCATCCTTCACGCCTTCCCAGATCCCCTTGAGCCTGGGGTCGCAACGGCTCTCCGAGGCAATCAGCTTCTCGATCGGAGACCCGAAGCCGTCCGGCGCCGCGGTTTCGGCCCAGCGCCGCTTCTCCTCGCCGCCCTCGCCCTTGCATAGCCGGCCGGCATCGACCAGCACGAACGATTCCAGCGCCAGCCGGCCTTCTTCGGGACCACCGGGTACCACGATCGCGGCGCTCCATTCGCTTCCCATTCCCAGTGGTGATCCGTTGGCCTCCCGCGACTGCACCACGATGACGGTGGACCCGAGGTCATGCACCAGGCTATCGACCATCCGCAGCTTGGCCGCGTCGGCCGCCGGGTCGTGGCGCTGATGCTCGAAGTGTTTGACCAGCACCGGCGTGCCGACGCCGATGTCCCGGCGAAGCCACTCGAGATCACCCAAGATCCGGCCGCTCAGCTCCTGCTTCACGTCGATGGTTTTGTAACGCGGCGGCACCACGATCAGGTCCTCTTCGGCGCAATCACGGCAGACCACCAACAAGTTTGTGTCGCCTACCTCGCCAATACGGTACCCCGACGTGCTCGGCACGGGGTCGGTCACCTCGATCAGGAAGAACCGGCGCGCGACGAACTTCGCGAGCCATCCCAGCGCCAGCATTACCGGGAGCACGACGCCGCCGAGCAGGAGCCACCATTGCGAGCCGCTCGTGGGCCGGAGGACCGGTAGGGGGGAGCTCAGGGTCCGCTCCGCGACCCTCGGGCTTTCGAGGTAGAGACGGTTGCCTGCGACCGACCAGGACCAGGCCGAGTCGCTCGAGGTGTCGGAGAGCAGCGCACGCCACTCCAGCGACGATTCGGGACGGTAGGGAGACAGCAGCCGGCCCACCAGCGCGGTGGGAGGGCGCGCTCGGCGGGAGTCCGGTCTCGGGCCAGTGGAGTCCAATCCGGCCTGAAAGGCAGCGTCATAGACGTCCAGGCCGCACGCTTCGCTGCTACCCGAACAGAGTGCCACCCGTCGTGCCTTGAGGCGGGACTTCCCCGAGCCCAGCGCCTCGGAGTAGGCCCGCTCGATGCGGGCCTGCCGCGTGTTCAGCGCACGGGCGAACTGGAGCTGCCGATGCTTGACGAGCGCTTCGGTGTGGGCTCCGTACGCGACTTTGAAGAACCCGGCCGCTGGCAGGGCTCCCACGAGGAGCAGGAACAGCACGGCGACGGCCAGATAGGCATGGGCAATCGGGCGGGGCGGGGCCTCCCTCGAACCGGAACGACCCACCTTGCCGAGTCGCACCATCAGAACCAGAGTGAAACCGAACAGCGGGAGAACACAGGCCATGACGCCCGCCGGCGTCTTCGAGCCCAGCAGGGAAACGCCCAGCTTGAGGAGACCCGCGACGACGACACCGACCAGCACCAACGCCAAGATGCCGCGGGACTGGATTGGCCACAGGATGGCGCCGCGTCGTTCGAGGTGGAGCATGGTGAGGGCGATCGTGATGAGCGGCAGCAACGCGCTCGCCTGCAGGAGGAGGTCGCGCTCGAGCCCCCAGAGCGCGGCCACAAACGCCACCAGCAGCAGGCCGAAGACGAGGGCTAGCTGATCGTACGCCACGCGGAGCCGGCGGTCCGGCCACAGCCACGAGATCCGATGTCGCGGCGTCACCAGGAGCGCCGCCGCGCCAAGCAACACCAGAAGGAGGGTGTACAGCGCCGTGAGATACCCGCTGGTCGCGACCCATTCGGCGTTGGTGATCCGGGCGGACTGCTTATCGCGAAAGGTAATCACCGACCACGGCTGACCCGGGACCGGCGTGACGTAGGCCCGATGGTCCGCTCCGCCGTACAGCATGTTGACGAGGCCCTCCGAATGGGACAGCAGCGCCGCCCGAAGGTCCTTGTTCTGGTCCGCCTCGGTGAAGAAGTTCTCTTCCTGATTCCGACTCTGATCGGCGTGGAAGAGCACCCTGCCCACGCTATCCACCACGGCAAACCCGAGGCCGGCCGGAAGGACCGGCTCGATCACCGACACCATGTGCAGCGTGATCGCCGCGACCGGCGTGCGCCCGCTCCGGTAGGGGGCAGCGATTACGACGCGGCGCTGTCCGGTGGTCCACGACTGGATCGACTCAAGCACGTACCCGTCCGGGTCCGATGGGTCGGGCAGTAAGAGCCCTGAATCGTTCGTGGCGACGGATGGGAAGTATTTCGCCCGTCGTGCCAGCGCCTCGCGGAAGTAGTACCTATCCTTCACAGGGACCAGCGGCTGCATGAAATGATCGGTGGACCATTTCCTCGATTGCATCCCTTTCGCGTCGATCAAGGCCCACGATTCGAAGACCGGAAGCACCGGCGTGGCGGGAAGGCTGTCGAGCCTCGCGAGCAGGTCCGGCCCCGAGTCCACCTTGGCACGCTCCGTCCAGCTCACCAGGAAGGCGAAACTCGCGCGGGCAGCCGTCATCTCCCGAGTCAGGTTCTTGTTGATTTGCCCGGCCAGACGCGCCAGTTCGCCGTCGAGCTCGGCGCGGAATCCGGCGTACGCGTAGAGATCGAGTGCCAGGATGGTGCAGACGGCGGCTCCCAGCAGGCTCGACAGGGCGAGCCGCGCGCCGTCGCTCGCGAGGACCCGCTGACGCTCGCCACTGAACCGGAGCTTGAGCAACGGCCAGGACAGCACCGCGAGGACGAGGAGCAGGGAGACGATAGTGAGTGTCGAGAGCGAGATCTTGAGGCTCTGGAGCACGAACCGCTGCTTGCTCACCAGGCCGGCCAGCACGAAGGACCTCTCCTGCCACAATCCGCCGGCGGACACGCAGCACGGCGCGATGAACAGCCGATAGGCGCTACCGGCGATCTGGACGTCGATGATGCCTGGCTTGAGCCGGAAGGTGGCCCAGGTGTCGAGGGGCGCCGGGGCATCCTTCTTCCGCGGCGACAAGGCGGACTGGACCACGCCGTTCAGCCGGGTGAGGGCGAGCTCGGAGGCGCCCGCATGCAGCAGGACGACGCCGTCGGTATCGAGCAGGAAGGTCTGGTCGAAGATCCCGGCATCGGCAGGCTTGCGAAGGATCCAGCCCAGGTAGTTGGCCGCATTCAATGCGGCGGTACTGGTTTCCGGCTTTTGCTGCTCCTTCGGCACGACCATCGTATGGAGACAGAAAGGCCGTTCCGGATCCTTGTCCCACCGGGAGGGGCGCAATCCGGATTCCCGCGTCAGCCCCCTGGCCGTGCAGGACCCGGTGAGCCGGCCCGCGTACGAGCCCTGCCTCGCGCGTACGGCGAGATGATCGTAGAGGGGAATGAACGGTGCCGCGGAGTCTCGGGCGTCCGGCTCAATCGGCGAGCCTAGCACCTGAGTCGCCGACGCCAGGGAGCTTTCGACCCGGCTGCCCATGGCCGCCAGCGCCCGCAGGTTGCGTCGGCTGAGATACTCCGAGCGGTGCGATGCGTACGAATAGAACCAGCCGGCCCACACGACCACAAGCAGGACCAGGAACCCGAAGACGGAACGGATCGCATTGGCCAAGCGGTGCTGCGAGCGGCTGATCCAGGTCAGCGGAGAAGCTGGATCAGCACTCCCGTTGGAGGTGCCTGGTGCGGACGTGATGGCCATGGGGTCCCCCGCGGGATCCTGCCGCCCTGATGCCGGCGTTCGGCTCGACTGCTCGCACTGCGTTGCTCACGACAGTTGTCCCCCCGGGACGGGCGGGGAGGAGCACAGGGTGAGTTACTCGTAGAGATACAGTGGTGGGAAGTACGCCAGAGCGAAAGGGCCGGGCCGAAAGGCCCTACAAGTAGTGATAGGGCTCCTTCCGGGCCAGCCCGTTGGCCCATTCCGGTCGGCTGAGGTATGATCTCGCGAGGAGACTCCCATGGCCACTCACCGCGAAGAAGTCCTGTACGTCCCCCACGTGGACCACAACTCCGCACTGATCGCCTGGGGCGCGTTCTACCTGAAGAAGAAGAAGGCGAAAGCCAAGGACCCGGCCGGGTCGTTTCGCTTCGAGCTGCTCGATGACGATGACCTCAAGAAAGCGGGCCACCTGCCGGAGGGCATCCGGGAACGCGGCTCGATCGGCCGCAACACCACGCCGTTTGGGCCGGCGCGCGTTCGGGTGGAAACCGCCGCCGGGCAAGTCGTCCGGGACGAGACTGTGAGGGACCTGACGTTTGCCAGGATCCGGGATCTGCGGCCGAACACTCGCTACCACTATCGGGTCGACGTCGCCGACAAGCCGTGGGGGACGGCGCCGTGCTCCATCCGCATGAAGGATGAGAATGACGGCATCGCGATGCTCGATGCGCCTCCCCCCGAGTTCAGCTTCGAGACCTTCCCCGCGCCGGACGAGCCTTCGGGCGACTTTACGTTCGCCGTCATCGGCGACCCCGGCACCGGAGACGATGCGCAACTCAAGGTAGGCAAGGCGCTGGCCGATCGGGTCGAGCGCGAGGGCATCCGCTTCGTGCTGACCATGGGCGACAACATCTACATGAAGACGAGGTCCTCGGGCTTTCTCGGCCTGCTCGAGAAGGGGTTCCGCACGATATCAGGCCGGATGCGCATGACCGGAGACGAGGACGATGACTGGTTCTCCAGCTACTTCCTGCCCTACCGTGACGTGATCAGCCGGGTACCGATCTTTCCGTGTCTGGGCAATCACGATTCGGAGAATACCGAGGAGGACGACGATCTGGCGCAGTTGGTCGACAACCTGTTCCTCGAGGAGCGCTTTCCGGAGCAGGCGCGGCATTGGGGGCTGGGCGACGATGTGCTCGACACGATGTTCTACCGGTTCCGCTTCGGCCGCGATGCGGATTTCATCGCCGTCGACACGTCGTTCACGGACCGCCAGGATGGCGGGGAGATCCTCTTCGAGCTCATTCGGGGGAAGCGCCAGCCACCGCTCCTGTCGGCGCCGCACCGCGCCTTCATCGACGCGCTCCTCGCCGAACCGGCACCGCGGTGGCGGGTGCCATTCGGGCATCATCCGCCCTTCTCCCTCGGTCCGGCGCACGGCGACAACCCGATGGTCCGGAACCTAGCGCAGCGCTTCGCCGCGGCATCGCCACAGCAGCGGGTCTGGTTCTCTGGACACGAGCACAACTTCCAGCACCATCGCGAAGGTCGGCTGCACTTCCTGCTGAGCGGGGCCGCCGGCAAGTGCAACAAGCTGAAGAAGGACGTGCGCATGCCGGTTCACTCCTGTTGTCACAACAGCGTCCGCCACTTCCTTCTGGTGACGGTGACGCAGGAGCAGATGCGCATCCGGCTGATCGACGAGGAGGGGCGGGCCGCAGCGCTCACCTCGGGCGCCGCGTTCCCGCGACACGAAAACGAGGAGATCGTAATCACCGTCTAAAGGCGCTCGCGGGGCCCGGAGAATAGGGGTGCGGCCATCGACGTGGAGGGATACCTTATCACCTTACCTCTCCCCACCATTCCCATCAGGAGCCGGCATGTCTCGAGCCGTCCGCCTTCTCGTCACTGCGTTCCTCCTCCTCCCCACCATGGCCGCCGCACAGCGCCGCCAGGCCGCCGCCCCCATCGCGGCACAGCCGGTCGTCGCCTCGGAGCTGTTCAAGCAGCTCAAGTACCGTCACATCGGCCCGGAGGGCAACCGAGTGTCGGCGGTCACGGGCGTTACGGGTGACCCGAACGTCTACTACGCCGGGGCGGCTTCGGGGGGAATCTTCAAGACGGTCGACGGCGGCCTCCATTGGGACCCGATCTTCGACAGCATGCCGGTGTCGTCGATCGGATCGCTCGCGGTGGCCCCCTCGGACCCGAACGTGGTCTGGGCCGGCACCGGCGAGTCCTCGATACGCAGCAACGTCTCGCTGGGCTGGGGGATCTTCAAATCGACCGACGCGGGAAAGACCTGGGCCCGGGCCGGCCTCGACAGCACCGGACGGATCGGGCGCATCGTCATCCATCCGTCCAATCCCGATGTCCTCTATGCCGCGGCGGTGGGGCGCGCCTACGGGCCGCAGCAGCACCGCGGCGTCTACCGGACCACCGATGGCGGAAAGACCTGGGAGCGGGTGCTCTTCGTGGACGAAAACACCGGTGCCTACGCCGTCGCGATGGACCCCACCAACCCGCGCATTCTCTATGCGTCGACCTGGGAATTCGTGATCCACACCTGGGGGCGAAGGAGCGGCGGCGCCGGCAGCGGCATCTGGAAGAGCGTCGACGGCGGCACGACCTGGAAGCGGCTGACCGGCAACGGCCTCCCCACCAAGCCCTTCGGCAAAGTCGATCTGGCCGTGGCCCGGACCAACCCCAATCGGGTCTACGCCCTGATCGAGACCAGCGACGGCGTTCCCCTCCCCGGCGTCGACGCGGAGTCCGGCGAGCTATGGCGGTCGGATGACGCGGGCACCAAGTGGGAGCTGGTGAGCCATGACCGGGAGCTGGCGGGGCGGACCCAGTACTACACCCGCATGGTGGTCATGCCCGACAACGAGAACGAGGCCTACTTCCTCACCTCGGGATGGACCAAGACGCTGGACGGCGGCCGGACCTCGATCAACCCGCCCTTTTCCGAGGTGCCGGGGGGAGACCATCACGACATCTGGATCGATCC
>JAXIPC010000243.1:0-8623 GCA_045403135.1 Gemmatimonadales bacterium | reverse complement strand
TGCCCTCTTGCTGAACTACTTCGGGCAGGGGGCCCTGCTCCTCGCGGACCCCGCCGGCATCGACAATCCGTTCTACCGGCTGGTGCCCAGTGCACTCCTGTACCCCATGGTCGTGGTCTCCACGCTCGCGGCGGTGGTCGCAAGCCAGGCGCTGATCAGCGGCGCCTTCTCACTTACACGGCAGGCGGTGCAGCTGGGATACAGTCCCCGGGTCACCGTGGTACACACGTCGCATCGGGAGGCAGGCCAGATCTATATCCCCGAAGTCAACTGGCTGCTGATGCTGGCGTGCGTGGCGTTGGTGGTGGGATTCAAGAGCTCCACCAATCTGGCCGGCGCCTACGGCATCGCCGTGACCGGGACGATGTCGATCACCACGGTCCTCTTTGCCAACGCCGCGCGCACCCGCCTGGGGTGGCGGCCTTGGCGAGTCGTTCCGCTGGCGCTCGTCTTCCTGATCGTGGATCTGGCGTTTTTCGGGGCCAACATCGTCAAGATTCCGTCGGGCGGTTGGGTTCCTATCGCGCTCGCCATCGTGATCTTTGTGCTGATGGCAACGTGGAAGCGCGGGCGCAAGATCGTCACCGCCATGCTGCGGGAAGGTTCCCTGCCGATGGATCTCTTCATCAAGGAGATGTTGAAGCGGCCGCCGGCCAGAGTGCCCGGGGTAGCGGTGTTCATGACCTCGGACCTCTCGGGCGCGCCGCCGGTCCTGCTGCATCACCTCAAGCACAACAAAGTATTGCACGAGAAGGTGATCCTGATGTCGGTGGCGACGCGGGAGATTCCTCAAGTGCCCCCCGCCGAGCGGATCGAGCTCGTTTCATTGGGGGCGGGATTCTACACGGTCGTGGGCGCCTACGGCTTCATGGAATCGCCTAATGTGCCGGAGATCCTTCAGGGGCTCGCCGCCTCGGGGCTTTCCGCCAAGGTCACCGAGACGACCTTCTACCTTGGCCGAGAGACGCTGATTCCCACCAAGGCCTCACGGGCCAAGCGCGCGGCACTTTCGGCCAAGGGGCTCTGGATGGCGGTGTGGCGCAAACGGATCTTCATGGTGATGACCAACAACTCCAGGTCGGCCACGGCGTTCTTCGGGTTACCGCCGAATCGGGTGATCGAGCTGGGGGCGCAGGTGCAGATTTAAGACGCTAAGACGCTAGGACGCTAAGACGCTAGGAGACGGGCGCGCTGGTCGGCGACGACGTCCTGGATGATCTGGGCCAGCGACGTGCGGGGCCGGAACCCGATGGTACGCTCCAGCTTGACGAGGTCGGGCACCCGACGCTGCATATCCTCGAATCCCTCCGCATAGGCTTCGTTGTAGGGCACCAGCTTGATTTCCGAGCGGCTTCCCGCCGCATCCCGCACCATCTCGGCCAGACGGTGAATGGTCACCTCTTCGTCGGCTCCTACATTGAATACCCCTCCGATGGCGGCTGGAGTGGCCATGAGACGCAGAAGCGCCTCTACCGCATCCTGGACGTGGCCGAAGCAGCGCGACTGGGTCCCGCTTCCGTACACGGTGATCGGCTCTCCGGCGAGCGCCTGGGCCGCAAAGGTGGGGAGCACCATCCCGTAGCGGCCGGTTTGCCTGGGCCCCACGGTATTGAAGAGGCGCACTACGATGACCGGAAGTTTCTTTTCCCGGTGATAGGCCAGCGAGAGCCACTCGTCGAGCGCTTTCGAGCAGGCGTAAGCCCAGCGGGAATTCACGGTGGGCCCGAGCTGGAGGTCGTCGTCCTCTGCGAAGGTGGCCTTGGCGCTCTTGCCGTAGACCTCGGACGTCGAGGCGACGACCACCAGCTTCTGCTTCTTTGCGGCGGCGGCCAGGACGACTTCGGTCGTTCCGATGTTGGTCTCGATGGTGTGGACGGGGCGCTCCACGATGAGGCGCACGCCGACCGCCGCGGCGAGATGCACCGTCACGTCGCAGCGATCGACCAGTTCCGCGACCAGGGGACCGTCGAGGGCCGAACCGATCCGGTAGTCGAAGCCCTTCCGGCCCACCAGGTGCTCGATGTTGTCCATGCTGCCGGTGGACAGATCGTCGAGGACGACGACCTGGTCGCCCCGCTCCAGGAGCCGGGTGGCGAGGTGTGAGCCGATGAACCCGGCCCCCCCGGTGATGAAGATTTTCACGCGTCGGGCCCGGGTGAAAGGATGTCCAGCACTCTGCCGATCCCTTTGCGCTTGGCGGCTCGGCGTACGATCTCAAGATAGTGTGGGACCACGACGCGTTCGCGCCAATGCTCCTCGAAGGCGCGGTGGGCAGCTCGCCCCATTGCCTCGCGCCGCGCCGGATCGCCGCACATCCGGTGCATTGCCGCGATCATCTCCTCCCTGGTTGCAAAAAGCTCGCCGCCGCCCGCCAGCTCGATGATCTCGGGGAAAGGTCCCAGTCTGCGGGCGAGGACCGGCGTGGATTGCCGGAACGCCTCGATCAGGATGATGCCGAATGTTTCAAAGCAGAGCGACGGGACGATGAGCGCGAGGGCATGCGCGTAGTGCCGGGCGAGGTCCGCACTCCCCAGTCTCCCGAGAAACCGCACCCGCTCGATTCCCGCCGCCTGGCGCCGCAGGGCCGGACCGTACTCCCCGTCCCCGGCGATGAGGAGGTCGTAGTCTCCGGCACCGGCAAATGCCGGGATCACGTCCTGGAGCCCCTTGATGTGCTCGAGCCGGCCGACGAAGAGGAAATACGGTCGCTCCTGCGGCCGGGTGGTGCCGGCGGCCGAGCCCTCCTGCTCCGTTTCGGGAAGGAAATAGGGCAGCACTTCCATCTCCCGCGGGAAGCCGAACTCCTTGTGCTTCGCGCGGCTGAACTCACTCATCGCGATGAAGGTGTCCACGTGCGCCAGCTCGCGTTCCAGGAAGCCGGTTGACCGCCAGAGCTGGGGGGGGCGCCGGTACGAGAGCTGGCAGCGGACGCACTGCCGGCCGGTGCAGAGCTCCCGTCGGTAGCGCCAGAGTACGTGGGTGGGGCAGACCAGCCAGTGCTCGTGGGCCATGAACAGCTTCACGCCCTCGCCGTAGCGGAGCAGTCCCGGACCGCCGATCAGCGAGAGGTTGTGGAAGTTGATCACGTCGAATTGTCCGCGGGCCAGGATTCCGGCGATTCTGCGGCCATTTACCACCGGCCGGCCGAGCTGCTGGGTGAGCAGCGGGGAGAGGATGCCGAGCCCACTCTTGAGCGGAATCACCTCGAGGCCGGCGGGCTCGGGCTGGGCGTCCGGAGCCGCTCTCCCGGCCAGGAATTCGTAGGCATCGACATCGTGCACGACCGTCACCTGGTGCCCGGCTCGGACCAGCCCGCGCGCCAGACGCTGAATGCCGATCCCGTCCCCGCCGAAATTGTGGGGTGGATAAAAGGTGGTGAGAAAACAGAATCGGAGCCCGCTCACGCGACCGCCTCGCGCAGCGCCGCCATGGCGGAGCGTGCCCCGGCGTCCCAGGTGAGCCGAGACGCGGCTCGCTCGGCAGCAATGCCCATCGCGCTGCGGGCCGGCTCGTCACGGAGCAGCCGGGTGATGGCCTGGGCCAGCGCGTCCGCATTGCCCGGTGGAACGAACAGGCCGCCGCCAGGGAGCAAATCCGGCAGCGGGCTTTCCGTCGTGGCGATCACCGGTGTCCCGCACGCGGCGGCCTCGACGGCCGGCAGGCCGAAGCCTTCGGACGCAGAGGGGAGCACCAGCGCCGCCGCGCCCGACATCAGGTGCCGCAATTCATCGTCCGGCACGAAACCGGGCCAGCGCACCAGCGCCTCGGTGCCTGATTCCCGAATCGCCTCGCGGATCGCGCCTTGCGACCCGTGGAAGACGTCGCGATCAAGGGTGCCCACCAGGAGCAGG
Organism: Gemmatimonadales bacterium; assembly: GCA_045403135.1. Classification (GTDB taxonomy): domain Bacteria; phylum Gemmatimonadota; class Gemmatimonadetes; order Gemmatimonadales; family GWC2-71-9; genus JABFSM01. The sequence goes on along the minus strand of JAXIPC010000243.1, from coordinate 4,772 downwards.
ATCAACGGGGAGGGGAGTCCGGCCGCCGCGGCAGCATGGGCCCGGGCCAGCACGTCCAGCCGCTTGTGCGGATTGAACCCTCCGACGTAGATGAGCCAGCGCGCTCCCGGCGGTATTCCCGCTTTCGCCGCGGCGGCGGCGATCACCGCCGGGTCCCGGGTCGGCCGGTACGCCGCCGACGGCGCCTCGTTCGCCACGCGGAGGCGGGCGCGGGGCAGCCCATGCACGGAAATGATTTCTCTCGCCGCATACTCTGAGACGGTCAGCACGAGGCGCGCCTGCCGGATCGCCAGCCCCACCTTGGCCCGCCAAAAGAGGCGGGAGCGCCGGTCCGGCAAGGTCAGATCGGCGAACCGCTCGGCAATCGCATCGTGAATCGTAATGACGGTGGGTAAGCCTGGCGGCAGCGGGAAGTAGGAATACACTGTTGGGGAAAAGAACACGTCGAGCGGGATTCTCCAAACGGCCCGAGTCAGCCTGAGCATGTCCAGCACCGAACGGGACGACCCCGCGGCCGCTGCCTGGCTGGGCGAGGTCTTTTGCGGCACGACAACCGGGGTCACATTGGCGCGGCGCAGATCGAACCGGCTTGCCGCGCGTTCGTCGAGGATGCAGAAAAACTCATCGTCGCCGGCCTGCTCGACCATCGCCGCGACGATCTCCCGGGTAAACCGGCCGTAGCCTCGCTCGTTCGCCCAGCAGGTAGCGTCGATCCCGATCCTCACCCTTCCTCGCTCTCATACTGTTCCTTCAGCTTTGCCACGACGTTGGGATCGGCCAGGGTCGTCGTGTCGCCCAGCGCGCGTCCCTCGGCGATGTCCTTGAGTAGCCGGCGCATGATCTTCCCGCTTCTGGTCTTCGGCAGGTCGGCCGAGAAGTAGATGTCATCGGGTCGGGCGATGGCGCCGATTTTCCGGGTGACGTGCTCCTTGAGCTCGTCCTTGAGGTCGGCGGTGGGGGTGTTGCCCTCCTTGAGGGTCACAAAGGCCGCGAGCGCCTGGCCTTTGAGTTCGTGGGTTTTCCCTACGACCGCCGCTTCAGCCACCTTGGGATGGTCGACCAGTGCGCTCTCCACTTCCATCGTGCCGATGCGGTGGCCGGCGACGTTCAGCACGTCGTCCACCCGGCCCAGAATCCACCAGTAGCCGTCGTCGTCGACTTTGGCACCATCGCCGGCGAAGTACTTGCCGGGGAACCGGCTCCAGTAGGTCTCGCGGTAGCGCTGGTCGTCCCCGTAGATGGTGCGGAGCATGCCGGGCCAGGGTTCCGTCAGAGTGAGGAACCCGCCGCCTTTTTCCAGCCGCTTGCCCTGGGTGTCCACCAGCTCGGCGCTGATCCCGGGGAAGGGAATCGTGGCCGAGCCGGGCTTGGTGGTTACCACTCCGGGAAGCGGGGTGATCATGATCCCCCCGGTTTCCGTCTGCCACCAGGTATCCACGATCGGGCACCGGCCGTGGCCGATCTGTTCCCGGTACCAGATCCAGGCTTCCGGATTGATGGGCTCGCCCACCGAACCCAGGAGCCGGAGGCTCGAAAGGTCGTGCCGGGCCGGGTGCTCGTTGCCCCATTTCATGAAGGCGCGAATCGCAGTCGGCGCGGTGTAGAACACCGTCACGCCGTGCCGCTCCACCAGCGACCAGAAGCGGTCCCGCTCGGGCCAGTCGGGCGCGCCCTCGTACATGAGCACGGTGGCCCCGTTGGCGAGGGGACCGTACACCACGTACGAATGCCCGGTAACCCAGCCGATGTCGGCGGTGCACCAGAAGAGGTCTGTTTCGCCCAGGTCGAAGACGTACTTCGTCGTCGCGGCCGCCTGGGTCAGATATCCCCCCGTGGTATGGACGATCCCCTTCGGCTTTCCGGTGGTGCCCGAGGTGTAGAGGATGAAGAGCAGGTCCTCGGAGTCCATCGCTTCGGGCGGGGCGGTGAGCGGGGCGTCGTCGAGCAGGCGGTGCCACCAGTGGTCGCGGCCTTCCTGCATCTTCGCGAAGGCCTCATCGCCCTCGGCGCCGGGGCGGCGCCGAACCACGACGACGTGCCGGATGGACGGACAAGCGGACAGGGCGTCATCGGCAAAACGCTTGAGCGGCACGACCTGGCCACGCCGGTAGCCGCCGTCGGCCGTGATTAGCGCCACCGCCTTGGCGTCGTTGATCCGGTCCCGCAGAGATTCGGCCGAGAACCCGCCGAAAACCACGGAGTGGATGGCGCCAATTCTGGCGCAGGCGAGCATGGCGATAGCCGCCTCGGGAATCATGGGCAGGTAAATGGCGACGCGATCTCCCCGCGTTACGCCGAGCCGGCGGAGGGCGTTGGCCGCGCGGTTCACCTCCCTGGAAAGCTCCCAGTAGGTAAGGGTGCGACGGTCGCCCGGCTCGCCCTCCCAGATCAGCGCCGCCTTGTTGCGGCGTGGCCCCGCCAAGTGCCGGTCGAGGCAGTTGACCGAGACATTGAGCTTGCCGCCCACGAACCAGCGGGCGTGCGGCGGGGTCCACTCCAGCACGCTCGACCACGGTGCCATCCAGGTGAGCTCCCTGGCCTGGTCCTCCCAGAAGCCCAGGCGATCGGCGCGCGCCCGCTCGTAGAGCGCCGGCGTGGCCACCGCGCGCGCGACAAAGTCGGCCGGGGGTGGGAAGCGGCGTTGCTCGGTCAGCAGGGTAGCGAGCTGGTTCATAGCAGGGGACAGGGAGTTAGGGAGCCGAGAGTCAGGGAGCAGGGTGCTCGGGAGTAATGATACCGCCGGTCGGGGCGGAACGAGTGCCGGAAAAGATGCAGAGAGATGCGTCGCATGAACACCGCGCTGCATGTACTCGCGCGCACACCTCGCGACGTGTGTCGCGCGGCACTGCCGGTTCCGCTTGCAGATCCCCACGACCTTCGCGGAGTGCGGTGTGGCTCGGTCTCGATTCACTCTCAAGCCGCCGTGGTAAGTGGTTCCACCTGTGCGAGTTGGTGAAGATGGCACCGTCCTCGCCGTGGAATGCTGCCGGCGGGTGCCGTTGGGGTGTCCGCCGCGGACAATTGACTCGCCCGAGAAGAGCACACCCGGAGTGATCCGGGGCCGCAAAGCCGGAGGTCTCGCCGATGCGAGATGGCTCGGCTGCCGAAGGTGGGGTTGCCGGGACAGACTCCCGGATCGGCTCGGGCGTGGGAGGCGACGGAATGTCAGCCACGCGGGGAACTGCCCGAAGCATCACGGCTCCGGAGGCGCTGGGCCTCGACACGCGGCTGACGTTCCGCGAGTCGGTCACGCGCGCGCTGGACGCGATGCCGGACGGCAGTGTCCTGACCGTCGATTTGTCGCGGACCACCCGGGTGGATTCGGCCGGACTCTCGGCTCTCATGCTCATTCAGCGGCACGCCTCCGACCGGGGGCAGCGGGTGGTGCTTCGCGACCCCAGCGAGGAGCTGCGCTTCCTGCTGGCGCTGACGCTGATGACCGATCTCTTCGAGATTTCCCCCTCGCGATCGTAGCTATATTCCCGCCGTGACGACCGTCGCGGCGCCCGCTGGTCCTCCGCTCCTCCTCGCCACCTCCCTCGAGCGACACTTTGGTTCCCAGAGGGCGCTTCGCGGCGTTTCCCTTGCCGTATTCCCCGGCGAGTGCCACCTCGTGGTGGGTCCCAATGGGGCGGGCAAGAGCACCCTGCTCCGGCTGCTGGCCGGGCTGGCGCGCCCGAGCGCGGGCTCGGTGCTCCTCGGGGGCGTGCCGCTGACCGGCGACGCGGCGGCCCGCCGCACGATCGGGCTGCTCTCGCACCAGAGCCACCTGTACGACGACCTCTCCGCGGTGGAGAACCTGGCCTTTGCCGCCCGGTTGCATGGTCTGGCCAGCGATCCCACCGGGAACGCCCGGCGCGGGCTGGCGGCGGTAGGGCTCATCGACCGGGTCGACGAACCGGTGCGGCGGCTCTCCCGCGGCACGGTGCAGCGGGTGGCGATTGCCCGCGCGCTGATGCACGGACCCCGGGTTCTGCTGCTCGATGAGCCGCTCTCGGGCCTCGACCCCGCCGCGGCCGAGCAGATCACGGCGCTGCTCGACGATGAGCGCCGGACCGGCAAGGGGTTGGTGCTGGTCAGTCATGACGTCCACGAATCGTGGGAGCTGGCCACCCACGTCCACCTCCTGATGCGGGGCGCCTGGGTCATTGACGAGCCGCGCAGCGGCACGCTGGAAGAGTTTCTGGCCAGGTACCGGGAGGCGCTCCATGGCTGACCTCCTCCGCGCGGCGCTGGCGATCGCCGCCAAGGACCTCCGGGTGGAGCTGCGGAGCCGGACGGCGCTGGTGTCGGCACTGGGTTTCGCGGCGATGGTGCTGATGATCTTCAATTTTGCCCGCGACTCCGCCGCCGTCTCGCGGGAGGCGATGGCGCCGAGCGTCTTGTGGATCACGTTCACGTTCTCGGCGGTGATCGCGCTCAACCGTTCGTTCGCGCTCGAGCGGGAAAACGCCGCGCTGGACGGGCTGCTGCTCGCTCCCGTCTCCCGCACCGCGATCTTTCTCGGGAAATACTTCGCCAACCTGGCCTTCGTGTTCACCATCGAGGCGGTGGCGCTGCCCCTCTTCGTGCTGTTCTTCGGCGTGAGTATCCGCGGCGTGGTATCCGGCGTGATCCTCACATCGGTGCTGGCGACGGCGGGGTTCGTGGCGGTGGGCACCGTGTTCGCCGCGATCGCGGTCCGCACCCGCTTTGCCGAGCTGATGCTTCCGGTCCTGGTGCTGCCCTTTCTGCTGCCGCCGGTGATTGGCGCGGTTCAGGTCACCTCACGG
>JAXIPC010000037.1:0-12967 GCA_045403135.1 Gemmatimonadales bacterium | reverse complement strand
TCCACCGCCATGGTCTCCCCCATCGACGACGCCCGGGCGGCGATGCGGCGGGAGCACCCCGATCTGCTGATCCTCACCGGCGCGGTGCACGAAACCTCGGCCCAGCAGCTGATCCGGCTGGCGCGGGAGCAGGAGGTGTTCTCGCTGGCGCTCCTGGAGCCGACCGATTCGGAGCGCGGGGAGCGGATCGCCCGGATCGGGGCCACCGCGTTGCTCACCAAGCCGCTCAAGATCGACGAAGCGGTGGCCACCGCCCGCCGGCTGGTGGAACGGCGCCGCCTGCAGCAGCACACCGGGATCAGCGGGCAGAGCCCGTCGATTCACGAGGTGCTGGTCAAGATCGAGCAGATGGCGCCAGTCACCAGCACGGTGCTGATCCAGGGCGAGTCGGGCACCGGCAAGGAGCTGGTGGCCAAGGCGCTGCACGACCTCTCGCCCCGGCGGGGCAAGGCGTTCATCGCGGTCAACTCCTCGGCGCTGCCGGAGGCGCTGCTGGAGTCGGAGCTGTTCGGCCACGAGAAGGGCGCCTTCACCGGCGCGGCGGAGCGCCGGCTGGGCCGCTTCGAGCTGGCCGACAGCGGGACGATCTTCCTCGACGAAATCGGCGAGATCCCGCTCTCGGTGCAGGTCAAGCTGCTCCGGGTGCTGGAGAGCCGCACCTTTTTCCGGGTGGGCGGGGTGCAGCCCATCAAGGTCGACGTGCGGGTGATCGCCGCGACCAACCGGCCGCTCCGGGAGAGCGTCGCCCTGGGCGAGTTCCGGGAAGACCTCTACTACCGGCTCTCGGTCCTCAACATCTACCTGCCGCCGCTGCGGGAGCGGCGGGACGACATCCCCCTCCTGGTGCGGCGGTTCATCCGCGAGTTCGCCAAGACCCACGACCGGCCGTTCCGGGGCATCGCCGCCGCGGCGATGCAGCGGCTGGTCGAGGCACCCTGGCCGGGCAACGTACGGCAGCTCCGAAACCTGATCGAGTCGATGGTGGTGCTGGCTCCGGGCACCGAGATCCGCGCCTCCGACATCCCGGCCGACATTCTGGAGGGGGCGCCCACGGTTCTGCCGGTTCTGGCCCAGGGCTGGCCCAACCGGACCGGCAGCCAACCTGAGCTGGAGTTCATCGTTCGGGGGCTGATGGATCTTCGGCTCCAGGTGGAGGAATTGCGGCGTCGGCTGGATGAACGGCCGGGCCGAGTCCAGGTAATCGAGGTCCCGGAGAGCGCGCTAACCCCAATCCAGATCGAGCCGGGAGAGGAGGTGTCCCCTCCAGATGTCATTTACCGCCATGGCATGACTATGGCTGAAGTTGAACGTGCCACCATCTCGGCTGCCCTGCGAGAGTGTCAAGGAAATAGACGGCAGGCGGCCGCAAAACTGGGCATTGGGGAGCGGACGCTGTATCGGAAGATCAAAGAGTTCAATCTCACGTAACCTATGTTATCGCAGTAACTTGAGCCACGGGGTCGCTTGACAATGGCAAGCCGGGCGACAATCTTGGTGCGGCCAGTTTCCGGTCGAGGCCGGCCAATCACGTGAATTTTGTCATCGATCCGGACTCCTGCGTGGCCTGTTTGGCCTGCGTTCGAGTCTGTCCGACCAATGCAATTGCTGTCGCTCCGGATGCATCTTTGGTCCGGGTGCTGGATGAGTCCTGCATTCGCTGTGGCCTCTGTGTACCGGAGTGCCCGCACGATGCAGTTCATGTCTCTGGTGAGCTTGGCCGAGCGGTCGCCATTGCGGCCGAGGGCACCGGAGTCCTCATTCTCGGCACCGAATCAGCGGCGCATTTTTATCCCGTCTCCCCGGAGCAGGTGGTCAACGCGTGTTACGCCGCCGGATTCCGGGTGGTGTCGCGCGGCGTGATCGGCGATGAGCTGGTGGCGGCCGAGTATCTGAAGCTCTGGCAGGACCGCGCCTGGGGCACGATGATCCGCTCGACCGATCCGATCGTGGTCGATGTGGTGCGCAGCGAGTATCCCGAGCTGGTGCCCTACCTGGCGCCGGTGGCGACGCCGCCCGTGGCGGAAGCGCGGTACCTGGACTCGCTCTATGCCGGCGCGGTCAAGGTGGTCTACGCGGGGCTGGCCGCCTCGCCGGGCGCTCCGGAGATCGACGCCTGGGTCACCTACGAGGACCTGGTGGAGTTGCTGCGGCTGCGTGGGGTCACCGCGGCGGCGCAGCCCACCGTCTTCACCCGGTTGCCGCAGGAGCGCCGGCGGCACGTCAGCACGGCGGGGGGCCTGCCGCTGGCGATGCTGGAGGAGCAGCGCCAGGCGGGCAAGCGGTTCCAGAAGCTCCGGGGCCTGAGCGGGCTGCCGGCGCTGGCGCGGGCGGTGGCGGTGGACAAGCAGGACCTGGGCTTCGTGGACATTCTGTCCTCGGAGGGGGTGCTGGATCACCCGCTTTCCGGCCCCCGGGAGGAACTGTATTGGCGCCGGTCGGTGGTGCAGAGCACCGAGCCGCCCCGCAGCTCGGCTCCGGTAGTTCAACCGGGCGTAACTGCAAGCATTGGCGCGGTTTTCGATATCAAGCCGCGGCGCCAGGTTGCCGATGCTGCGGCGGTGCAACAGGTGTTGAAGACTATCGGCTTGGGACCCAACGGACGGCCCTGGGATTGCAGAGCTTGCGGGTATGCCACATGCCGGGATTTCGCCGAGGCGGCGGCACTGGGCCGGGCCTCGATGAAGCAGTGCACGCCGTACCAGGAGCGGCGGGCCGACGAGTCACAGCGGGAGGCGGCCACCGATCTCCTTACGGGGCTTGCCACGTTCCGGGTGCTGCGGGACCGGCTGACCCAGGAAGTGGAGCGCAGCAAGCGCAGCGGCGAGCGGTTCACGGTGCTGTTCCTGGATCTGGACCGGCTCAAGGAAGTCAATGACCGGTTCGGGCACGAGGCGGGGAATGACGTGCTCCGCGCGGTGGCCCAGGAGGTGCGAGTTGCGGTGCGTGCCTCCGATCTCGCCGCCCGTTACGGCGGAGATGAATTTGTGGTAATTCTGACCCGGACTCAGCAGGACGGGGCGGAACGGGTTGCCGAGGTGCTGCGGCAGAGCATCGAGGGTGTGGGGCGGCGGCTGGGGTATCCGCTGGGGGCGGTGACGGTGAGCATCGGGATCGCGGAGTACGACCCGAGCCACCCGACCGGCGGCGATCTGCTGGTGAACGCCGACCGGGCGCTGTACCGGGCCAAGGCGGCGGGCCGGAACCAGGTGGCATGACGGCAATGGCAATCCTCGCTGGCAAGGGAAAGCGACTGTGACCGGACCACACGCAGCCCGTCCCTCCGAGCCGACCCGGCAGCAGATGCCGGCGGCGGCGGACATGCCCGATCCGTGGGGGGTGCGGAGAGCGGAGAATTTGCTCACGTCCCTGGAGGGCGTGCTGTCGGCGCGGGTGGTCACCACGCCGCTGGGCGAGGTGAGCGAGGTTCATATTCTGGCGCAGGCGGGTCTGGCGCCCAAGCAGCTGGTCCGGAACATCGAATCCGCCCTCCTTGCGCAACTCGGTTTGCGGGTGGATCATCGTAAGATCTCCATTGCCCAAACGGCGGACGTCAAGCCGATCGAGACCCTGGACCGCCATGCGGTGCGGGAGCGCTCGATGCAGCGGACGGTGCTGTTCGAGGGGCTGACCATTCAGCCGGGGCGGAAGGCGCAGCGCTCGCTGGTGTCGGTGTCGCTGACCTGCGAGGGCCGGACCGAGGCGGGTGAGGAGGAGGCGTCGGATACGGCGCGAGGGCGGCTGGAGGCCGCGGCGCGGGCGACGGTGGCGGTGCTGGACCGGATGCTGGCCAAGGGGTCGATGCTGCTGGAGGGCGCGCGGCTGATCCAGGCCCTGGACCGCGACGTGGTGTTCGCGGCGGTGCAGGCGTCGAGCGGGCGGGACACGGCGCTGCTGACCGGCACGGCGGAGGTCCGGGAGAGTCCGGAGCAGGCGGCGGTGCTGGCGGTGCTGGACGCGACGAATCGATGGACGGAGCTTCGCCGGCCGGCGTAGGCCGGGGCGGAGCTGAGGTTTTGATAGGGTGGCGCAGGTAACCCTTAGCGCACTTTAGAAAGGAACGGACTCAAGGGAGGGGACCCCGGTCTTCGCAGCAGGGCGAGCGGAGTCGAGCGGGCACAATTGAGCGGAGCGTCTGGTAGGCTATAGCGAGGCCCACCACTTCCCGATCCAAGACACACTCAGGGGGGAGGTGACGCTCATGATCAGCTGGCTCGCAGCTGCGGCTTTCGGAATTAGCAGGCTTATAACAGGCCTGTTCTTCGCGGAAAGCGCAACCTGGCACTAGAATGAGCCCGGGGTCCTACTCTCTGGTCTTTCAAAAATGTCGAGCGATCTTCGCATCAAGACTTTTGTGGGATCGGTGGTGGCGCTCTCTGCCGCCATGATGATCCTGGCTTGGCAGCAGCACCCTGATTTCCCGGGTGCTTGGCCTAGCCTCGTCCTGTTGCTCGTCGCATTCCTCGTTCAAATCTCGGCGACCGCTCTCCGAGGAGGGGACGCGAAGGGCTCGCTCTCTTTCATCGTCGAGCTTGCCGGGGGAGTGTTGTTTGGAGCGTTTTGGGGTGGAGCGCTTTCTGCTATTTCTACGGTCTTTAGTCAGACGGTGGAGCGACGCCCACTTATTAAAGCACTCTTCAACATATCCCAGCGCACGCTTTGTTTGATTTCAGCGATTCTCGTCTACCAGTTCTTGGGCGGCAGCCTCCCACCTTCTTACCTCCTGCCTGGCGCGTTATTGAACTCGAATGAGGTCGTACCCCAAGTCGCCGCATTCTTCGCTGGTGCCTTGGTGTATTTTGCTCTCAATTCGATCTTGGTAAGCGGCGTAGTTGCGATCAGCCGTGGAAAGTCCTTCCGGCAGGTGTGGGCCACAGGATTTCGGTGGGTGTTGGGGTACGATATAGCTGCGAGCAGCTTTGCGCTCCTCGTGGCTTGGGTCTTTCTGAAATTCGATGCATCTGGAGGCCTGTCGAAATTAGCCTTCCTGGCGATCTTTCTGCCACTCATCGGGGCGAAACACGTTTATGCAAAGCTGAACACCCTCCAAAGTCTCTACGACGAGCTGGATGCGGCTTACGAGAAGCTTGAGTTGAATCTTCGGGAGCAACTGGAGATGATGGTAAAGTCGATCGAGGCCAGGGATCCCTATACCTCCGGCCACTCTCGTCGAGTCGCGGCGCTCTCCAAAACGATTGCCACCGACCTTGGTCTCGACGCCCAACTTGTTGACGAAATCGAGAATGCCGCGCTCCTGCACGACGTGGGCAAGATCCATGCTGAATTTGCCCCTCTTCTTTCAAAGGAAGGACGCCTTACGGAGGAGGACTGGGAGATCATGAAGACGCACAGCGCGAAGAGCGCTGAACTGGTCGCCCTCTTCTCCAGATTCAGGGGCAACGTTCTCGAAAGCGTCCGCTGGCATCACGAGCGATGGGACGGCAAGGGATACCCTGACGGGATCGCTGCAGAGTCCATCCCCCTTGGGGCGAGAATCATCATGATCTCGGATACGATCGATGCCATGAGCACGGACCGTCCCTACCGAAAGGCCCTTTCGTTCGAAAAGGTTGTATCTGAATTGATTAAGTACCGTGGGATTCAGTTCGACCCCAATCTTGTGGATGCGACGGTCAACTCCGTTACCATCCGACGCATGGTCTCGGAGAAGGAGTTCCTCACGGAACAGGTTAGCACGATCAAGACCGATCACAGGCCAAGTAGCCGACCGGCCCTCCGCTCTCAAAAGAGCTTCTGGGAAGGGTTGCGCGCCTCAGTCGGCCAGCAGTAAGCCTAGTCGGGAAAGCTGGTGAGAGCATGGCGCAGGTAGCATTGAGAGTACCGCACGTGCTTGACTAGTCACATCCGGAAGCGCCATTCCGCTGTTCCTTCTGAAGAATTCGATACTCCACAAAACCTCTGCCCGATCAAGCGTATCGAGTTGGTCTAATTGGTCATGAGAGGACTCCAACAGCTCTCGGAGCTCAGCTTCCCTCTTTGTCGCGACAAGATAAAGTGTGCTCCACCTCGCAAAGGACCCTACGAAACCGATCGACAGAGCTTTGCCACTTTGGTTTCGCATTCGCTCTACGGTGTGCAAAGCTTGGCTCCGATCACCTCGCAACCATAAGATGTCTGCCTCGTAGATCATCCCAGCCTGTCGAATCCAAGGAAGTTTCGCTACCGCGATATCTTCCCTTAGCGCGCTAAGATACTGTGCGACGTGCCCAGAGCGGCCAGAGGCCATGGAACACAGGCAACAGTGCGCAGAGGTGTTAACACGGTCGTAGGTTCCTGGCTCCAGCATCCTGGAGCAGCGGAAGGCGATCGTAGCCCACCTTGCGTGGTCCTCCATTTCACCTGTCCGATAGTAGCATAGTGCTAGGTTGGCCGCCGCCTGAGACATAAGGACGTCGTTGTCGAGCCTCTCCGCGGCATGGAATGCCTTTCGTAGGTGTGAGATGCCGTCTGAATACCTCCCTTCGACGCAAGTGATTGCGCCGATACCATTTTCGATCTGGCTGTAGGTGGTGTCGGTCGCCCCAGATTCCTCTAAGAGCCGAGCTCCCTCGAGTGCCTCGCTTAGGCCCTTCTCGTCTCCTCGTAAGTGATACTGCATGACTGCCTTCGCGAGAAAGAGTTTGCCCTGGCTTCGAATGTCCAATTCTTCTGGCGGGATTGTTGCCAGCATAGCCAGCACGGCCCTTATGTGAGCAGCGCTCCGAAGGACTGCAGCGTGTTGCGCGGCCAAGAGGGCTGCATGTACTTGGGCCGACCTGTTCTTGCTCCTTCGGGCTCTTGCAAGCAGTTCTTCAGCAACACTTGAGAGTTGTTCAGAGGAGTAGTGGCCGATGTGACGTTTGCTCTCCATCTCGAGCAAGGCAGCCATTTCAGAGAGGTACGAATCCTTCCTGTGATCCTCACTCAATTCACTTATGCATTCGAGTGCTGGCTTCCATTCCCCCATCTCTTGATAGGCTTCTGCCAGCAACAGGGTCGCCTGGTCCTTTACCAGGCCCCTTAGAGATCCCAGCCCAGACGTGAGCGCCCTGGCAGCCTCATCTGGCGCCCCATGCAGAATCGCCTCTCGTGCCCCGCTCATCAGGAATGGTGTCGCCTGTTCGTGTCGGCGCGCCCGTATGCAGTGCCATGCGATCTCCAGCCCGGGGATGCTCTCTCCCACTGCCCCAGCGGCCAACAACCGGTTGGCCACTCCGTCGTGCATTCGGGTACGTGCCGCCGAGGGGATCTTGAGATACAGGCGCGCCCGCACCAGCTCATTCACAAACTCCAGCCGGCCGTCGACATCCCGGATCAACCGGCGCGAAACCAGCTCCGACATCGCTGCAATGGTCTGCGCCGGCGTCAGGCTCACGATGTCGAAACACTCCAGATCATTGAGCCTCGGCCCCAGGATCGCGGCGAGCTGCAACGCGGCCCGGGTTCTGGGCACCAGCCCAGGCAGCATGCGCTCGATCAGCTTGTCATATCCCATCGCCTCCAGCGCCGAGGCAGGCATGTCGCTCTGCATCGCGGGAAGCGAGATGGCCATGGCGGCGTCCCCATGCACCGCCCAGTCTTGTGCCAGCAGATCGAGCGCCATCGGATTTCCACCGGAGGCCAGCAGGATTGCGCGACGAATGGGAGCGGCCGGCTCTTTCCCAGTGTTCCGAAGGATCCCGCCGAGCATCGCGTCACTTTCCTCTTGGCTGAGGGGCGCCAGCGCGATGTGCCTCATCGGGAGATAGGAGAGCCCCTCGCGAATCCGCCGGGCCTGGACCGGCTCGTCGGGCTCAGGCGGACGTCCCGCCAGAACGACCATCACGCGATCGGTTCCGGCGCGCCGAAGCAGCATGTGGAGGACGCTCAGGCTCGCCTCGTCCGAGCGCGGGTAGTCGTCCACGATCAACACGAGCGGCTGCTCCTCCATGATGGCGTCGAAGAGCGCAAACACCCCCTCGGCGAAGTGCAGCCGCGCCGCCTCGCCCTCGGTCCGCCGCGGGGCCGGCAGATTAGGGAAGCGCTCCCGCACCCGGGGAACCACCCGGGCAATCTCGGCCAGAGATTCGGGCGCGGTGCCGATCGCTCCCGGCCGATCGAGCAGGCTGATCACCAAGGTCCCGATCATTCCAAAGGCGATACGCTGCTCCAGCTCGAAGCACTGGACCCGGGCCACGGCGGCACCTTCGAGGGCAGCCGAAGTGCCGAAGCGCATCGCGAGCGTGGACTTGCCGACGCCGGTGTCTCCCGTGATGAGGACGTGGCGGGTGTTGAGCTGGGTGGTGCATTCCCAGGCGTCGACCAGCTCGCGGAACTCCGCCGAGCGGCCGACGAAGCCGCGATCAGCCCAGTGCTCGGTTCGCACCGTGGGCTCCGTCACCCGGAACCGTTCCAGGGTCCGGCCCCGAAGCCGGGCCGCGACGCCCTCCAGCAACTCGGACGGCACCGCGCCGAGCTCGCGGGTCAGCTCACCCTTCCACTCCTCGTAGGCGCGAAGCGCGCTGACTCGATCTCCCTTCATCGCCAGCGCGTGCATCTTGGCCCGGATGCCTTCCTCCGCGAGGGGGTCCAGCGCGAGCAGCCGCTCCGCGAGCGTGAGCACACGGGTCATGTCGCCCGAGCGCCTGGCGTAATCGATCAGGGTGAGCAGACCGGCCTGGATGGTCGGGAGCAATTGGGTGAACTGACGATCGCGCCAGTGCTGGAACGCCGGCGCGTCGTCGATCTCGAAATCGAGCAGGAACCGGTCGACTTCGATTGGCACGGAATTCCCGCTGCCGAGGATCTCGCCCCGGCCGAGGAGATCGAGATCGAGCGCCAGCGCGGTGCGGACAAGGTTGACGTGCGAATTGGTCGAGTGGATTGCGTCGGAGCCGACCGCAGTCCGAAGGACGGACAACGCCACGGAAAGTGAATGACGTCCGCGCTCGAGGTCGACGTTGCCCCACAGGAGCTCGACCAGCTCTTCACGCCGATGGGTTCCGCGGTAGTCCACCGCGAGGTAGATGAGCAGCGCGAGATGCTTCCGCACCTTGAGCTTGAGCGGACGGCCGTCCGGCTCGCGAAGCTCAGGGAGTCCCAGCGTCTTGAGGAAAGGCACAGCACCCATGGGCCTGCTCCACGATCAGTGGGCTCACCGCGTTGGAACGCGGGAGGGAGATAGTACAGACCGGAAGGCGGGGCCTCAATCGACCGGTTTGAAGAGGGGCGGAATCAGTTGAGACTTTGGATTGGCGTACTACCGGTTAAGCTATTGTCGCGTAGTGTCTTACAGGTGATTACCAGGCGCGCAACAGAGATCCGCGATGTGGGCTATGAGCGGCTGAAGATCGAGTTGTGCGCATGAGTGCGCTTCCGGAATCGGTATCCCAACCCAGCCCAATCAATTCCTTCGGGCGATTCGATGATGATGTGCTCCGGAAATAGCGAGCGCGGAGCCGCCGCGAAAAAGGGATTCAGGATATTGGCCTCGAAACCTTCCACGTCGATCTTGAGAACGGAAACAGCGGAAACCTCCTTCTCCCGCAAGACATCCAGCAGCGGCCGGCACGGTACCTTCACTTGCATCGATCCTCCGTCCACCGCCATCGAAGCCCCGCCCAATTGCCGCGGGTCATAGGACAGGTCGAACTCTCCCGCGCGATCAGCGAGGCCGACGGGCAGTGCCTCGATCCGTGACTCCAACCCATTGAAGGCGATGTTCAGCTCGAAGCGGTCGAACATGACCGGATTGGGCTCGAAGGCGAGAACCCTTCCCTTCGAGCCGTCGATAAATTTCGCCGCGAAGAGCGAGTAGAAGCCGGTGTTGGCCCCGATGTCGATGACAATGGAGTCCCTATGGAGGAGCCGGGGCAGGAGCTCGCGCTCCTCGTGCTCGTAGTACCCCGGGGTAAACAGGACGAATCGGTCGCCCAGGTTCTCATGCGGATAGAAGCGGCAGCGAATTCCCAGCGGATCGGCATCCACGATGCGCGTGTGCTTTAGGACGAGCTTGCGGAAGGCCAATCCCAGCTTGAACCTCAGCCAGCCACGCCCGAATCCCTGGGCCATCGCATACAGGGCCTGGTCCACCCCGGTGAGGCGATAGGTTCCGAAGGGGGAGCGACTGTCGGTCTCCAGCACCCGGCAAACTTACTCCCACCCGAGCGCGGCGAGTGGGCCGGTCTAATGAGCCGCCGCCACGGCTGCCCGAATCTGGCCGCGGATCTCGCCGTCCGGCCCAGAGACTCCGGGCCTGATGTGCACGTTCACGTACGCTCCGCCGGTGTTCATTGCGTCGACCAGATCGCTCATCGGCCGTCCCAACAAATCTCTGACAAAGTGGGCCGCGGTGACGACGCCCTCAGCGAGGACCCGTTAAGCGGGCCTTGACCGGGAGGGCCGCTGAACAAAGGCACGCTAAAGGGACGTGCTACGCCCGGTGGAGATGGCTTGTCCCTGTGCTTTCGTGTCCCGCGGGGGAACCTCCTCGCCGCCGCTCATATGGGCGAAATAACGTCTGCTGGGCATGAAGACCTCCAACTGGGAATTCGCGCAGGGGCGGTCCATGTGGCGCCCACGCCGGCCTGCCGGGCACCAGAGCGGCCGATCTCCAGCCGCCCCGGGCCCTGCTCCCTTACTGCCGATCGTAGGACAGCCCGGCGCGCGCCGCCTGCTCGACGGCCACCACCATGCCCGGCACCAGCTCGACCCCCGGCAGGATGCCGGCCTTGAGATCCTCGTACACGGGGTGGGAATCCAGACCGCGCTTGGCGGCCAACAGCCCCGAGAAGATGCCCAGCGCGTTGTTGCAGAGAATGAGGGTCGCGCCTCGCGCCTGAAGCGCCTCGAGGCTCGCGGCGGGCAGCGTCTGGCCGAGAATCACGGGCGCGGCCCGCCAGGGACTGCTCGTCGCGGGCTGGCCCGTGGCCGGGTCGTTGGTATCGAGGAACTCGTCGAGCCGGTATTTCGCCCAGGCGGCGTCGCTGAGGCCATAAAAGGTGGTCGCGCCGTAGGGCGTGAGCACCGCATCGATGTTCTTATCGATCACGCCGAACGCCTTGTTGTACGTGTCGTAGTAGTTCATGACGTGCACCAGCGCGATGCCGCCGTTAGGCGATGGGTTGTCGAAGAACTGCCGGTGCGGGGGTGGGCGCGGGCGTCGCGTGGTGCGGGCCCCCGCGGGTAGCGGCGATTCCTGAAGCGGTGACGATCGCCAGGGATGTCGCGATGACGGTGTCGCGGGCGATCAAGCGGTGCGGCGGACCTCGCGCCAGGCGCCGGGGGCCAGTCCGGTCGATCGCTTGAACGCGCGGCTGAACGCGGCCTCGGAGTCGTACCCCACCTCCGCGCCGATCGCGGCGATCTTGGCGCCGCTCTGAGCCAGGAGGTTGGCGGCGATCTGCATCCGCCATCGGGCCAGGTACTGCATCGGCGGCTGGCCGACCATCTCCGCGAATCGCTTGGCCAGGCTGGAGCGGGACGAGGCGGCCTCCCGGGCCAGGCCGGCCAGGGTCCAGCGATGACCCGGACGCCCATGGAGCTGGGTCAAGGCCCTTCCCACCACCTCATCGCGGAGCCCGGCGAGCCAGCCGGTTTGTCCCGGCGGCAGCTCGTCGAGGTAGCGGCGCAGCACCTCGATGAACATCAGCTCGGCCAGCCGGGTGAGGACCCCTTCGGCTCCGGAGCGGCCGAGGCGGGACTCTTCCGTCACCTGGCGGACGAAATTGCCGAGCCAGGCGTTCGACATCCCTCGCATGTGCATCCGGCTCGGCAGCGCCGCGAGCAGGGGGTTGAACGGCCGCCGGTCGCAGCCAAGGAACCCGCAGAGGAACGACGCGCTCCGCGGTCCCGGCTCGCCGTGGAAGACTTTGAAGGGATAGCGGCCGGGGGCGGTGCTGCTGACATCCGTGCCGACTCGGACACCTCGTCCGCTCGACATCACGTGCGCGTCGCCGTGGGGGAAGACGATCACGTCTCCCGCGACCAGCTCGACCTGTTCCTCGCCGATCAGGCCCCCGAAGCAGCGGCCTTCGATCAGGATGTGGTAGGAGATCAGGTGCTCGGCGGCGGGCATGATCCGGGGCGACAGCTCCCGGGCGGCCACGGCCTCGACGCTCCAGGGCTCCGCCGCCTCGACCGCGTAAAAGAACGCGCCATCGAGCCGGACGACACGCAGCAGGTCGGAGAGCGGGTCCATGGGCTAGGAATCGCCGGCGTCAGGTGAGCGGCAGCCCGGCAGGCCTGGGCCAACTGCCGGGAGCCATGAACC
Organism: Gemmatimonadales bacterium; assembly: GCA_045403135.1. GTDB lineage: Bacteria > Gemmatimonadota > Gemmatimonadetes > Gemmatimonadales > GWC2-71-9 > JABFSM01. The sequence goes on along the minus strand of JAXIPC010000037.1, from coordinate 720 downwards.
GCGTGGGTGAAAGTTTCATTGAGCAGGCAGGATACCAGGGGAGGTTCGGCCGGACAGTCGGGCCCCGGGCACCTGTCCTGTCAGTCTTTCGCCCCGCGGGCTGTCAGCCGGAGTCCTACTGGAGGCCTGGCGGGCCGGCAATCCGCGCTGGGATCTTGTCGCGACACCTGGCCCCGGATAGGATGGAGCCATGGCGCAGCTCGCAGCCCAGACGCTCCTGGACACCGCAACCGTCACCCTCAAGGCCGTGGTCTGCCGCGGCGAGCACCGGCACAAGAGCGCCGAGGAGTTCTCCCGCTCTACCCATCTGGTCTTTCCCTATCGCGGCGTCTATGTCCGCCACCTGGGCAGCCACGAGGCCGTGGCCGAAGCCAATCAGGTGCTGTTCTTCAATGGCGGGGAAGGCTGCCGGGTGAGCCACCCCGTGCCGGGCGGCGATGCCAGCCTCTCGCTCTGGATCTCGGAGCCCCTGCTGGGCGAGCTGGCGCCGAAAGACCAGATCCGCGAGGGCCCGGTGCCGGCGTTCAAGCGGCCGCGGCTGCGGATCGACCCGCGGGCCCAGGCGCTGGTGGCGTTGCTGCGGCACGGCCTGTACCGGCGCGCCATGGACACGCTCGAGGCGGAAGCGCTGGTCCTGACCCTGGTCCGCCGCTCGCTGGGCGAGCGCACCTCGCACGCCCCCGGTGCCTCGCCCGGGCGGCAGAAGCTGGTGGACCGCGC
>JAXIPC010000094.1:0-71056 GCA_045403135.1 Gemmatimonadales bacterium | reverse complement strand
CTCCGTGCGACGATTGACGCTCGTCCTGGCCTGCTGCGCCTTCCCCGCCGCCTCGGCGGCCTATGCGCAGCGGCGCGAGCTGACCCTGGCCGAAGCCCTGGTCCTGGCCGAGCAGAACGCCCCCGACGTGGTGACGGCCCGAGGCAATGTGCGCTCCAGCGGGGCCGGGGTCCGCGCCGCCTGGGGCAGCTTCCTCCCGACCGTCGGAACAAACACCAGCTACGGCGCCAGCTCCTCCGACGGACCCTCCCGGACCGATCCGATCACCGGGGAAATCATCAGCGGCAGCTCCTCCAACCGTTCGCTCAGCCTTGGCGCAAACGCCTCGCTCGACCTCTTCACCGGCTTCAGCCGCGGGGCCAACCTATCCGCGGCCCGGGCGAACCGCACCGACGCGGAAGCGGCACTGGTCTTCCAGCAGTCCCAATCCGCGCTCAACACCACCAGGCAGTTCCTCCAGGCGCTCCAGGGAGCGGACCTGGTCCGGGTGCGCAACGAGGCCATCCGCCGAGCCCAGGAAAAGCTGGCCATTGCCAACGCGAAGCTGGCCACGCGCGCCACGACGATCGCCGATTCGCTCCAGGCGGTGGTGGACCTGACCCGCTCCCAGCTCCAACTCCTGACCGACGAGCGGAACCTGGCCGATGCCGAGGCGAATCTTGCCCGGCTGGTCGGGATGGACGGCCGGGTGGCCGCGGTCTCGGATTCCTCGCTCTTCCGAATCGCGGCAATCAGTGACACCGCGGCCCTGATGGCCGAGGCCCAGGACCGGGCCCCTTCGGTCATCCGGTCGCAGTCGCAGGTCCGCACCGCGCGGGCCAACGTGTCGATCACTCGAGCGACCTACCTCCCCAGGGTGTCCCTCTCCTCGGGGACATCGTGGGGCGGGTCAAACCAGAACGACTTCAATCTCTTCAACAACCGCAGCGTCAACCTGTCGCTCTCCTGGCAGCTGTTCAACGGCTTCGGGCGCGAGCGCGACTTGGTCACCCGTCAGGTGGCCCTCGATGCGGCGCTGTCGCGGGAGGCCGACGAACGGCGGCGGGTCGGTGCGGCGCTCACCTCCCAGCTCGCGGCGCTTTCGGCCGCCGAGCAGCGGGCCCGGCTCACCGCGCTGAACCTGGAGACCGCCCGGGCCAGCGCGCGGGTGCAGACCGAGCGCTACCGGCTAGGCTCCATCAATATCGAGCAGCTCAATCAGGCGCAGGACGCCCTGAGCAACGCCGAAACCGACGCCGTCTCGGCGCGGTACGAATACCTCCGCGCCAAGGCGGAGATCGAAGCGATCCTGGGGAGGACGATTTGAACAGACGCTATGACGCTACGACGCTAAGACGCTACGTGGGTGGGTGCGTGACGCTGGCGTTTGCGCTCGGGTGCAAGGGAAAGGCGGCCGCCGGCGCGGCGACGGCCGACAGCAGCGCCGCGGACAGCGCGCAGGCGGGCAGCGGCTCGACCCTCGCGCTCCCGGTCGTCGGCCAGGAGGTGCGCAAGGGCGATCTGATCCTCTCGGTGGTCACCACCGGCCAGATCCGCTCCGAAGCGATGAGCGTGCTCAAAAGCGAAACCAACGGCACCATCATCGCCGTGGAGGTGCGGCCGGGCCAGCGGGTGAGCAAAGGCCAGGTGCTGTTGCAAGTGGATCCGCGCCCGCTCGATCTGGCGGTGCGCGAGGCCGAGGCAAAGCTCGCGCAGGCCGAGCTCCAGCTGCTCGACAACACGATCCCCGACTCCATCGTCACCGGTAAAGCCCTCACCGGCGAGCGGCTCAAGAACGCTCAGATCCGCGCCGGCCTGGAGGGAGCGCGGGTCGCGGTGGAGCAGCGCAAGTACGAGAGGGAGCGCGCCACGATCATCGCCCCGTTCAGCGGCGTCATGGATGAAATCCGAGTGTCGGTGGGCGAGCGGCTCACCACCGGCCAGGAGATCGGCAAGGTCGTGGATCTGGACCACCTGCGGATCGAGGCCTCGGTGCTGGAGCACGATCTCCCGCTGATCCGGGTGGGCGGGCAGGCCACGGTCACCGCCGCGGCGGCGCCGGACCGTCCGGTGACCGGTACCATCGCCGCGATCCTGCCGATCGTGGACAGCGCCACCCGCGCCGGCCGCGCGGTGATCCGGGCCGGTGGCGGCGGCGTGTTGCGGCCCGGCATGTACGCCGACGTGCGCTTGGAGGCGACCCGGCTTCCCAATCGCATCATCGTGCCCGCCAGCGCGGTGATCGAGCGGGACGGGCGGCCGCTGGTGTTCGTCGTGAAGGACGGCCGGGCCCAGTGGGTCTACATCTTTCCGGGCCGGACCAACGGCCAGGAGACCGAGGTGCTGCCCGACAGCTCGACCGGACAGATCCCCTTGAATCCCGGCGACATGGTGCTGGTGGAAGGCCACCTCACCCTGACCCACGATGCGCCGGTGCGGGTGACGCCCAAGGTCGAGCGGGGCACGAGGCAATAGTGTCACTCGCCTCCGCCGCGCTCCAGCGACCGGTCACTACCGTCGCGATCACGCTGGGCTTCGTGCTGCTCGGCGCGGTGTCGCTGGGGCGGCTTCCCGTCTCGCTGCTGCCGGACGTGTCGCTCCCGGTGCTTACCATCCGCACCGCCTACACCGGTGCGGCCGCGACGGAGGTCTCGCGCTTCATCGCCGAGCCGATCGAAGAGGCGGTCGCGGCCACGCCGGGACTGGTGGATCTGCGCTCGGTGAGCCGCAATGGAGAGGCGGTGACCACGCTGAGCTTCGCGTGGGGCACCAACATGGCTACCACGGTGCTCCAGGTGCGGGAGCGGCTCGACAACGCCCGGGCCCAGCTCCCCGACCGCGCCGACCGACCCACCCTGCTCACCAGCGACCCAGGCGAACGGCCCATTGCGGTGCTCGGTCTGACCGGACCGGGCGACCTTCGCTCCATCGCGCGCACCGCCTCGGACGTGCACGCCCGGCGGCTCGAGCAGCTGGTCGGGGTCGCGAGCGTGGCCGTGGTGGGCGACCCCAAGGACGACATCCGGGTGGAGGTGGACCCGGAGAAGGCGCGCGCGCTGGGCATCACCCCCGACGACGTGTCGCGCGCCGTGCGCTCGGCGAATTCCGGCGCGCCCGGTGGCACGGTCCGCCGCGGGCAGTTCCGGTTCGCGCTGCGGGCGCTGACCGAGTTCCAGGATGTAGCCGAGGTCGCCCGCACGCCGGTGGGGCCGTCGCGGAGCGGGATCACCCTCGCGGACATCGCCACGGTATCGCTAGGGAGCGCCGATCCCAAGACGATGACCCGGCTGGACGGCGCGCCGGCGGTGGGGCTGGTGGTGTACAAGGACGCGGGAGCCAACACCGTGGTGGTGACCCGGACGATCTACGAGACCATCGAGCGGCTCGGCAAAGAGTTTCCCGATATCAAGATCAGGGTCGTCGCGGCCCAGGCGCAGTTCGTCACCGATGCGCTCTCCAACCTGGGCCAGGAGATCGTGATCGGCGGAATCCTGTCGCTGCTGGTGATCGTGCTGTTCCTCCAGGACCTCCGGGGGTCGGTCGCCATCGCGCTGATCATCCCGCTCTCGATCCTCACTTCGCTCACCATCCTGCAGTTCCTCGACGTGACCATCAACATCCTGTCGCTGGGCGGCCTGGCGCTGGGCATCGGTCTGCTGGTGGACAACGCGATCGTGGTGGCGGAGGCCACCGGCCGCTATAAGGAGCAGGGTCTGCCCGACATGGAGGCCGCGCTCAAGGCCACCAGCGAGGTCGCGGCACCACTCATCGCCGGGACCCTCACCACGGTCCTGGTCTTCGGGCCGATCGTCTTCGTGCGCGGCCTCGCGGCGGCGCTGTTCCGCGACCTGTCGCTCAGCGTGGTGGTGACCCTCACCACGTCGCTGGTCCTGGCGCTGACCTTGATGCCGGTGATGATGGTGCGTTGGCGGCGTCGTGAGCGGGAGATTGCCGCGCCGCCTGCAGCGGCTCGCAATGACAGCGCCGAGGAGGTCCCTCTTGCTCCTCACCTCTCACCTCTCACTAGGCTGGGCCACCGCGCGGCCGAGATGTACGAGGCCGGCATGCGCTGGAGCCTCGGGCATTACCGCGCGGTCTTCACCTTCGCCCTGGTGCTCACGGCCTTCACGGTCTGGGTGACACTCCGGCTGCCGCGCGAGATCCTCCCCCAGGTGGACGAGGGCACCGCGGTGGCGCAGCTCTCGCTCCCCCAGGGCACCGCGATCGAGGAGACCGCGCGGCAGACCGCCCGGCTCGAGGCGGCGGCCAAAGCGCTCGGCAGCGCGGGGACCTACAGCCGGATCGGCCTCGCCACCGACGAAGAGGTGCTCGCCGGCGCCGACCCCGGCACCAGCGCCACCGCCCAGCTCATCATCCCAGTGCCCGAGGGCCAGAACGCGCAGCGCTTCGCCGACCGGCTCCGCGCCGCGGTACCGGACCTGGCGCAGGGCTCGCTCGCGATCGACCTGGCTGGCCAGTCGGAGTTCGGCAGCCTGATCGGCCGCGAGGGCCGGCTGGTGCGGGTCGAGGTGACCGCGCCCCGTCTGGACGAGGCCGACCGCTGGGCCGACTCGGTGCGACGCCTGCTGGCGCCGCTCACCACTCTTGCCGACGTGCGCGACGCCTTCAGCGGAACCCAGCCCACCGTCGAGGTGACGCTGGAGCGGCAGCGGATCGCCGAGTTCGGGCTCTCGGTAGACGCGGTGGCGAACGCGCTGGCGGGCGGGCTGGGCGGCGTCGAATCGGGCGAGTTCCGCGAGACCGACCGGCGCACCCCGATCACCGTGCGCTTTGCCGGCAACGCCAACGAGGATCTCGCCACCGCGCTGGCCACCCAGGTACGCGGCATTCCCGTCGGGCAGCTGGTGTCGGTCCGGGAGATTCGCGCGCCGGTCGAGGTGGTGCGCATCAACCAGCGGCCGGTGAGCGTCGTGGAAGCGGTGGTGGAGCGCGGCGGCACCGCGCGGGCAACGACCGATGTGGCCGAAGCCCTCTCTCCTCTCAGCCCGCCCCCGGGCCTGTCCTGGCAGATCGCCGGCGCCGATGCCGAGCAGCAACGCACCACCAAGGAGCTCTCGCTCGTGGCCGTGCTGTCGGTGGCGCTGGTATTCCTGGTGCTGGCCGGAGAATTCGCCTCCTTCACCATTCCGCTCCTGGTGATGCTGACCGTGCCGCTCGCCGCGGTGGGCGGCATCCTCTTCCTCTGGATGACCGGGCAGAGCCTCAATGCGGTGTCGCTCATCGGCATCGTGGTGATGATCGGCATGGCCGACAACGAGGCGGTGGTGAAGCTCGACGCGATCCGGCGGTTCCGCGAGCGGGGTCATTCCATCGAGGACGCGGTGCTCCTGGGCGGGCGCCAGCGGCTGCGCGCCATCGCCATGACCTCGATCACCACCATCACCGGCGTGCTCCCGCTGGTCTTCGGCTGGGGCAGCGGGGGCAAGCTCTATCAGCCGCTGGCCGCGGGGGTGATCGGCGGCAGCGTGTCGGCGCTCGCGGTGACGTTCTTCCTGTTGCCGACGGCGTATACGTGGATGGAAAGACGGAAAGAGGCAAAGAGGCTAAGAGGCAAAGAGGCTATGACCGCCAGACGCGAGGTCGTCGCGTGAGATCAACCTTGCCTCCTTGCCTCCTTGCCTCTTTGCCTCCCGACCAGGAGCGCTGGGCATGATACGATGGGCCACCACCCGTCCCGCCGTCATCTGGGCCCTCGGCGGCGCGCTCATCCTCGCGGGCAGTCTCGCGTTCACCCGGCTCCCTCTCGCCACCAGAACCAGCGTCGAGCTGCCCCGGCTCACCGTCGGCGCAACCTGGTTCGGCGCCTCCGCCGAGCTGCTGGAGACCTACCTCACCTCGCCGATCGAAGCGGCGATCCAGGGCGTGCGCGGGGTCAGGAAAACCAGCAGCACCTCCAATGGGGACCGGGGCAACTCCTCCATCACCGTCGAGCTGGAGCCGGATGCGGACGTGCAGCTCACCCGCCTCGCCATCCATGAGCGGCTCCAGCTGCTCCGCTCCGACAGCATGCTGCCCGAGGGCGCGACGGCGCCCCAGGTGTCGAACTACGTGCCGGAGGAGCTGGACGAGCAGCCCCTGCTCCAGTATTCGCTCGCCGGACCCTACACGCCCGGGACGCTGAGCCGGCTCGCCCGCGAGCAGCTCCGGCCGCGGCTCACCTCGATCCCGGGTGTGTCGAACGTCACCGAATTCGGCGCGGCCGAGCTGGGCGTCGCGGTGTCCTACGACGTCCAGCGGCTCCGGCAGCTGGAGATTCCTCCGGCCCTGCTCTCGGCGGCGCTGGCGGGGGCGCGGGTGGTGCGGGCCCTGGGCGAGGAGCACAATGGCGCGTCGGTGCGCAGCGTCGTGCTGCGCGACCAGCCCCACGCCTACCAGGACCTGGAAGAGCTCCCGATCCGGGCGCCGAGCGGCCGAGTCTTCCGTCTGGGCGAGCTGGCCACCGTTCGGCCGGACGAGGATGCCCGGGGCCGATTCTCCCGGCTGAACGGCGTGCCGGCGGTGGGGCTCGACATCACCCGCCTTCCCGGTGCCGACGCGATCCATACCGCGGCGCGGGTCCGCACCGCGGTCGCGGGCCTGACTTCCGTGCTCCCGCCCGGCGTCACCATGAAGCTCGAGTCGGACGAGAGCGTCGAGCTGCGCAAGCAGCTCCGCGATCTGGTAACCCGCGGCGCCATCGCCTTCGTCGCCGTGACGCTGGTACTGCTGATCGCGATGCGGCGGCTCCGCCCGGTCATGCTGGTCATGGGCAGCGCCGCGATCGCCATTGCCGGCACCGCGCTCGGCCTCTATTTGCTGGAGATCCCGGCCAACCTGCTGACCCTGGCGGGACTGGGCATGGGAATCGGCATCCTGGTTCAGGATGGCGTGGTGGTGGTGGACCGGTTGCGCCGGGTACCCGACACGCCGGAGGCGCGAGCCGCCGCGGGAAGCCGGATCTCCAGAGCCGTGGTGGGATCGACGCTCACGACGGTCGTGGTGCTGGTTCCCTTCCTCTACCTGCAGGGCAACGCGCGGGCGGCCTTCGTGCCCTTCGCGGCGGCGTTCGCGCTGGGGCTCATCTGGTCGGTCTTCTCCTCGGTGGTGATGATCCCCGCCGTCGGGGTGGGCGGGAACCAGACCGGCGGCTGGCCCCGGCTCATCCGGTTCTATACCGTCGCCCTGGCTCCCCTGCTCCGCTGGCGCCGCGTGACCATCGCGCTCACCGTGGCGCTGCTGGCGGTGATGGGCTGGGGCTTCGTCAAGCGGGTCCCCAAGTCGTCATTCGGCAATTGGTATGGGCAACGCACCACGCTGAGCGTATCGCTGAACTTTCCGCGCGGCTCCGATCCCGCCAGTCTGGACCGGAGCATGGCTGAGTTCGAGCGGATCGCCGTGGGGCGCCCCGGCGTGGAGAAGGTGGAGGCGCGCGGCTTCGGCTCTCAGGCACAGGTCCAGGTGACCTTCGCCCAGGACGCGGCGCTCACGGCGCTCCCCCTGATGATGCAGGAGGAGATGACCCAGCGGGCGGTGCTGGTCGGCGGAGCTTCCATCGGTGTCTACGGCCGGGGGCCCGGGTTCTTCAACGGCGGCGGCTCGTCGTCGGTCTCGTTCCGCATCAAGATCCTGGGCTACTCCTTCGGCGGAGTCGAGCGGCTAGCCAAGGACCTGCAGCAGCGGCTGGAGGGCATCTCGCGGGTGCGCAACGTGAACATCAACGCGGCGAGCTACTGGGGCAACGATCGCGCGGTGAGCGTGATCCTCACGCCCGACCGCGCCGCGCTGGCCCGCGCCGGGGTCACCTCCCGGGAGTTTGCCGACGCCGTGGCCCGGGAAATTCGCGGCGCCGTCGGCGGGCAGCAGCTCGAGTTCGACGGCGAGGAGATCCTGGTTTCGCTCAAGGCCAGCGGATCCCGGGAGCGCTCGCTCGACGAGCTGCGCTCCGCCCTGGTGCCGACCGCGGGCGGTTCGCCGGTGCGGGTCGGCGACCTGGCCGCGGTAAGCGAGCGCGAGGGGCTGGGAACCATCCAGCGGGAAGACCAGCAGTACTTGCGGGTCGTGGCCTACGATTTCCGCGGCCCCGCCAAGCTGGCCAACCGCACCCATGAAGCATTCATGAAATCGATCACCGCGCCGGCGGGGTACACGGTGAGCGACCAGCAGTTCTCCTGGGAGGAAGACGAGAGCACCAAGGGGTTGTGGCTGGTCTTTGCGGCGGGGGTGACGCTGGTCATTCTGGCGGTGGCCATCGTCTTCAATTCGGTGTGGGCCACGGCGATGGTGTTCTTCGCGCTGCCGCTCTGTCTCGCGGGTGTCGCCGCGGTCTTCTGGGCCACCGGAACGTCCTTCAGCCGCGAAGCCGCGGTCGGCGTGATCCTCGTGGTGGGGCTCGCGGTGCACCAGGCGATTCTGCTGGTGGATGCAGCTTTGGAGAAGCGGCGGAGGGGCGGAGGGGCGAAAGGGCGGATAGAGGGCACCGCGAGCGTTCTGCCATCCGCCCGTCCGACTGTCCGCCTGTCCGTCGAAGACGTCCTCGCCGCCGCGAGCGACCGCGCCGGCATGATCACGCTGGTGACCCTCACCACGCTCGCCAGCCTGATCCCCCTGGCCATCGGTGCCGGCGACGACAATATGTTCAGCGCGATCGCGCTGGCCACTGCCGGCGGCACCATCGCGGGTACCCTCGGCGCCTTGTTTATCGTGCCGGCGTACCTGGTGGGAAGGCGCGCCAAGGTCACCCTGAGGAGCACCGCGACGCAGGGGCCCATCGCATCCTGAGACTGGCCCCTTCGCTTCGCTCAGGTTGACTCTTAATTCCTTTAAAATCAACCAGTTAGGTGGCTCATCCGGAGTTGCCTTCCCGCCGTCCGGCCGTCTATATTTCCCCCGATTGTCCCGCCCTCACCGTAGCCCAAGGTCCGATCGCCCATGACCGCGCCCAATTCGCGTGAACGGATTCTGCCTCGCGCCATCGAAGAGGAGATGAAGCAGAGCTTCATCAACTACTCGATGAGCGTGATCGTGTCGCGCGCGCTGCCCGACGCGCGCGACGGGTTGAAGCCGGTGCACCGGCGAATCCTGCACGCGATGAACGAGCTCGGTTTGGTGCCGGGCCGGCCCTACAAGAAATCCGCGACGGTGGTGGGCGACGTGCTGGGCAAGTATCACCCGCACGGCGACGCCTCGGTGTACGACGCCATGGTGCGGATGGTGCAGGATTTCTCGCTCCGCTATCCGCTGGTGGACGGGCAAGGCAACTTCGGCTCGGTGGACGGCGATCCCGCCGCGGCGTACCGGTACACCGAGGCCCGGCTCACCCGCATCGCGGTGGCGATGCTCGAGGACATCGACAAGGACACCGTCGCTTTTCAGCCGAACTTCGACGACCGGCTGGTGGAGCCCACGGTGCTGCCGTCGAAGATCCCCAACCTGCTGGTCAACGGCTCCAGCGGAATCGCGGTCGGCATGGCCACCAACATTCCGCCCCACAATCTTCGCGAGGTGGCCAAGGCGGTCGAGCTGCTGGTGGACAAGCCCGACGCGGCCACTGAAGACCTGCTCAAGCACATCAAGGGCCCCGATTTTCCGACCGGCGGGTACATCTACGGCACCAGCGGACTCAAGGATGCCTACGCCACCGGTCGCGGCAAGGTCATCATGCGGGCCCGGGTGCAGGTCGAGGAAAAGCCCTCCACCGGCCGTGCCGCGATCGTGGTGGTCGAGCTGCCCTACCAGGTCAACAAGGCCACGCTGCACAAGGACATCGCCTCGCTGGTGAACGAGAAGAGGATCGAGGGCATCAGCGATGCGCGGGACGAATCGGACCGGGACGGGATGCGCCTGGTCATCGAGCTCAAGCGCGACGCGATCCCCAGCGTGGTGCTGAATCAGCTCTACAAGCACACCGCCATGCAGTCCACCTTCGGCGTCATCAACCTGGCCCTGGTCAAGGGCCAGCCCAAGGTGATGCCCCTGAAGGAGCTGCTCGAGCGGTTCATCGAGCATCGCCACGAGATCATCATCCGGCGCACCCAGTTCGACTTGAACGCCGCCGAGGCCCGGGAGCACATCCTCGACGGCCTCAAGATCGCGGTCGACAACATCGACGAGGTGATCAAGATCATCCGCGGCTCCTCCGACAGCGAGGAGGCCGATAAGAAGCTCCGGGCCCGGTTCAAGTTTTCCGAGAAACAGAGCGAGGCGATCCTCAACATGCGCCTCGCCAAGCTCACCGGACTCGAGATCGACAAGCTCGACGCCGAGCTCAAGGAGGTGCGGCTCACGATCAGCGAGCTCAGGAGCATCCTCAAGAGCAAGGAAAAGCGCATGGGCATCCTCAAGTCCGAGATGGCCGAGGTGGCCAAGGACTATGGAGACGACCGCCGTACCGAGATCATCCCCGACCAGGACGATTTCTCGGTCGAGGACCTGATCGCCGAAGAGGACATGGTCATCACCATCTCCCACTCCGGCTACATCAAGCGGATTCCGGTGTCCACCTACCGGAAGCAGCGGCGCGGAGGTCGCGGGCTGACCGGCGCGACCGCCAAGGAGGACGACTGGATCGAGCACCTCTTCATCGCCTCGACCCACGACTACGTGATGTTCTTCAGCGACAAGGGCCAGGTGTATTGGCTCAAGGTCCACGAGATTCCCCAGGGCGGCCGCGCGGCGCGGGGCAAGCCGGTGATCCAGTGCATCGCCATCCGGCCGGACGAGCGGATCGCGGCCCTGGTGCCGGTGAAGCAGTTCGTCGATTCCAAATGGCTGCTGTTCGCCACCCGGAACGGGACGGTCAAGAAGACGGTGCTGTCGGCCTACGGCAACGTGCGCGCCAACGGCATCAACGCGATCAACATCGAAGAAGGCGACGAGCTGATCGACGTTCAGATCACCGACGGCAACAACGACATCGTGCTGGCCACCCGGCTCGGGATGAGCATCCGCTTCCAGGAGAGCGACGCCCGCGAAATGGGCCGCGCCACGACCGGGGTGAAGGGCATCGAGCTCGACCAGGGCGACGCGGTGATCGGCATGGTGGTGATCCAGCGCGACTCCACCCTCCTGGTCGTGGCCGAGAATGGCTTCGGCAAGCGCTCCGAGCTGTCGGACTATCGGGTGCAGAAGCGCGGTGGCAAGGGCATCATCACCTTCCACAACACCGAAAAGACCGGCGCGGTGGTGGCGCTCAAGGAAGTCCTCCCCGACGACGAGCTGATGATGATCACCAAGAAGGGAATCATCATTCGGGTGCCGGTCGACGGCATCCGGGTCATCGGGCGGAACACCCAGGGCGTCCGGGTGATGCATCTCGACGAGGGTGACCTTCTGGTCGACGTGGCCCGGGTGGTCAAGGAGGATGAGGGTGGTGCGGAGGAGCCCACTGGCGACGAGGCGCCATCGCCCGGCGTGGCGGTCGAATGACAGGCGGACAGGCGGACGGGCGGATGGGCGGACCATGAGCCCCGCGCTCGACGAGCTTCGAGCGGCCGCGGCGGCGCTCGAGGGCATCGCAGTCCGTACGCCGCTCATCGAAGCGCCCAGGCTCGCCGAACGCCTGGGCGTTCCCGTCTGGCTCAAGTGCGAGCAATGGCAGCCGATCGGCGCCTTCAAGGTCCGGGGCGCCTGGACCGCCGTGACCCGCCTGCCCGATGCGGCGCGCGTCAAGGGGGTGATCGCCCATTCGAGTGGAAACCATGGGCGGGCCGTGGCCTGGGTCGCGCGGCGGCTGGGCACGAGGGCGGTGATCGTCATGAACGACAATGCACCGCCGGTTAAGGTCGCGGCGGTGCGGGCGGAAGGCGCCGAGGTGGTTCTGGTGGACCGGTACATCCGCCAGAAGACGGCGGAGGACCTTGCCGACCGCGAGGGCCTGGCCATGATCCCGCCCTTCGAGCACCCGGACGTGATTCTCGGTCAGGCCACGTGTGCGCTCGAGATGCTGGACGAGCGACCCGAGATCTCGGCGCTGCTGGTACCGGTCGGCGGGGGCGGCCTGCTCGGGGGAAGCTGCCTGGCCGCCGCTGCCCTGGGCTCAGCGGCGGAGCTGATCGGGGTCGAGCCCGAGGGGGCTGCCAAGCTCACCGCCGCGCTCGCGGCAGGAAAACCAGTGGCCCTCCCGGCCACGGCCAGCATCGCCGACGGCCTCCTGCCGGTGGCGCTCGGACACCTTCCCTGGAGCTATATCGGACAACGGGTTCAGCGACCGCTGCGTATTCCCGAAGCGGCTATCGGCTCCGCGGTGCGCTTCCTGTTTCACAGCATGGGCCTTCGGGTCGAGCCCTCCGGCGCGGTCGCGGTGGCCGCGCTCCTCGAAGGACATTACCGCCCTTCGGGCCCCGTGGCCGCCATTCTGAGCGGAGGGAACGTGGATCCCGACCTCTTCGCGCGCCTCACCACCTGACATGAGCGACCTGGCTCCGCATGTGCTGATCGTCGATGGCGACCAGACCTTTGCGCGGACGCTGTCTCGCCTCCTGATCGAGAACGGATACGATGCCGCCGCGCTTTCCACCGGCGCCGGGATTGCCGGATACATGGCTAGCCGCACGGTGGATCTGCTGCTGCTGGACTTGTCCCTCCCGGGGGAGGATGGGTTTTCCGTACTCGAGCTGCTCCGCAGGACGCCCGGGCACCGGCACTTGCCGGTACTGGCGCTCTCCACCGAGCCGCTCTCCGAACAATCGATGCGGGCGATGGGTCTCGACGCCTCGAATGTGATCGCCAAGCCGGTGCGGGCTCCCGAGCTCCTTGCCCGGATCCGAGGCCAGCTCCGGGCCGGGCGCGCGCTCGACCAGGACCGCGCCGAGGCTCGATCCGAGGCGGTGCTGGCGGAGCTCCTGAAGGAGATCACCGTGAATCTCCCGCCGCGCGAGCTGTACCAGGTGCTGGTCCGTCAGGTGGCCTCGGTGCTCCGGATTCCGCGGTGCTCGATCCTGCTCGGGCGTCCCGGGGCGGAGCGGATGCGAGTCGTGGCGGCTTCCGACAATCCGATGCTCACTGACCTGTCGGTGGATACCAGCCGGTACCCGGAGATTCAGCAGGCCCTCCGGACCGGCGAAGTGGTCCTGGTCCAGGATGCCACCACCGACCCGCTCTATACTGGAATGAAGAACATCGAGACCCGTTCGTCGCTGGTGCTGCCGTTTTCGCTGGGGGGGGAACGGTCCGGGGTGTTCTTCTTGCGCACCGGCACCGGTGATCCTCCCCTTGGCGAGACGGATCTTCGCTTCGCGGCCCGGGTGTCGGATTCGGCCATCGTCGCGATCGGCAAGGCGCTGGAGCGAGAGCAATCGGAGCGGTCTCCCTGAACCAGCCTCGCGATTGAGCGCGCTTCGCTGTCCCCGCTGCGGCGCCACGTTCGATCCGCCGGCCCGCTTCTGCACCAAAGACGGCTTTCCGCTGGTCCCGGGAGGCGCCCCGGCACCGACCACACCTCGTGCCTTGGGTCTTCACCGCACCGGCGAGGTCCGGTTGCCGCCGGCGCGCCGCGGAGATCCGGCGTCCGGCCTCTCCGGCCGGGTGATGGACGGGCGGTACCAGATGGAGATGCGGGTGGGCGAGGGCGGGATGGCGTACGTCTACCGCGCCAAGGACCGGGACACCGGGCGCATTGTGGCGGTGAAGGTGCTGATGTCCCGGCTCACCGGAGATCAGGAGGCGATGGCGCGGCTCCGGCGCGAGGCAAAGGTTGCCATGCGGCTCGACCATCCGAACGTGTGCGGCATCCTGGCCTGGGGCGAAGCTGCCGGCATGCCCTATCTGGTCATGCCGTTCCTCGACGGGGAGACCCTCTCGCGCCGGGAAACCCGCCACGGCCCCATGCCTCCGCCCCTGGCGGTGCCATTCCTCAAGCAGCTCTGCCGGGGCCTCCAGCACGCGCACAGCGCGAGCGTGCTGCACCGGGACCTCAAGCCCGAAAACGTGATGCTGGTGACCGAGGAATCGGGAGGCGAGCGTGCGGTGGTGATGGACTTCGGGCTCGCCAAGGAAAGCGTGGCGGGGCCGGAGGTGATGAAGCTCACCGCGACCGGCATCGTGCTGGGGACGCCGGAATTCATGAGCCCCGAGCAGATCCGCGGCAAGCCGCTGGACGCTCGAAGCGATATCTTCGCGCTGGGCGTGCTGGGCTTCGAGCTCCTGACCGGCCGGTTGCCCTTTGAAGGCAATACCGCGCAAGAGACGATGCTCGCCCACCTGACCGGACTACCGTTGCGGCTGCGCCAGGCAAATCCCGCAATGCCGGAGGCGCTGGAGCGGGTGATCGCCCAGAGCATCGCGCACCGGCCCGAAGAGCGGTTTCAGACGATGCAGGACTTTGATGAGGCGCTGGAAAACAGTGAACGGTGAGCGGTCAGCGGTGAACGGTGAGCGGTATCCGCGGCGCGGTCTTCCCGGTCACCGCTTACTGCTCACCGCTTATCTCTTCGCTGCCGCGCCGCTGGCCGGTCAAGGAGCCCTCGCCGGCCGGTGGGACCGGGCGCGCCTTCCCCACGACGCGGTCCGCTACGACATCTCGGTCACACTTCCCGTCGCGGACTCTTCGATCTCCGTTGTCATCACCACGGAGTGGCGGCGGGGCGGGTCCCGGCCGGTCGTCCTGGACCTCGACTCCGTCATGACCGTCCGGCGGGTGGTGGTGAACGGGGCCGTGGTGCGGTGGCAGCGGGAGGGACATCGCGTCGTGATCCCGATTGGGGCGAACGTCGCCGCCACATTCCGGACCGAAATCCAGTATGACGGGGTGCCCCGGGACGGACTCGTGATCCGCGGGGGCGACCTGTCCCGTACGATCTTCGCCGACAATTGGCCCGACCGGGCTCGGTATTGGCTCGCGGTCCAGGATCACCCCGGTGACAAGGCGGCGGTGGCGTGGCGGGTCGAGGCTCCTGGCGGGTACACCGTCGTCGCCAACGGCCGCCTCGAAGGCGTCGACAGTCTGCCCGGCGCCCGGCGTCGTTGGCGGTTCCGGAACGACGAGCCCATCCCTGTGTATACCATGGTGGTCGGCATGGCGCGCTTCGCGATCAGCGCGATGCCCGCGGCGACCTGCGCCACCCGCTGCGTCCCGGTGTCGGTCTACACCTACCCGCAGGATTCGGCCACCGCCGTGCATGGGGCTTTCCGGCGGGTGTCCGAAATAATCGACTTCTTCGCCACCCGCATCGCGCCGTTCCCCTATGCCGAGCTCCGCCACGTGCAGTCCTCCACGCGGTTCGGCGGGATGGAGAACTCGACCGCCATTTTCTACGATGAACGGGCGGTTCGCGACGGACGGATGTCCGAGGGCACCGTCGCCCACGAAACGGCGCACCAATGGTTCGGCGATGCGGTGACCGAAGCCGATTGGCATCACGTCTGGCTGTCGGAGGGGTTCGCCACCTACGGCGCCGCGCTCTGGGCCGAGCATGTAGGCGGGGACTCCGCCCTCCGCCAGACGATGACGAGAGCCCGCACGACGATTGTCGGTTCCTCCGTGACGGATCGGCCGATCCTCGATTCCACCATCACCGACCCGCGACGGGGGCTTCTCAGCAGCAACAGTTACCAGAAAGGATCCTGGGTCCTTCATACCCTGCGCGGCCTGATCGGCGATTCGGCTTTTTTCCAGGGGCTCCGCCGCTACTATCGCGAGTTCGAGCACCGGACCGCCCTGTCGAGCGATTTCGCGCGGATCATGGCCGCCGAGTCGGGGCAGGATCTTGACTGGTATTTCAGGCAGGCGCTCACCCGGCCGGGCTATCCCATCCTCGAAGCCACCGCCGCGCTCGACGGAGGGCATCTGTTGATCACGGTTCGACAGACCCAGAAAGCGGCCTGGGGAGTATTCCGGATGCCGAACCTGCAGGTGCGCGTGGGCGACCGGACACTCACGCTGGATCTCTCGGCGCGGGAGGCGCGGGTCGTGACGCACTGGGCCGGAGACGCAGCGCCGGCCCCCGTGGTGATCGATCCGGACGGGTGGTGGCTGTTTGCGGTGAGGGGTGAGCGGTGAGAGGTGAGAGGGCGCTCACCGCTTACCTGGCGGCGCTCGCCGCTTGCGGCGTCTCGCCGCTCACCAACAAGATCGACGTCGGCGAGGAGCCATTCGTGGTCGCGGTGGGCGAGGGACCCGACAGCCTGACCGATCTCTACGCCGCGCCCGCTGGAGGCGGCCGCTTCATCCGCCTCACCTTCAATCGCCCCGAGGAGCGCTTCCCCCGCCTCTCCCCCGACGGCTCGATGGTGGCGTTCCTCAGGGCCAGGAGCGGCGCCCAAGGCCCACCGTGGTCGCTCGTCGTCCTCAATCTCGTGGGCAGCGCCGAATCGGCGGCGCCGCTCCCGGACGGCGCGGGTGAGCCGGAGCGGCTGGGCTGGAGTCGGGACGGCCGGAGCATCGTGGTGAGCGCCGGGGGCTTCCTCATCACGCCGGCACCGCCGGAAGCAGTGGAGCTCCGGCCGGTTTCCTCCGATTCGCTGGCACTGGCGGATTCGCTGTCCCGCGAGCTCCTGGGCGAGCCTCCGCGCGGGGTGATCCACGAGTGCCGCAATGGCGGACTCTGCGTGCTCGCGGAAACCGGTGAGCTTACGCTGCTCGACAGCAGCGCGACGGGTGCGGTCCGCTGGGGCGCCGATTCGTTGGGGTATTTCCAGCCGGGGGGATTCGAAGTGCGGCCGCTGGGCGGCGGGCGCTCGCGCCGGCCGGTGTGGAGCGGCGCGCCGGTGCGGCTCCGCCAGCTCACCCACCATCCTGGAACTCCCCGAACCGGCGGTGGACCATCGGGAATCCGCTAGACCGCGCAGCCACAACACTCCATTGCCGCGTTGAATACCGGCGCCGACGCCGCTAAATTTGAGGGCTTCCCTCCTGGCGCGCGTTCACGGCGGAGTTGGCATGAAGATGCTCGTTCTCGGCGCCGGCCTTCAGGGCTGCGCCGCCGCGCACAATCTCCTGCAGCACGACCAGGTCGACCAGGTTACCCTGGCCGACCTCAACCCCAATCGGCTTCCCGCGTTCCTGCAACCGTACCTGGGCAAGCGGCTCCGGGCGGTCCCGCTCGATGCCAGCGATTTTGCGGCGGTGGTCGAGCTGATGAAGGGCCACGACGCCGCGCTGTGCGCGCTGCCCTACTACTTCAACGAGCCGATGACCCGCGCCGCGATCGAGGGCGGGTGCCATTTCTGCGACCTGGGCGGAAACACCGAGATCGTCTTCCAGCAGAAGAAGCTGCACGAGGCGGCACTGGCCCGCGGCGTGTCGGTGATTCCAGACTGCGGGCTGGCGCCCGGCATGGTGAACATTCTGGCCGCCGAAGGCATCCGGCGGCTCGACCGGGCTCGCTCGGTCAGGATTTACGTTGGTGGCCTGCCGCAAAAGCCGGAGCCGCCGCTCAACTACCAGATCGTCTACTCGCTCGAGGGCGCCCTCGACTATTACACCACGCCGTCGTGGGTGCTCCGGGGCGGCAAGGCGCTACAGGTGGAGGCACTGTCGGAGCTGGAGTCGCAGGAGTTTCCGGCGCCGGTCGGCATGCTCGAGGCGTTTCACACCGGTGGCGGGATCAGCACCATGCCGTTTGCGTTCGAGGACAAGATCGACAGCATGGAGTACAAGACGCTGCGCTACCCCGGTCACGTCGCGATCATGCACCCGATCCGGGAGCTGGGGCTCATTTCCAACGCGCCCATTCCGGTGAAAGGACAGTCGGTGGTGCCGCGGGATCTCTTCATCGCCGCGGTGCAGCCCAAGCTCTTCAAACCGGAGGGCCGGGACCTGGTGGCGCTTCGGGTCGTCGTATCGGGAGACAAATCCGGCAAGCCGGGCAGCGTGACGTTCGAGCTGCTCGACTATTATGATCCCGCCCTCGGCATCAGCGCGATGATGCGGACCACCGGATACTCGCTCTCCCTGACTGCGCTCATGCAAGCCGGCAAGGCCGTCACCTCGCTCGGCGTGCACACGCCGGACGAGGCGGTGCCGTTCCAGGAGTATGTGAACGGACTGCGGCGGTTCGGGGTCAACATCGAGGAAAAGTGAGGGGGAGCCGTGCCACTCGATCTCGTCCAACACTGGTCAGCCGCCACCCCATGGCTGGCGTTCTTCCGCGCCGACATGGAGCACTACCAACTGTGGAAGGGGGTTTTTGACCGGGTCATCCTGCCCGGCTGGGCCCTCGAGGGGTTCATGCGGTCGCCGGTACGAAAGCTCCTGGTCATCGGGGCCGACTGGTGCGGCGACGCGGCCAATATTGTACCGGTCCTGGCCCGCCTCGCGGAGTTGGTCCGGGGCATGGAGCTCCGGGTGCTGGATCGGGACAGCTTTCCCGAAGCGATGGACGCGTACCGGACCAACGGAACCCGCTCGATCCCGATCGCCATCGCGCTCGATGGGGAATTCAAGGAACTGGGCCACTGGGGCCCCCGCCCCGCCGCGCTCCAGGCATGGGTCATCGCGAACAAGAAGATGATCCCGAGCCCGCAACGCAATGCGTACGCACGGAAGTGGTATGCGAAGGACAAGGGAGAGACGACCCTCCGCGAGCTGCTGGCAGCGGTCGGCTAAAAGCTCCAGCCGTTCCCCATCGTAAACCTGAAGCCGTCCGGCCCGCCCGCGAAGTTCAGGATGAGCGGCGCGCTCTGCAACACGCGAATCGCCACCCCGGCGCCACCGCCGACCTTCCAGCCCTTCGTGGTCCACTGGAAGTCCTTGGGGCTGAACACCCGTCCGGCGTCGGTGAAGGCGATCAGCGTCACCGCGCCCAGGCCGCCCAGGTCCAGCAGGTTATGCCGCACCTCGATGCTCCCGAGCAGCAGACCGGTCCCCACGAAGCGCCCCGGCACAAAGCTCCGGTGTGAGTCCGCTCCACCCAGGACGGTCACGTCCCGTTCCCATCCCGATAGCATGTACCGCGCGTCCAGCGGGGCCGATTCCCCCATGTCCCGAACGGCAAAGCGCCCGGCGATCACGGTTCCGGAGCGAGGCGACACGTACCCCCGGAGATGGGCGTAGCCTCCCCAATACCCGCTTTCCGTAAAGGCCGGTTGGAACGGTCCGGGACCCAGCGGCGGCAGAAACCGGGTCTCGAACCGGCCGGTACCGGTGCACGCGCCGACCTCCAGCAGGGCGCCGTTGCCGGGAAGGAGCTCATTGTCCCGGGTGTCGACGATAAGCGACAGCCTCGCGGTCGCATCGGTCCCGCGGAGCGGCGTGTTCAAGTAGTCGCTGTCGAAGAGCGACCCTTCGTGAGAAGACGAAAACCTGAAGTGGGCATACCCGGCGCCCGCCGACACCGAGAGCGGCCCCACGATGCGCCGGGTGACCTCTCCCCGGACGAAGTAGCGGGTCCGCCTCACCCGGAAGAACTCATCCGAAAAGATGTCATCGGGTTGAAAATTCTCGTTGGAGCCGCCGGGACCGAACCCGTAATAGCCGAAGGTCGCCTCGCGGCCGACGCCCGCGTCGACGGCAAAGCGCCACCCCGGCAGCAGCCGCGGCGCGCGAAACTTCGCGCCGATGAATCGGCTGTTGTTGGTGCTCCAGCCGGCGTCCGCCGAGAAAATGCCGTCGAACGGTACCCGCGCCTCGAAATCGGCTTGCCGGGCGAGGTGATAGTGCCCCACCAGCATCAGCCCGGTCGTCGGGTTGCCGATCGGGTACGGGAAGTAACTCGCCCGCCACGGCACCCCCTCCTGGGCGGAGAGCGGTGTCGCGGCGAGGAACAGACCAAGCGCAAGGAGCCGCCGCACCGGCTAGGCCCGATCGAACAGGTGGGCCCCGTCGAGCAGACGAGCCCCATTGGCCTCATCGCACGCCGCGTATCTCGTCGGGAAGAGGCCCGCGCAGCCGTAGTCACCGGCCTTGTTCACCGCATAGAACTGGATCTGATAGGTTGGCTTGCCGTCGGGACGAAGCAGCCGGGGCGGCGTCATGGCAACGACGCGCTTGAGCGTGGCCAGGCAGGCATCGGTGGGCTTCATGCCCTGCCGCATGTGCTCCACCGTCAGGAATCCACCGCAGACCATGATGTTCGCTTCGCCCAGCCCGGTGGAGCCTGCCGCGCCGATTTCGTTGTCGGTGTACTGGCCGGCCCCCACGATCGGCGAATCGCCCGCGCGGCCCGGAATCTTCCACGCGAGCCCGCTCGTGGTCGTGATCGAAGAGATCTCCCCTTTGTCGTTGACCACGTTCATGTTGATCGTGCCGGTGGGCCGGACCATCATGGGCTCGGAGTCGGGCACATCGACGTAGTCGTCCCGCGCGCCGCGATTGGCCCGCCAGAGCAGCCATTTTTCCCGCGACGCCGGCGTCAGCAAATCCTCTTCCTTGAAGCCGTACGACAGCGCAAACCGCTTGGCGCCGTCACCGACCAGCAGAATATGGTTGGTGTATCTGAGCACGAGCCGGGCGACTTCGCTCGGCGTCTTGATGCCTTCGAGCGCCGCGACCGCGCCGGCCCGCTTGGAGGGTCCATGCATGCAGCTCGCGTCGAGCTGCACGACTCCGTCCTCGTTGGGCAGCCCCCCGTAGCCCACCGAGTCGTCGTTCGGGTCCAGCTCCTGAATCTTCACGCCCTCGACCGCGGCGTCCAGCGTGTCGCGCCCGCGCTTCATCAGGTCCAACGCCACCCGCACGCCGAGCAGCCCGTTGGTCGAGCTCACCGCGGCGAACTTGGAGGCTCGGCTGCGCTTGACCCAAGGACTAGAGGGCGTGGCGGCGGCCAGCGACTCAGGGAGCGCGGTCCCCGCGGCGGCGAGGGCGGCGGTGCCAAGAAAGGCGCGGCGGGTCACAGTATCCGACACGGGATGCTCCGGGCAGGAGGAATCACGGGCGTGGAACAGAGAATCAGGGGCAGGAGCGCACTCCTGTCAACTTGCCGGGCCCGGGGGCCGCCTCTACCTTCGGAACGTGCCGTTCCTGCCTGAATCCCTGCGCGGCCGCGCAGAGAGCGTCGACGCCGATCCATTCCGCTATCTGCGAGGCGTGCTGGCCTTCCTGGTGGGCGGCGGCGCTGTCGTGGCCCTCATCCTGGGCTTGACCGGAATCTCCCCCAGGGCGCTGATCCTGGCCGGGCTGCTGTGGACCCTGCTTGGCGTGCTGTCCGGCCTGGTGGACTGGCTGCTGGAGCCGATGATCGATTTCACCGTCAAAGTGCTGTCGAACGTCGGCCTGGTCCGCACCGGCGGCGGCTTCTCCGCCGAGGAAACGCTCGCCGCGCAGGGCCACACCGAGGCCGCTGCCGAGGCGTACCGGTTGCGGGCCCAGGTGCCGAAGGATCGGGTCGCCGCCCTGCTCCGCCGCGCCGAGCTGATGGCGGGCCCCCTCAAACTGCCTCATGCCGCCGTCGGAGAGCTCGAACACCTGCAGCAGGAGGCCGATCGCCTGCAGCCCATCGAGGACATGCGGCTGGGGCTGGTGCTCGCCGAGCTCTACGAGCAGCGGCTCGACGACCCCGGCCGCGCGATGGTGGAGATTCGGCGCCTCATCGACCGATACCCGCAGGCCCGACAGACCCGCGAGCTCCGTGGCCTCCTGGCCGCGCTCCGGCGGCAGCACTTTTCCCCCCCGGCCACATGACCGACCGTCCCCGCCTCGATCCCGCGATCTTCAACCTCCCCGTGGACAAGATGCGGGCCGGGTACTACTCGGACAAATACTTCACCCGCGCCCGGGAGATTCTGCGGGCGGACGGGTACCGACCCCGGGTTACCATGCAGGTATTCGGGAAGTCGGCCGCGAACCTGGGCGGCGTCGATGAGGCCATCGCCATCCTCAAGCTCTGCGCCGTCGACTGGCCCGAGCTGGACGTATGGGCGCTCCACGACGGCGATGCGATCGAGCCGTGGGAGACGGTGCTCATGATCGAGGGGCCGTACGATGCCTTTGCCCATCTCGAGACTCTCTACCTCGGCGTGCTGGCTCGGCGTACCAAGGTCGGCACCAACACCCGCCGCGTGGTGGAGGCGGCTCGGCCCAAGGAAGTGATGTTTTTCCCCGCCCGTCACGACCACTGGCTGGTGCAGACCGGCGATGGATGGGCCGCGCACATTGCCGGCGCGATCGGGGTTTCGACCGACGCGCAGGCCTCCTGGTGGGGCAGCGAAGGAATCGGCACGGTGCCCCACGCGCTCATCGCCGTGTATGGGGGTGACACCGTGCTCGCCACCCGGAAGTTCGCCGATCACATCGATCCCTCAGTGCGGCTGGTCACTCTGGTCGACTTCGAGAACGAGTGCGTGAAGACCTCGCTCGAGGTGGCCGAGGCCATGGGCGAGCGGCTCTACGGGGTCCGGCTCGACACCAGCGAGATGCTGGTGGACAAGTCAATCCTCCCGCAGATGGGGCACTTCCGGCCTACCGGGGTCTGCCCGCAGCTGGTTTGGAACGTCCGCGAGGCGCTCGACCGGCGCGGCTTTGGCAAAGTCCGCATCATCGTGTCCGGTGGCTTTACCGCCGACAAAATCCGTGAATTCGAGCGCTTGAAGGTGCCGGTGGACGCCTACGGCGTGGGCAGCTCGTTGTTTCAGGGCCGGTTCGACTTCACCGGCGACGTGGTGCTCCGCGAGGGAGAGACCTGCGCCAAGGTGGGAAGAGAGTACCGGCCCAATCCGCGGCTGGAGAAAGTGCTGTGAGCATCGTGTTCTGGGACGTCGACACGCAGTATGACTTCATGCACGCCGACGGCAAGCTCTACGTCAACGCCAGCGAGGAGATCATCCCGGCCTTGAAGCGGCTGACCCAGCATGCTCATCGGCACGGCATCCGGATCATCGCCAGCGCCGACGACCACGTTCCCGGTCACCGCGAACTCTCCGCAGCACCCGACTGGAAGGAGACGTTTCCCGAGCACTGCATGCGGGGTACGCCGGGACAGCGCAAGATAGCGGAGACCCACCTGCGGAATCCGCTGGTGATCGAGCCGGAGCCGGAAGATCCCGCGGCGCTCGCGGCGCGGGTCAAGGGCTATGACGGGGACATCCTGTTCCACAAGCACTGGTTCGACGTGTTCACGAACCGCAACGTGCTCCCGGTGCTCGACGTCCTGGCACCCGTGGGCATCGTGCTGTACGGCGTCGCGCTTGATGTCTGCGACAAATACGCCATCGAGGGCCTGCTGCGGCATCGACCCGGCATTCCCCTCACCGTGGTGACCGATGCGGTGCGGGCCATTGACGCCGGCGCCGCGCCGGCGCTGCTGGCCGATTGGCAGCGGCGTGGAGTCCGGCTCGCCGGCAGCGCCGAGGTTACGGCGGCGTGAGCGGCTTCGGACGGAACTTCCTGCCTGGCCCGACCGACGTGCGGCCCGAGATACTTGCTGCGCAGGCGCACCCCATGTTCCCGCACCGCGGCCCCCGCATGAAGGCGATGCTCGCCGACGCGCAGCCCGAGCTCCAGACCTGCTTCGGGACGACCCAGCCCGTGTTCGTGGCGACGTGCTCCGGGACCGGACTGATCGAGGCCGCGGTGCGCAGCGGCGTCAGGAGCCGGGTGCTGGTGCCGGTGGGCGGTTACTTCGGCGAGTACTTCGCGCGGATCGCGGAATCCTGCGGCAAGGAGGTTTTGCGGGTCGAGGTCCACCCCGGCACCGCGATCACTCCCGCGCAGCTCGACCAGTTTCTCGAGGGCCCGGCCGTGGACGCGGTGGCCGTGGTGCACTCCGAGTCCTCGACCGGCGCCCTGGCGGACATCGCCGGGCTGGCCGAGGTGGTGCGCGCGCGGAAGGACCTGCTGCTGCTGGTGGACGGTGTGACCTCGGTGGGGGCGATGCCGATCGAGATGGACCGGTGGGGCGTGGACTACTACTGCACCGGCTCCCAGAAGGCGATGGCGCTGCCGCCGGGACTGGCGTTCGGCGCCGCGAGCGAGCCGTTTCTGGCCCGCACCGAAAAGCAGCCCGACGCCGGATTCTATCTCTCGGTGAAGAAGCTGGTCTCCATTGCGCGGGAGAATCTGCCCTTCTGGACCCCGGCGGTCTCCCTCCTTTTCGCCCTCCAGCGGCAGCTGAGCGACATCGGTGCATCGGGCGGCTGGCCGGCACGCTGGGAACGGCACCGCCGGATGCTCGGGATGATGGAGAGCTGGGTCGCCGGGCGGAGCGATGTGCGGCTCCTGGCCCGGGAGGGCGCCCGCTCACCCGCGATCTCCACGCTGGTACTCCCGCCGCCGCTCGACCCGTCGAGGGTGATGTCCGCGCTGGGTGCCGCGGGTTATCTGGTGGGCGGCCCGCTCGAGGCTCGGCAGCAGGACGTGATACGCATCGGGCACATGGGCGATCTCGAGCCGGCTCATCTGAGCACCCTCCTCGACGCGCTCGCGGAGGTACTGGCATGAAGGCGTTCGCGCGATACTTCCTTCGCGGCCTGGTTATCACCACGCCGGCGGCGCTGACGTTCTGGGTCGTCTGGTGGGTGGTAAGCACGGTCGACAACTTCCTGCCCATCGGAATCCCCGGGGCCGGCATCGTGGTCAGCGTCCTGGCCATTGCCCTCATCGGGGCGCTGGCGTCCAACCTGGTGACACGCGGCGTGGTATCCGGGCTCGACAAGCTTCTCGCGCGGCTCCCGTTCGTCCGGCTGCTCTATTCCTCCACCAAGGACCTCCTCAACGCGTTCGTGGGAGAACAGCGCCGCTTCAATCGTCCGGTGCGCGCCCGGTTCGATGCGGCGGGCCAGGTCTGGACCCTCGGATTCGTCACTGCCGAGGGGGCCGACCGGTTGGGGATGCCCGGATTCGTGGCCGTCTACGTCCCGCAGGCCTACAACTTCGCCGGCAATCTCATCATCCTGCCCAGTGCCAACGTCGAGCCGGTCGACGGCGATGCCGCCGAAATGATGGCCTTTATCGTTTCGGGGGGTGTTTCCGGATCGGCCGACCGGACGCCCCATAAGTGACCGGGATCACAGCGGTTACCCTCACCCCTCCCTATCCTTAACAACACGGATCGGGCGGCGTCATTTCCGGTGGCCACTGGGATGATGGACCCTGACCGAAACACATTCAGTGAGGAGTGAGATGAAACCGTCAATTCGTTACGGTGCATTGACTTGCGCCGTCATTCTTGGGGCCTGTACCAAGGACGCCACCGGACCGGACGCCCAGACCCCGCTGCTCAACGCGGACCTGGCCGTCGTAATGGCGGATGCCGTCGGCGAGGACGTGGACATCATGCGCGAGCCGGTGTTCTTCCCGTCGATGGGGCCCTCGTTCGGCCCCGGCTTCGGGGACATGAACCCGGCCAACTGCGTCCACAATCCGCTCACCCAGCGCCTGGCCTGCGTACCCGTCGCGCGCGGCTCGCTGGTCATCACCCGTTCCTACATGTTCTGGGACGCGAATAACGTCGTCCAGGACGCCTTTGACGCACAGCTGACCGCCAAGGCCAACATCAACACGACGATCCTGGGCGAGACTGTAGGGGAGAACTGGAGCGCCTCGATCGACCGGTTCCGGGACATGACCGTCACCGGGCTCGTCGGTACCGAGACCCAGCGCACCTGGAACGGCGATGGTGAGGACCACCTGAGCCGGAGCCGGCACAACGAAGCCGGCGAACGCACCTACCAGATCGACTGCACGCTCGAAGTGGTGAACGTCGTGGTCCCGGTGCCCGACGGAACGGGCGACCGGTTCCCCATCAGCGGCACGATCACTCGCCGCTGCACCGTGACCTTCGACGGAGGCCCGCGCGACGGCCAGACCGCGGAGCGGACCTTGGTGGTCACGTTCAACGGCAGCCAGACGGCCACGCTGACCGTCGGCGGCCGGAGCTTCGACATCGACCTGAAGCTTCGTCGCCGGTTCCAGCGTCCGTAACACAGCACATCCGATCAACGGTGACGGGGGGCCCTGAGCGGCCCCCCGTTTCCGTTTATTGTTCCCCGGTGCGCGCCCGTCTCAAGCTCCTCCTGCTCTATCTCCTCTACTGGCTGGCGTTCTTCGCCGCGGTGCGGGTGGTGTTCCTGGTTTTCTTCCATACCAGCGCGCTGGCGCTCCCACCAGGCACGCTCCTGGGTACGCTCTGGCACGGGCTGCCGCTCGACCTGTCGGCGACGGCTTACCTCTCGCTGGTGCCGTTCCTTCTCATGGCGCTCACCGCGTTCCGACCGATGATCCGGATCGCGGGGTGGATCACGCTCGCCTGCACGATCGTCGCCGTCACCGCGCTCTCGTTCCTCGCCGCAGCCGATCTCGAGATCTTCCGGCAGTGGGGCCGGCGGATCGACGCGGCAGTGCTCCAGTACCTCACCCACCCGCGGGAAATCTGGGCCGCCGCGGGAGGTGGCTCCCCCTGGCTCCTGCTGGGAGTTTTCGCGGCGCTGACCGCGCTCTTCCTAGCCCTGGCGTGGCGGGTGCTGCGTCGGAAGCTCCTGGAGCTTCCGCCGACGCATGCGATATGGGCGTTGCCACTGCTGTTCGTCACGGCGCTGCTGGTCATCCCCGCCCGGGGTGGCATCCAGCAGATCCCGATCAATCAAAGCAGCGCCTATTTCACGTCAGAGCCTTTTGCCAACCAGGCGGCGGTGAATGCCGGCTGGCACTTCTTCGATTCCTGGCTCAACGGTCTCAATCGCACCGACAATCCTTACCTGGTGATGGCCCCCGACTCGGCGCGCATCCTGGTCGAAACGCCTGCCCTCGGAGACAGCTCGTCCCCGGACCGGGTGGTCACGGTCGAACGTCCCAACGTCCTGCTGATCGTCTGGGAGAGCTTCACCGCGCGCGCGGTGGAGCGGCTGGGCGGGGTGCGCGGCACCACTCCGGAGTTCGACCATCTGGCGGACACGGGCCTGCTGTTCACGCATCTCTACGCCGCGGGCGACCGCACCGACAAGGGGCTGGCGGCACTGCTCTCGGGCGCGCCTACGGTGTCCAACGCTTCGATCCTCAAGGTGCCTTCCAAGGTGCGAACCCTGCCGATGCTCTCCCGCGATCTGCACGGCGCGGGGTATGCCACCGCATTCTACTACGGAGGGGAGCTCGGCTTCGCCAATATCAAGGGTTTCGCGCTGGAGGGTCGCTTCGATCGAATCATCGGGAAGTATGACTTCCCCGCTGCTGCTCGCACGTCGAAGTGGGGAGCCCACGACGAGGCGGTGGCCGAGCGGGTCCTGGCGGACCTGCGCGGCACGCGGCAGCCATTCCTGACCACCTGGCTCACCCTGAGCAGCCACGAACCCTTCGACGTGCCGGGTACGGCACGGATCAGCGGAACCGATGGTGAGTCCCGCTTCCACAACTCGCTCGCCTACACCGATCACGTGGTGGCCGAGTTCCTCCGCCGCGCCGCGCGCGAGCCCTGGTGGGAGCGAACCCTGGTGATCATTGTGGCCGACCACTCCAAAAAACTGGAGCGGACCGACGCGGGCCTGCCGTACAAATCGGCCGAGGGGTGGTACCACATTCCGATGCTGTGGGCGGGCGGCGCCCTCGCTCGCCGCGGCGCCGTCGTCGATGCGATCATGAGCCAGACCGACCTCGCGCCCACGATCCTGGGTCAGCTGGGCATCCCGGACGGGAACCGCTACCGATTCGGCCGGGACATCTTTGCTTCGCCGAAGCGATCGTGGGCCTACTATGGCTTCGATGGGGGCTTCGGACTGGTGACCGGACGGGGAAGTTACGTCTGGGAGCAGATCCCGAACCGCGTCACCTCAGAGACGGGAGTCGTGGACGAGCGCGACGTGTGGCTGGGCCGCGCGATGTTGCAGATGACGTATCAGGACTACCTCAATAGGTGAGATTACCTCTCACCTTCAGATTTCCCCCCGAGTCGCCAGCCCCGCGATCCGCTCTCCCGCCCGAAACGCCAGCGCCATGATCGTCATGGTCGGCTGGCCGCGGCCCGACGTCACCATGCTGCTGCCATCGCAGAGGAACAGGTTGCGCACATCATGGGTGCGGTGATCGGTGTCGATCACCGACGTCTTCGGGTTCTTCCCCATCCGGCAGGTACCGAGCAAATGGGCCGTGAACGTGGCCGTCTCCGCGCCGTAGTCCACCCATTTCTTCTGCGCGCCGGCGGCATCGAGGATTTCCATCGACCGGTCCAGCAGGAACTGGGAGATTTTGAGGTCGTCGGGATGGTCGTTGTAGGTCACCCGGATGGCGGGGAGCCCCCAGGCGTCCTTCACCGTGGGGTCGAGACTGATGCTGTTGCTCGGTACCGGCAGCGACGTCGTGTGCCCCGCGATCGCCATCGTCCGGTTGAAATAGTCCCCCACCATCCGTTTGTACTCGCTGCCCCAGGTGGGAGCGTCGCTGGCCAGGCCGCGGAGTGCCCAGATGATGGGGTACATCTGGAACCGTGCGTCGATACCGCCGCCGCCGTAATACCCGCGCTTCGGGTCGCTGTCGTAGAAATCGTGGGAGAGCCGGGTGACTTGAATGCTGCGGTACTCGTTCAGGGGGTGCTCGAAGAGTCCCATGACGCCGGCGCCGACGTTGAACATCAGGGTCTTCCCGATGAGGCCGCTCGAATTGGCGAGCCCCTGGGGAAAGCGGTTCGACTTCGACATCAGCAGCAGCCGCGGCGTCTCGGCACCGTTCGCGCACAGCACGACCGCCTTGGCGCGCTGGAACCGCTCCTTCCGCTGCGCATCGAAATAAATCACGCCGGTGGCCCGGCCCCGCGTGTTGAGCTCAACTTTCCGCACGTAGCTGTTGGGCCGGATTTCGCATTTGCCGGTGGCTTCGGCCACCGGAATGACCGAGGCCAGGCTCGAGCTCTTGGCCCCGTACTCACAGCCGAAGTTCATGCAATAGCCGCAGTGCTGGCACGCGTTCCGGCCATTGAAGGGACGGGAGAGAATCGCCACCGGGGCGGACTGCGGGTGCAGGCCGATTTTCCTGGCACCCCGCTCAAAGAGCACGCCGGCCGACTTGACCGGCATCGGCGGCAGCGGATACGGCCGGGAGCGGGGTGGATCGAACGGTCCTGGCTCGCCCGAGACACCAACCTCCCAGTCCACCTTGGTGTAGTAGGGCTCCAGGTCGGCGTAGGTGACCGGCCAATCCTGGAGGTCGGCGCCCGGGATGCCGCCCAGGCGGCTCCGCTCGATGAAGTCGATCTCGTGCAACCGCCAGAAATTGGCAGTGAAGTGCACGCTGCTGCCACCGACCAGCCGAGCGTAGAGCAGCTCACCGGCACCGACCCGGGCCACCTCCTTCTCGGTCTTTCGCCAGGACACCGGGCTGGGATTGGAGATGCCGTGCTGGAGCAGGTACTTGAATTCGTCGTGCTCGAACTGGCTCGGGTCGAGCCGGGGCCCTTGTTCGAGCACGACCACCGAAAAGCCGCGGGTGGAGAGCTCCTTGGCCATCACACCGCCTGCCGCACCGGAGCCGACGATCACGAAATCCACTTCCGTCGATGTCGGGTAGGTGATCCGGGGACGCACCTGCATCGGTCAGCCTCCCTTTCGGGCTTCGGCGTCGTAGTAGCCGAAGGGAGACTGATAAAGACCGTGGGCCTGAAAGCCCAGGAGCTTCCATCCGGCCTGGTTCTGATTGCCGCCGTAGGAGGGGTTGGCGAACATTCCGACGACAATGGCGTCGCGTGTTTCCCCGAAGAAATCCGACCGTTCGATAGACTTGAGCAGCTCGTCCTGGCGGGCAGGCGTCAAGGCCGCGAACGACGTCGTCCCCGGCCACTTGGTCTTCGCGCGCTTGTTGAGATCGGCGAGGCCGGCCAGCGTCGGGCCCTTCCGGTCAGCGGCGTAGGTGGCGAGCGACTTGTCCATGAAATGGATGACGCCCGCCTCTTTCGCCCCCGGGGTTCCATCGGATGGAATGATCCGGATCGCGATCGCCTCGAGATCCGCGGCTTGAGCCGGTGTCAGCGCCTGGAACCGGTAGGGCGGCGGGGCCGCGATCATGTTGCGGGCGTGGACCAGCGCGGCCCGCACCAGCTCGGGGTCGGCGGCGAGCCATGCGGCACCTGCCCCGGCGGCGGCAAGGAAGGCCCGGCGAGTCACCTGGTCGGACATTGAGGCTCCGAGAGAGGGCTAGGGTTCTCACGAATACTACCGGGTTCCGTTCCGGCGGGGAAACGCGCGCCGCTCATCCGGCGACCATGCTCCTCACGACAAACCAGACGTTCGCCGGCCGCTCCGCCAGTCGACGCATGTACCAGGGGAACCAGGAGCTGCCGTAGCTGATGAGCGTCTTGACCGTGCGGCCTTGCGCGGCAAGGGTCCGCTGCTCAGCCATGCGGATGCCATAGAGCATGTGGATCTCGTACCCGGCATCCTTCACGCCCAGGGCGGAAGCCTTCGCGACAAGCCGCTCAACCAGCCCCATGTCGTGGGTGCCGAAAATCGGCAGCGCCTGGCTCTTGGCTGCCGCGTGCAGCAGCTCGACCCCCAGATCGAAGTACGCCAGATCGGTGTCCCGCTTGGCGGGAAACGCCACGTGGGCCGGCTCGGCGTAGGCGCCCTTCACCAGGCGGACGGTCGGACGGACGGACAGCAGGGCGGTGAGATCCTCCGGAGTTCGCCGCAGGTAGGCCTGCATCGCCAGGCCGACGCGCTCGTGCCGAGACCGGAGCCCGCGATACAGCTCGAGCGTGCGATCCACATAGCTCGAGTCTTCCATGTCGAGCCAGAAGTAGACGCCGTATGCCTTGGCCTTCTGCGCGAGTGCCTCGAGGTGTGCCGCGCAGCGGATCTGGGAGAAATCGAGACCCAGTTGTGTGGGCTTTACGCTGACGTGGGCATTCAGCTTGCGGACCGCGACCTGCTCGATCACCTCCAGATAGTGATCCCGCACCGCGTCGGCATCGCCCTGGGCGGTGAGATTCTCGCCCAGTTTCGTGAGCACCGTCCCCAGTCGATCCTTGGCCAGGACCCCGGCTGCGTCCAGTGCATCGCTCAGCTCCTCTCCTGGCATGAATCTCTTGACGGCCTTCTTCGCGAAGGGGCGCGTCATGACCTGGTCCGAGAGCCAGCGGCTCTTGGACATCCGAAGCAGGGCGGTACGCGCTATCGACTTGGTCGGCATGCGAGATGGATGGGAGATGGAGACGCTAAGATAGCCTATCTTTCACGGGTGCGCCCCATCACCGATCTCTCGTTCGATAACAGCTACGCCCGCCTCCACCCGGCGTTCTACGAAGTCGTGGACCCGACGCCGTTGCCCGACCCGTACCTGGTGGCGCTCAATCCGGATGCCGCCGCGCTCCTCGATCTCGACCCGGAAGCCGCGAGGGATCCGGCGCTTCCATTGTATCTGAGCGGCGCCCTGCGCATCCCCGGGTCGGAACCGATCGCGCAAGCGTATGCCGGTCATCAATTCGGGGTCTGGGTTCCTCAGCTCGGCGATGGCCGCGCTTTCCTGCTGGGTCAGGTGCGCCACGGTGACTCGATCTGGGATCTGCACCTGAAGGGTGGCGGCAAGACCCGCTTTTCCCGCTTCGGTGACGGCCGCGCGGTGCTCCGCTCGGTGATTCGTGAGTATCTGGCCTCCGAGGCTCTCCATGGGCTCGGGATCCCCAGCTCGCGCGCGCTCAGCATCGTGGGGAGTGATCTTCCGGTGCAGCGCGAAACCGTTGAAACCGCCGCGACACTGATCCGCCTGGCGCCCAGCCACATTCGTTTTGGAACCTTCGAGTATTTCGCGTCCCGGGGCGAGGTGGACCGGGT
The DNA here is from genome assembly GCA_045403135.1 of Gemmatimonadales bacterium. GTDB lineage: Bacteria > Gemmatimonadota > Gemmatimonadetes > Gemmatimonadales > GWC2-71-9 > JABFSM01. The sequence goes on along the minus strand of JAXIPC010000094.1, from coordinate 39,463 downwards.
GCGGGAGCTCGCCGACCATGTCATCGAGGGTCATTACCCGGATCTCGCCGGAGATCCGGATCGGATTCGCCGTTTGTTCGGCGTGGTAACCCGACGCACCGGCGTCCTGATGGCACAGTGGATGGCCGCCGGGTTCGCCCACGGCGTCATGAATACCGACAACATGTCCATTCTGGGGCTGACACTGGACTACGGGCCCTACGGTTTCCTCGACGACTACGACCCCGACTTCATCTGCAACCACACCGATGTCGAGGGCCGCTATGCCTTCGGCCGGCAACCGGACATCGGGATGTGGAGCTGTGCCCGGTTGGGCGAGGCGCTGCTGGTCACCGAACCGGCGCTCGCGAATCGGGGGGCGCCGGGCGGTGAACCGGATCCGGCGCTGGCCGGCTGGCAGGAAGAGCTGGAATCGTACTGGAAGGCGTTCACTCCGGAGTATGGACGCCTCATGCGGGCCCGGATCGGCCTGCTCACCGAGAGCGAAACCGACCCGGTGCTCTTCCGCGAGCTGTTCGCGCTGCTGCGCGACCAGCGCGTCGACTACACCGGATTCCTTCGGTCCCTGGGAAGCTTCGACAGCACCCTGGGGGCATGGCCGGAGGGCGCGGCGCCCGAGCTGCCGGCCGGCGACCGGGCCGAGCTCGATGCCTGGGCGGCGGGCTACGCGGCGCGCCTCAGGGCGGAGGGCAGCGTGGACGTCGAGCGGCAGGAGAGGATACGGCGGGTCAATCCCCGATACGTGCTGCGCAATTGGATCGCCCAGGAAGCGATCGAGCACGCTCAGCGAAAGGAATTCGGGATGGTCGAGGAGCTCAGACAGCTGTTTGCCTCACCTTACGACGAGCACCCGGGAATGGAGCGCTTTGCGGAGCCGCCGACCGCGAGGGCCCGGGAGATCAGCGTGAGCTGCTCTTCCTGACGCTCAGGACTGATCGAGCCGGAGCAGCGTGTGTAACAGGACGTTGGCTCCGTTCTCGATGTCGGCCGGTTTGGAAAACTCCTTGGGCGAGTGGCTGATGCCGTCCTTGCTCGGGATGAAGATCATGCCCACCGGCCCGATCCGGGCCATTTCCTGCGCATCGTGCCCCGCTCCGCTCGGCAGCTCCATCGTGGGAAGCCCCAGGCCCCTGGCGGCCGTTGCGATGCTGCGCCGGATCCCCGGATCGGTCAGCGCCGGGAAGCTTGCCAGCGTCTCCGCGAAGGAGATGGTGCATCCGCCGGCCCGCGCCAGCCGCTCGCATTCGGCCCGGATCCGCCGGTAGAAACCCAGGGTTTTCGTGTCGTCGAGCTCCCGCAGCTCCAAGCCGAACACCGCGCGCCCGGGAATCACGTTATACGCCCCCGGCTCGACCCGGATCTTCCCCACCGTCCCGACCTGACGGCCTGGTACGCTGGTCACGATCCGATTGACCGCGTCGATACAGCGAGCTGCCACCAGGAGCGCGTCCCGCCGCCCCTTCATAGGCGTGGTGCCGGCGTGATTCCCGAATCCGTCGATCGTGACGTCCCAGTGGCGAATGCCGACGATGCCCAGCACCACCCCGATGGGAATCCCCGCCTGGTCGAGCCGGCCGCCCTGCTCGATGTGCAGCTCCAGATACGCGGCGATGTCACCCTTGGAGCGACGCACCGCGTCCAGCCGGTCGGGATCTCCGCCCAGGAAGCGAATCCCCTCCCGGAACGTCTTACCGCTCTGGGACACGCGCTCGAGCTCCGCGGCGGGAAGGCCGTCGGTGATGGAGTGGCTCCCGATGGTGCCGCCTTCCTCGTTCGAGAAGATCAGGACTTCCAGCGGGTGCCGGAGCGAGATGCCTGCGGCGGCGAGTGTTTCCGCCACTTCGATCGCGCCGGTCGAGCCGACCTGGCCATCGTAGTTGCCGCCCATCGGCACCGAATCGATATGCGAGCCGAGGACGATCGGCTTGAGCGACGAATCCGAGCCGGGCCGCCGCCCGACCAGATTAGCGGCCAGGTCGATCGACACGTCGAGCTTGGCCGCGCGCATCCACCCCATCACCGTTTCGCGTGCCTGGCGGTCGAATTCGGTATAGGCCACCCGGCTCACCCCGCCCACGGGGTTCTTTCCGAATTCGCCCAGCGCCGCGAGGTGCGCGTTGAGGCGGGCGCCGTCGACCCTGAGGGCCTGCTGCCGGAACCGGAAGGGAATGGCGGAGGCGGCCAGCGTGGAGACAGCGGTCGCGGTGAATTCGCGTCGATTCATGGCCCTCCTCCGGGCTCGCGATGACAAGTGAACGGGAGTAACATGGAGACTGGCTTCCCCGGAGGAAAGACGTGAGGCTCATTCTTGTGCTGGCAGCGGCCATCGCGCTTCCGCTGCCGGCCGCAGCGCGATCCCAGGCCGATCCGCGCGCGGTCATTACCGTCGGAACCGCAAGCGCTCGACGCGGCGAAAAGGCATACGGAGAAATCGTGGTGCCCGACGGCGTGGACTCGGGTACCCGAATCTCGGTCGCGGTCGTGAACGGCGCCCGGCCCGGACCGGTTCTCGCGCTGATGTCCGGAGCGCACGGTACCGAGTACGCCTCGATCGTAGCGGTATCCCGCCTGGTGGACCGGATCGACCCGGCCGGTCTTGCCGGATCGGTAATTCTGGTGCCGCTGGTCAACGTGCCGTCGTTCGAGCAGCGGGTGCCTCACCTCAATCCGGTCGATGGCAAGAACATGAACCGGTTCTATCCCGGCAGTCCGTCCGGAACCCAGACCGAACGGGCTTCCTGGCTGATCACGCGGGAGGTCGTCGAGCAGTGCGACCATCTGATCGACTTCCATGGCGGGGATCTCGACGAGAATCTCCGTCCGTACAGCTATTGGACGGTGACCGGTCGCGCGGCCCAGGACTCGATCTCGCGGGCCATGGTGATGGCGTTCGGGCTGAACCACGTCATCATCTCCAGCGATCGTCCCAAGGATCCCGCGGCCTCGCGCTATCTGGAGAATACCGCCACCACGCGCGGCAAGCCCTCGATCACCGTCGAAGCGGGATACGCCGGCACGGTCCTGCCTGCGGACGTGGACGCGCTGATGAACGGCGCCCTGAACGTCATGGGCACGTTGCGCATGATCCACAGGCCGCCACAGAAGAAGAACACCTTCATCTGGTTCGATCGGCTGGTGACGGTCGCGAGCGATTCGGCCGGGATCTTCGTTCCCCTGGTCGAGCGCGATACCTGGGTCACCGCGGGCCTGAAGCTGGGATACGTTACCGACTACCTGGGGCGAAAGCTGGCCGACGCTGTGGCACCGGAGGCCGGGCTGGTGCTCTACATCAACGCCCTGCCGACGATGCTGAAGGGCGGAACGGTGGCGAGCATAGGGGTGCGTAGACGCTAAGAGGCTAAGAGGCTATGACGCTATGACTCTATGACGCTATGACGCTATGACGCTAGGCGGACGGAAGCTCAACCCTCGTCCGGCGCGCCGCCGGTTCGCGCCACCTGGTCGGGCCGCACCTTGCCCGCGTCGAACCGCCGAGCGGCCCCGAGCATCTTCTCGATCACCTCGTCGACGTCGGGCGCGGCGCCGCGGTGGAACCGGATCGGATTGATCCGTGCCAGCACGAATGCCTTGAGATAGGGGCTCTCGAGGCCCCGTTCCTTGAGCTTCCCCACCGTCTCCACCACGACTGCATCGAGCTCGGCCAGCCGTTCGGCGCGCGCCCGCCGCGTCACCAGCGCATTGCTGAGCTTCGCCGCGCCGAACTTCTCGGTGCGCTTGAGCACCGGGTGGTACGCGCCGCCCGAAAACCGTCCGTTCTGCTGGTAGCAGAGACCCAGGGTCAGCAGCGACGGCTCCTCGAATTCCACCGCGTACTCGCGCTCCGGCCGGTCGTCGAGCATCGACAGGGCCTCGGCCAGCCGGATCACCTCGAGGGCGCGCTCTCGCACATTGTGCGCCTTCTCCGTGTTGAGCACCAGAATGCGGTGGGCCACTTCGGGTTCCGGTACCACCAGGGCCACGACCGAGCGGGCACCCAGGCTCTTGAGCGCCGCCAGTCGGTGGTTGCCGTTCGGGGTGCGATAGGTCCCGTCTTCTCCTCGCACCACCACGATCGGATCCACGTATCGTCCCAACTTCTGCATGGCCTCGGCCAGGCGTACGACATGGGGCGCCGACAGGTCCCGCTGGTAGGCAGTCGGCTCCACCCGATCGACCGGCAGTGCGGCCATCACCTGCCATAAGCCTTCCAGCGGCTCGCGATAGGGTCCTATCACCGCCCCGCCGTCGGCTTCGACCGACTCCATCAGCCGCATCACCGCCGCGGGCGGCACCCCGGCACCCACCTGCCGTGCGGTGAGCCCGCGCGGCTCCGGCGGTACCTTGGAGCGACGCTTCCGCGGGGCCTTCTTGGTCGGCTCATCCGCCATGGACCCACGCTCCCCGCAAGCGGGCCGCCAGCGGTACGCTGCCTGCCGATTCCTCCACCCGCTTGCGCTGCTCCAGCACTCTGGGCCAGACGGCGTCCTGCAGCCGGGCAAGCTCCTCGGAAAACCCCGGCGCCTCCCGCACGGGGTCGAAGACGCCGGATTGCACGATCCGCTGGTCCACTCCCACCGGGGAACGGCTGAAGGCCAGGCGAAGGTACTTGAGCGACTCACCCGCGTTCCCGGTCCACGCGTAGTAGGTGGCCAGCTCCTGCGCGGGGAGCAGATCGGAGTAGACCGCGTCGCTTTCTCCCTCGAGGGCGGCCACCGCGCGCAGTGAATCGACCATCGCCCGCGATTCGCGCTCCCGCCCGGCCGCTCTGAGACACATCGCCTTCACGCCCGCATACGGTGCCAGGTCCATCCGGGCGCACTCGGCGCCGCGATCCTGGAGCAGCATCGCCAGCGCCTCGACCTGTCGGGAGCGCCGCAGGGTCGGCTCGATCTCGGTGGCGCGCTTGGCCTCGAGTCCCGCGATCGGATAGCGCCGTGCCCCCAGCGCGGCCAGAGCGTAGCTCAGATGTCGCGCCGAGGACAGCGGATCCAGCTCCAGCGCGCGGCGGGATTCGTCCAATGAGAGGTCGTGCTTGCCCTCCCGGAGCAGCATGAGCGCATGCCATCCGGCGACGTCGGCCTCCGCCGGCCGCAGCCGGATGGCGCGCTCGAAGTCGGCGCGGACGGTGGCCGCGGGGGCAAAGGCCAGATACTCGATGTAAGCGCGGAAGGCCACCGGCTCCGCACGGGTCGGATCGAGCTCCATCGCCCGCTCCGCGAGGGTCACCGCGCGCGCCGCCGTCGGGTAGCTTGGCAGCGTGGTGCGATACCCGTAGCTCAGCTGGAGCGCCAGCGCGGTCGCAAGCCGGCCCACCGCCTCGGCGTGGGTGGAGTCCAGCCGGATGGCGCTCTCGAAGAGACGTATCGCCTCGGCGATCCCCTCGGGAGTCCGGCGCCGCAGGGCGCGCTGTCCGGCCAGGTACTCGCCGTGGGCGCCCTCGCGGCGGGCCCGCGCCGAGTGCGCCTCGGGTGGCAGCCGGGCCCCCTCACCGATCAGCGCGTGGGTCACCCGCGATACCACCTCATCGTTGATCTCGTCGAAGTTGGCCGAGTCGGGCGTGTACCGGGTGCGCCAGAGCTGCGCCTGGGTGGCGGCGACGATGAGCTGGACGCTCACCTCCGGTCCGCGCCCGGTGCGGCTGGGCACGAACAGGACGAAGTGATCGACTCCCAGCGCTTGTCCCATGTCCTTGAGCGGTGGCGTAGCGCCCCGGCGGAGCAGCGCCCCGACGGACATGTAGTTCACCACCTTGAGACCCTCGACCCGGCTCAAGTCGTTGCTGATGTGATCCACCAGGTCCGCGAGGGTAACCGCCACCGCGGAATCGGGCTGAAAGTATTCCGGCGGCAGCACCGCGACCGACGCCGTGCGCCCGCCGGACACCGGCTGCCCGCCGGCATCACGACCCCAGGGCCGCCACAACAGGAGACCGATCGTGGCGAGCACCAGGACACCCAGCAACGCCGCCCGGGGGGCTCGTGACTTCGCGACGGGCTGAACCGGCGTCAGGCCGCCATGGCTGCCGCTGGGCAGGGCTTCCAGTGCGGTCAGCAGCGTATGCGCGCTCTCGAAGCGGTCCTCGGGACGTTTCTCCAGACAGCGCATCACGATTGCGGCCAGTGCGGGCGGTATGTCGGGTCGCACCTCGAGCAGGGGCACCGGTGTCTTCACGGCCTGCGCGATCAGCAGCTGCTGAATCGTGGTGCCTTCGAAGGGGCGCTTCCCGGTCAACATCTCGTAGGCGAGCACGCCGGCGGCATAGATATCCGCGCGGTGATCCAGCTCGTCGTCACCGACGGCCTGCTCGGGCGCCATGTATCCCGGAGTTCCCAGCGTCACCCCGACGCCGGTCACCAATCCGTCGGCCGCGTCGCGGCGCAGGGCCTTGGACACGCCGAAATCGGTGACGACGGCGCTCTTGCCGGCGATGAAGATGTTGTCGGGCTTGATGTCGCGATGAACGATGCCGTGCTCGTGCGCGTGGGCAAGCGCGTCTGCCAGGTCGAGAAGAATCCGGCGGACCTCGTCGGCCGGGAGTGAGCCGTTCCGCTCGAGGCGGGTCCGGAGCGTCTCACCCCGGATGTAGGGCATGGTGTAGTAGGGGCCACGGGTGCCGCCGGCATACTCGATGACTCCCGCGGAGAGTACCGGAACGATGTGGGGGTGTTGCAGCCGGGCGGCGTACTGGATCTCGGCCCGGAAGCGTTCCACGCTGAGTCCCGCCATCAGGTCGGGCGGAAGCAGCTTCACCACCACTTCACGCTGCAGCAGCTCTTCCTCGGCGACAAAGACGCGCGACATGCCTCCCCCGGCCAACTCCCGGGTCACACGGAACCCGGTCCCGAGAGTGGTCTGCAGGACGGAGCGAAGATCGGTCGGGCTGGAAACGGGAATCGCCGCCGTGATGGGGAAGATGGCGAAAGCTACCGGGCGGCGGGGAGAGCCGCCAGCAGGGGCAGCTCTCTCAATTTACCCGAACCCGAAAGGAGCCGGTCTCTACGACGGCTGCTCGCTTGACCTGCACCCAGATGCGGTAGTCGCCCGGCTCCGGAAAGGCGTAGGGAAACGCCGCCCGGCCCTCGAGCATCTGGTGGGGGCCCGGATGGGCCGCGAGCGCCCCGGATTCGGTCAGCCGGCGTCCCAGCGCGCCCCTGGCGGTGTCCGCCGGGCGCCGCTCGCGGAGGGCCACTTGCGCCGCTTGGGAGACGGTGCCCATCGGATGGAGGTGCACGTAGACCTTCCCATCCTCCCGCATGATCACCGCGTGTCCGCTCATGCCGAGGTAAGGCTCGACGGCCCCGATCGAACCATCAGGCTCGCGGACCGTGAATTCGAGTCCCGCATCCGCCCCGGCCGTGAGGGCGTCGGGGCGATTCTCCCAGACGAGCTTCGCCCCCCGGGCCAGGGCGGCGCCGGCGTCCGAGGGTTCCCCGACGAACCAGGCGTCGTCCGGATCGGTCGGAGCTACCTCGCCTGCCTCGGGCAGCTCGGCCTCGGCCACCAGCGTCCGGGCGTAGCCGCTCTCATGGGTGACGTCGGCAAACACGTGATACCGGCCGCCGGGTAATGTGGGCAGCGGTGTTTCGAACGTCGCGGAATCGGTGGATACCGGGTGCAGGTGGGCGAAGGCGCTCGCGTCCGCCTCCCGGATCAGGAACATATGCATCAGCTTTCCGTGATCGGGAATCAGCGGAGACGCAGCCCGATCCCGCCAGCTCCGGCCCCGCCAGACCGAGTCCGCGATGCTGAATCGGAGTCGCAGCTCCCCGCGACTCGCTGTGACCACACTCGCCTGCGCCACCCAGCGCCGGTCCAGGCGCTTCCGGTAGTCGCGGTCCACCGCGTTCCACCACGCCTTGCCGCCGGCGAGCGCCCCGATGAGCACGACCGCGCCCACCGCCATCGCGATGCGCCCGCGAATCTTCATGCGCCGGTCCGGCACTTCCCCGGGCGACAGGACGCTTTCGCGGGCCGCCGCGCCGATGATGCTCACCGCTCCGAGGAGGAGGATCGCCGCGAGCCCCGCGAGGAGCCACCCGAACCGCCGGTCCATCGAAAGCACCCGGGTCGCCCCCGCTGACACCGGAACGATCGCCGTCCCGGAGCCCCGGCTACCGTCGACCGTGACCCGGACGCTATAGGATCCCGGGGCCATGATCCAGAGCTGCGCCGTCCAGGTTCCCGGCCGGCCGGCAACGCCGCGCGCCGTGTCCGCGGGAGGCACCCCGCGTTCGCCGGCGTTGTAGGCGGCCGGACTCGCCGTGACGGCCCGCACGCCCTCGCCGGTCACCTTGATGATCACGTCGGCGAGGCCGGGAATGACGCCCGGCGCGCGCACCAGCACAGTGACGGGGTAAGGGCCCGCCGTCCCGGCAAACCAGGTATCCGGTGAGCCGATGTGGGCGGATGTGGTGAGCACGAGCGCGATGATGGCGGCCGCGATGAATGAACGGGGCCACCGCTTACCGCTCACCGCTTGCCGCTCACGGTGCTCACCGCCGAACCTTCCGCATCCAGCTCCCCAGGGCGATCCCCAGCCGCGACGCCACCGCCGCGAACAGCGCGGCCAGGAGCAGGACCTTCGCGAAGGCCGCGGCGACGGAGCCGGTGCTCGCGCCGGACATGGTGTCCCAATACTCGTGGTGCCAGCTGCCAGGCGCGAAGGAAAAGTCCCAGTTGTCGGCCAGGAAGAGTGGGGTTTGCCCGGCAGGAGAAAGCAGGAATGCCGCCAGAGGCCAGCTCGCCGCCAGCAACGCCACCACGAATCCCACTCCGAGCAGCCCGGAGAGACGCCAGTCTCTTCCGGAACCCACGTAGCGGTGCAGGAGATCGAAGGCCGCGGCAGGCACGATGAGCGCGATCGGGAACGGCGCGGCGACCAGATGGGTGACCGGATTGTTGATCGGCGCGAGCCGGGCGGTCGCGGGAACGCTCTGCAGCACCCAGGACAGCACCAGGCTCGCGAGCATGAAGATCGCCGCGGTGGCCGTGGCGGGCCACCGCAGCCTGCCGGAGCGCGCCGCCGCGGCCAGCACGAGGGGGAATACCGCCGCCGAAACGAAGTAAAACAGCCGGCTGCGCCAGAGATTCGGAAACGCGGTGTACTCCATCGTGATCGTGACGAGCATCAGCAGGAGGATGGCCGAGGCGACGGCAAAGACGATCGCAAATCTTCGAGAGCGGTCGGCCGATCGGTTCTGCTCGGCGAGCGTCATGAGCCACGCGCCCACGATGATCGCCGTCATGCCGGCCCCGAGCACCATGTGGGGTGGACTCACGATCTTCACGTCGAGCCCGTAGGCGTTGTGCCACCAGTCGTCGAAGGGTGCCGACACGAGCATCGCCAGGCTCCCCCACACCGCCACCCAGGCGCCAAGTGGACCACGGAAGCCCCAGAAGCGCACCATGTGTTCCCGCTCGAGTCCGGTGCCGCGGAAGGTGCTCCGGACGATCAGCCAGCCGCAGCTCGTTCCCACGATGATCGCGGCGACATACTCCACCAGGTGAGGCGGGGTCCAGAAGGTGTCCCGCCCCACGCTCCGGTGCCACGCAATGTCCCAGATCAATCCGATGGCGATGAGTGCCGCGGCGATCAGGACGGCCACTGCCGTGCGGGCAATCGAGCGCATCGGCGAATGCTAGGCCGCTCTTTCGGGGGCAGCAAGTCCACGGTAGCTTCGGGCCGTGGCGTCTCTCCCGACGAGATCTCCCTGGCCCGCGTTCCGCGCACTCGCCCAGTGCTTTATCCCCGAAACCGCTCGCGCCACCGACTCTCAGTGGCGCGCGCTCGAATCGGCGGTGGCAACGGCGCTCGCGGCGCGCCCGGCACGGCTGCGCCGCCAGATCCTGCTGTTGGTCCGGCTCATCGATCTGACCGCGCGGGCCCGCCATCACACCGGGTTCGCCCGGCTCGACGCGGCGCGCGGGACGGCACTGCTCGAAGGTTTAGCGGCATCACGGGTGCTGTTGTTCCGGCGCGGCGTCTGGGGGCTTCGCACCCTGGTGATGATGGGCTGGTATACCGATCCGGCGGTGATCGCAGCGTTGGGCTACCGCGCCTCGGCCGCCGGATGGGAGGCGCGGCGATGAGCGCGGTGCGCTGCGACGTCGCCATCGTCGGCTCCGGAGCCGGCGGCGGCACCGTGGCCGCCGCGCGGGCGCCGCTCGTGGCCGCGGGAAAGCGCGTGCTGGTACTGGAGCGCGGGCCGCGATTCCTCGAGGCCGACTTCACCGGACGCGAGCTGGACATGGCGCCGGCGCTCTACGCCGACGAGGGAGGGTTCCTCACCGCCGAGGGCACGTTGACCCTGGCCTTCGCGCGGGCATACGGCGGATCCACCGTGGTGTACACCGGGACATCGCTGATCGCGCCCCGGCGGGTCATCGAGCAGTGGGCCGTGCCCGGCCTCGAATACGCCGACCTAGAGCGCCGCTCCCGCAAGTATATGGAAGAGAACGGCGTCCACCTGCTGGCCCCGGAGCTGGTGAACGAGAACAATCAGCTTTTCGCCGCCGGCGCCGCCGCGGCGGGATTTCACGCCGAGCAGTTTCCGCTCAATCTGCGCGGTTGCCGCGGCTCCAGCCTCTGCAATCTGGGCTGCCCCAATGCCGCCAAGCAGGGCACCAACCGAGTGCAGCTGCCCCGCGCCGAGCGGATGGGCGTCGAAGTCGTGACGCGCGCCCTGGTAACCCGGCTCGGCGAACGCCGCCTCCATGTGACAGTCTCCGCCCGGCCGGCCGGCGGCAAGGGCGCCGATCCGGAGTGGGAGCCCGGGGAGTACGAGATCGAGGCCGAGACGATTGTGCTCGCCGGCGGCGTACTGGGCACGACGCCGCTGCTGCTCGGCAGCGGATTGCCGGGACTGCCGCGACGAATCGGCGCCGGCTTTACCTGCCATCCCGCGCACATCCTGGTGGCCGAGCAGCCGCGCGCGATTACCAACGACGTCGGCCACCCCAAGAGCTTCTTCGTGGACCGCGCGGCGGCCGAGGGCTACGTGCTGGAAACCTGCATGTACTTCCCCTTCATCACCGCCAAGAACCTGACCGGCTTCGGCGCCGGCCACAGCACCTTCATGCAGGCGTTCCCACGGCTCCAGATGATCCTGGTGCTGGCCTGCGACAAGGCCGTTCCGGACAATCGAATCGCCGTGGACCGCAAGGGCCGGCCGGTGGTGCACTACCGATTCACCGACCAGGTCATCGAGTCCATGGTGCGGGCGACCCGCGCGTCGGCGCGGATTTTCTTCGCCGCCGGCGCGCTTCGGGTCCACGCGCCCTCGGCCGACCCTCCGCTGCTCGAGGCCGCCGAGGCAGGCCGGATCGACCAGCGCATCGACGCGCGCCACTTCCGCACCGGAACAATCTCGATCTCGGCGGCGCATCTCATGGGCGGCTGCGCCATGGGTCGTGACGCCGCGAGCTCGGTGACCGACAACCGGGGGCTGGTGCAGGGGCGGTCCTGGCTTCGCGTGGCCGACGCGAGCCTCTTCCCCGATTCGCTGGAAATCAACCCCTATCTCACCATCATGGCCTTGGCGGACCGGGTGGCCGAAGGCGTGCTCCAGGACATGGCGCGATGAAGCTGACCGGCGGCGAGATCGTGGTACGCGCGCTGGCGGATGAGGGCATCCGCCATGCCTTCGGCATTCCGGGCACCCACAACATCGAGCTCTACGATGCGTTCGGCGACTCCGACCGGATCCGTCCTATCCTTCTCACCGACGAGCAGAGCGCCGGATTCATGGCGGACGGGCTCTGGCGCGCTTCGGGAGAAATGGGGTGCGTCAACATCGTCCCGGGGGCCGGCCTGACCCACGCGTTGTCCGGCATTGGCGAAGCATTCATGGACGGGATCCCGATGCTGGTGCTCGGCTGCGGAATCCGTCGCCACGCTCCGCACGCCTACCAGCTTCATGACGTCGACCAGCTCGCCATCGCCGCCCCTCTCGTCAAAGGAACCTTCCGCCCCGGCACCGGCGCCGACCTGTACGGGGTGATTCGCGAGGCGTGCGCACTGGCCCGGCACGGCACGCCCGGACCGGTGATGGTCGAAGTGTCGGTGGATCACTACCTCAGCCGCCATGAGATCGACCCGGGGACCTTCCAGGCCCCCCAGGAGAAACCGCCGCCCAGGGCAAGCGCCGAAGAGATCCGCACCGCGGCGGAGCTGCTGTCCGATCCCGGAGCCAAGCCGCTCCTGTACGCCGGTCTCGGCGCCCAAGGTGCCACGGCCGAGCTGCTGGCACTCGCCGAGCGGCTCGAGGCGCCGGTGTCCACCACTTTTCAGGGTAAGGGCGTCTTTCCCGAATCCCACCCCTTGTTCCTCTGGAATGGATTTGGGAGTGCGGCTCCCGGGTTCGTCCGCCGCGTCGCCGACGAGCGCAACGTGACGCTGGCGCTGGGATGCCGCTTCAGCGAGGTGGGGACTGGGAGCTACGGCTTCACGCCTCCCGGTCCTCTCATTCATGTGGACATCAACGGGGAGGTGCTGAATCGCAACTTCCCTGCCGCTCTCGCGGTTGTCGCCGATGCCCGGGAGTTCCTTACGGCGCTCCTCGAGGAGCTGGTTCAGATCCAGGCGGAACGCCGCGCAGAGCCGATCGATGCCCGGATGCGGAATCGGATTCGTGAAGGACACGACGAGGTCCGCAAGGGCTGGCTCGAGCAGCGAAGCGCCGGCCGCGTCACGCCGTTCGTGCTGCTCGACGCTTTGCAGCGGGAGCTCAGCCCTGAGACGATTTTTGCCGCCGACAGCGGCAATGGCACCTTTCTGGCAATGGAGTGTCTCCGGCTCGACCGTCCCGGTCGATTCCTCGCCCCGGTCGACTACTCCTGCATGGGGTACTCGGTGCCCGCCGCGATCGGCGCTGCCCTCGGTAAGCCCGGGACCCCGGTCGTGGCGCTCGCTGGAGACGGCGCCTTCCTGATGACCGGGCTCGAGCTGCTCACCGCGGTCAGCCAGCGGGTGCCGGTGGCGGTCTTCGTGCTACGCGACCGCGAGCTGGCACAAATCGCCCAATTCCAGTCCACGGCCTTCAACCGCAGGGTGGCCAGCGCGCTGCCGGATTTCCATGCCGGCAGTATCGCCGAGGCGGTGGGTGCGGATTGGCTGCCGCTGGATTCCGATGCCGACGTGACGGAGGTGGTGCGCGCGGCGCGGGCGACGATGCAGGCGGGACGGCCGATCCTGGTGGACGTGGCCATCGACTACACCAACAAGACCTACTTCACTCGCGGGGTTGTGAAAACCATGCTGGGCCGGCTCTCCTGGCCTGATAGAGTACGCTTCGTGGCGCGGGCGATGAGCCGGCGCCTGTCGGGAAGCTGACTCCGCTCAGCCGCGGAACATCCCGATATTCTCCGTCAGCTTTACCGCGGCATTGGCCAGGTGTTGCGCCGACGCCGTGATCTCCTCCGTCGACGCGTTGAGCTCTTCCGTGGTGGCCGCGATCTGCTCGGCCGCGGCCGCAAAGTCCTCGGTGCCGGTGGCCAGCTCTCGAGTTCGTCCCGCGATGCCGTCGATCAGCGCGCGCACTTCGCTGGCCGCCTGCGACACGTTACGCGTCCAGGAGTCCACGGCGTCCGCCTCGGTCGACACCAGCCGGAGCCCTTCGACCGCCTCGCGAGCCGCTTCCCGCGCCGCCAGACCGCCCTGGCCGAGACGAAGCAGCCGCGCCCGGGCGGTGGAGACCCTCCCCGCGATGGTACGGACGGTGTCGTGGGTGGCCCCGGCGGCAATCGAGGCCTGGCCCGACAGCTTCCTCACCTCATCCGCCACCGTGGCGAAGCCGTGGCCCTCGCTGCCGGCGCGGGCCGCCTCGATCGAAGCGTTGAGCGCCAGGATGCGGGTCTGCTTGGCCACGGTGCGAGCCTGATCGACGAAGCGCTCCAGCTCCTCGGACGCTTCGGCCAGCGCCTCGGCCTCCGCGGTGCCCAGGGCAACTTCTTCAGTCAGCCGGTCGAGCGCGTCGAGGCTCTCGCTCAGGCGCTCCCGCTGGCCGCGGGCGAGGATGGCGAGGCCGGAGTTCCGTTCCACCGCGGTCAGCGCGCCGGCCGCCACTTCTTCCGCGATGGCCAGGATTCGCGACGCATCGTCCGCCACACCGCGCACCAGGCTGGCCTGGGCAACGGCGCGATCGGTCAGGTCCGCGGTGGTTCCCGCCACCTCCTCGGTGGAGCTCACCATCTGTTCCGTGGCGGATGAAATCTCCTCCGCCAGCGCCGCGGAGTCCGTGGCCGCTGACCGGACAGCGCCTACCAGTCGGTTCAGCTCCCGGACCATTCGGTTGATCCCGTCGGTCACCGCGCCCCCGCCCACCTGCTTGATGTCCTCGTGGCTGACGGTCAGGTCTCCCTCCGCCACGCGCAGGGTGATCGTGGTCACCGCGCCGAGCGGCACGATGATCTTGCGCTCGAGCCAGGACAGCAGGACCCAGAGGATGAGAAGACAGAGCAGGGCAAACGCGCCCAGCTGGTAGGGGAGGGGCCAGTTGAGCTCGCCGGACAGGAAGGACCACAGCACCACCGTCAAGGCAATCGTGGCGATCGCCCCGCCGGTCTGGACCTGGCGGCTCAGCGGATTCCGATAGAGGGGCATTGGCGCATGGATATTAAGTTACCCCCATGAGCGAACACCATCCCGAGCACGGGTACCGCCCCGACGACGTCGAGGCGAAGTGGCAGGCCCGCTGGGCCGCGCGGCGCACCAATGAACCAGACCTGGATAAGGCCGGGCGGCCGTTCTACAACCTGATGATGTTTCCCTACCCCTCCGCCGAGGGATTGCACGTCGGCAATTGTTTCGCCTTTACCGGCGCGGACGTGTATGGGCGCTTCAAGCGGCTTCGCGGCTACACCGTGTTCGAGCCGATGGGCTTCGACGCCTTCGGCATTCACAGCGAAAACTTCGCTATCAAGGTCGGCATCCACCCTGCCGAGCTGATTCCGCGCAACATTGCCAATTTCCGCCGTCAGCTGACCCGCCTGGGAGGTATGTTCGACTGGCGCCACTCCCTGGCGACCACCGATCCCGCGTACTACAAGTGGACCCAATGGCTGTTCCTGCAGCTCTATGAGGCGGGCAAGGCCTACAAGAAGAAGGCTGCGGTCAACTGGTGCCCGCGCGACAAGACCGTGCTGGCCAACGAGCAGGTGATCAACGGCGCCTGCGAGCGCTGCGGCGCCCAGGTGGAGCAGCGGCTGCTGGAGCAATGGTTCTTCCGGATCACGGAGTACGCCGGCCGCCTGCTGGCCAACCTCGAGGATCCCTCGAAGATGGACTGGTCAGCCTCCACCACGCTGGCCCAGAAGAACTGGATCGGGCGAAGTGAAGGGGCGGAGATCGAGTTTCCGAGCGACGCCGGCCCCATCCGCGTCTTCACCACCCGGCCCGATACCCTCTTCGGCGGAACCTTCCTGGTGCTCGCCCCCGAGCACCCGCTGGTCGACGCGCTCACCCTCCCAGCCTGGCACGAGGCGGTGCAGGCGTACCGGAAGACCGTCGCGGCCAGGGACCTGGTCTCCCGCAAGGTGGGCGACAAGGAGAAGACCGGCGCCTTCACGGGCTCGACCGCGCTCAACCCCGCCACCGGCGAGCGGATTCCGGTGTGGGTCTCCGACTACGTGCTGATGCAATACGGCACCGGCGCCATCGGGGGGGTACCGGGCCACGACGAGCGGGACTTCGCGTTCGCGAAGAAATACGGGTTGCCGATCGTCAGGGTACTGGCGGGTCCGGGCGAGACCGGCGCCACGCTGCTCCACGAGGCGGCGGTAGAGACCGAGGGGTTCCGGCTGGTCAACTCAGGATCGTTCTCGGAATTGCCGGCGGCAGAGGGGCTCAAGGCGATCGTGGCGTGGCTCGAGCGGGAGGGACACGGCAGGGGCGAGATCCGCTACCGGCTCCACGACTGGTGCATTTCCCGGCAGCGGTACTGGGGCCCGCCGATTCCGATCATCTACTGCGATGCCTGCGGGGCGGTGCCGGTCCCCGAGAAGGACCTTCCGGTGCTCCTGCCGGCCATCGCGGACTTCCGTCCCGACGATTCGGGCGTGTCCCCGCTGGCACGGCACCAGGAGTGGTACGAGGTACCCTGTCCCACATGCGGGAAGCCGGCGCATCGGGAAACCGACGTCTCCGACACCTTCCTCGACTCAGCCTGGTACTTCCTCCGCTATCTCTCCACCGAATTCGACGACCGGGCCTACGACGCCGGCCGGGTGGCCAGATGGGCGCCGATCGCGAGCTATATCGGCGGGAACGAGCACGCGGTGCTCCACCTGCTCTATAGCCGGTTCATCGCGATGGTCCTGCACGACCGCGGCCGGCTCCCCTTCGAGGAGCCGTTCCGGAAATTCCGGGCCCACGGTCACATCGTGAAGGACGGGGCCAAGATGTCGAAGACGAAGGGCAACGTGGTCATCCCGGATCAATACATCGCGCGGTGGGGGGCCGACTCCTTCCGGATGTACCTGATGTTCCTGGGGCCGTTCGAAGAGGGGGGCGACTTCCGCGACGAGGCCATGAGCGGGCCGCGGCGTTTCCTCGACAAGGTCTGGGACCTGGTGTCCGAGTGCGACCGGCGGACGCTCACCGGCAACGAGCTGCACCAGGGCATCGTGGTGAAGTGGCACCAGACCAAGAAGCGGGTGACCGAGGGCCTGGAAAACCTGTCCTACAACACCGCGATCGCGGCGCTGATGGAGCTGCTCAACGCGATGCGCGACGTCAATTGCGGCGAACGGCGGCTGGTGAAGGAATTGGTGATCATGCTCGCGCCCTTCGCACCCCATTTCGCCGAGGAATGCTGGGAGCGGCTGGGCGGGCAAGGCTCGGTGTTCGATACCGCCTGGCCCGAATGGGACGAGGGGCTGACCGTCGAGCCGACGGTCGAGATTCCCGTTCAGGTCAACGGCAAGACCCGGTCACGGGTGCAGGTGCCCCGGGGAGCGCCGGAAAAGGCGGTCCAGGCCGCGGCGATGCGGGACCCGGTGGTGGTCAGGTTCACCCAGGGTAAGGAGCTGGTGAAAGTGGTGTACGTCAACGACCGGCTGCTGAATCTCGTGGTTGCACCGTAAAGGTTGCCAGCATCCCCACCAGCTGGTGGGGCGCCACATGGCAGTGGAAGAGCCAGGTGCCGGGATTGTCCGGCACCATGTCCGCCGTCACCATCTCCATCGTCGTCAGGCTGAGCACGTCGGTGCGCATGTGATTGGCCACCACCGTGTTTCCGTGCCAGTGCGGCGCGTGCATCTCGAAGTTCGCGTTGGCGAAGACGTACCAGCGCACCCGTTCTCCCGCCTTCATCGTCAGTCCCTTGAGGTGCCCCAGGGAGAATCCGTTCAGCGACTCCCGCAGATTGCCGATGTAGTGAATATCGGAGAACGAGACAAAGCGGGGCACCCTGGCCGGTTCCTTGGCGTAGGTCGTCACGTTGTGCTCGAAGTACCAGCTCACGTTCTCGTCCATCTCCAGGAAAGCCACCACGAATTCGCGGTCCACGTCGGTGGGTGACCCGTCGGCCCGCGCCATCCCGGCCGCGGTCACGACCATCGGCCCGATCAGGCCGGCGTTGACGTCCTGCTCTTCGTGGGTGTGGGAGTGGTACATCCAGACCACCGAGCTCAGCTCACCGTGGGCCGGACCGGCCCGCTCCGGCACCGGCCACAGGTAGACGTGGGTCCCACCCGGCGGCACCCCGTCATCCTTGCTGTTCGCCTCCCCGCTCCCGTCGGCGTATGGTGCCCCCTCCGAGTCCTTGTTGTAGAAGACTCCGTGCGGATGCATGCTGTAGGGGCGGTCGGCCTTGTTCCGGAAGACCACCCGAATCGTGTCGCCGACCACCGCGCGGAGCAGCGGCCCCAGGATGCCCAGGTGTTCCCATTCCGGCGCCCGGGGCTTCGGCGTGGTAAACGTCGAATCGGTGTACTCCCGGTAGATCGCCTTCCGGTAGACCCGGCCGATCGCCTCCCGCTGCGGCAGGAATACCAGGCTGTCGAATTGAGAGAAGGGAGCTCCGGTGATCAGGTTGGTGCCGCTCGGCGCGAAGTCCCAGTCCACATTCTCGGCTGCCACGTAATAGATCCGGACATTCGCCCCGCCGCTGCCGCCAGCCGTGCATGCTGAGGTCAGTGCAGCGAAGAATGCCAGCGCGCGAACTGCACCGGAGGAAAGTGGCGGTGTCATGGGTGTACCCCGACGTTTGCCAGTGTGTGGGTCGAATCTACCTCCGTGCGAAGGATTGTCCAGCCGGCTCAAACCCCATGCCCGCCTTGGTCATCGCCTTACGGAGCTCACGAAGCCGGTCCTGCTGCTCCCGCGTAAGCGCGTTCTTGATCCGGATGAGCAGTTGCAGCTGCTCCTGCTTCATCTCCCGCTCGAGTCCCAGAACCGATTCGGCGCGCGCCATCGCCGCCTTTTCATCCACCCGTTGTGGCTCCATTGCCTTGACCAATTCCTCGTGCCGCTCCGCCATCTGGAGCTGCAGGTCGAGGATGCGGCCCTGGGCCTCCTTGATGGCGTTGACGATCGTGGTGCGCTGGGCCGCCTGCAGGGAGAGCTCCTTGGCGAACTTGAGCACCAACTGCGGATCGAAGAGCAGCTGGGCCAGGGGGTCTTCGGGCCTCGGGCCCTGGGCCGGGAGTGCGGTCGATCCCAGCGCGAACACGAGAACCGTGACGACGAGCATACGTTTCATGATCGGGGACTCCGTGTGAGAATCGGGGGACCAAGTACACTGCCGGGGTCGAGTGCGTGGAGCGGTGAGCCGGCCGGTGCTTCGCCGATCCGGGGCACGAAGGAAAGCAGGCCGGCCGCATTGGCCGGGAGCAGGAAATCCGTGGGACTCCGCCAGGTCATGACCCGCCGGGCAAGCTCCCGCTCCGACTCGGACCTGCCGGACCTGGCGAGGACCACCGCCACGATCACCAGCGCCGCCCCCCCGCCTGCGAGGAGGAGGGCCCGAATCGGGCTGCGTGGCCTCCCCGGTCCCGGGCGGCCCTCCAACACCCGCCGGAACGGCGGCGCCGCGGCCCGTTCGGCCGAGCGAGAGACCTGGAAGGCCTCGTGCAGATCGCGATCGCCATCGGTCATGTCGGCACCTCCGGCTCGAGCAATGCCCTGAGTCGTGTCTTTCCCCGTTCGTAGTGCGTCCTGGCGGTGCCCACCGGGATCCCCAGGACCGACGCTGCGTCCTGAACGCTCATCTCCTGATAGAACACCAGGTGCAGGACGGCTCGCTGCCGTTCCGAGAGCCGTCTCAGTGCCAGAGCGAGCCGCTCCGCGGCCTCGGCTTCCACCAGGGAGCCGGCGGGATTCGTGGTCTGCCACGGGACGTCGCCCCTGTCGAACCAGCGCCGCAACCGAGTGAGCCGGAGCCAACCCTTGTGCCGCTGCTCGAGCGCCGTCCTCCGCACCACGCCAAAGAGCCAGGTTCGCAGGCTGGATCGCCCGTCGAAACGGGCCTTGCCGCCGAGGATTCGCTCGTAGGCGGTATGCAATGAATCCTCGGCATCCTCCCGGACTCCGAATGCGCAACGGAGCGCCCAGGCAAAGGCGTCGGGGTGCATTCGTGCCAGCTCGGCCTCGAGTTCGTCACGATTCATTCTCACCCCAGGTACCCGGTGAGTGTCCCGGGCCGGGCCGGCATAGGACAGGGCATCCCCGCGACGATATACTACGGCACCATGGACCTCCGCCGCGCCACCCTCGACGATCTCCCGCTCCTGGTTCCGCTGTTCGACGCCTACCGGCAATTCTATCGTCAGCCCGGAGACCTAGACCGGGCGGAGCGCTTCCTGCGCGAGCGTCTCGCAGCGGGTGAATCGGTCATCTTTCTGGCGTTGGCCGACGGTCGGGGCGTCGGGTTCGTGCAGCTCTATCCAAGCTTCTGGTCGGTAGCGGCGTGCCGGGCCTGGATCCTCAACGATCTCTTCGTGGCCACCGAGCATCGCAAGAGCGGCGTGGGACGCGCGCTGCTCGAGCGGGCCAGGCTTCACGCCATCGAAACCGGCGCCGGTGGTCTTCAGCTGGCCACCGAACGAACCAACCTGACCGCCCAGCGCCTCTACGAGTCGTACGGCTGGCGGCGGGATCATGAGTACTGCCACTACGACCTCCCCCTGACAGACTGAGCCGTAGGCCTTCAACCCTCACCCCGGGCGTCATGACCGAGATCGCGGCAGCCCCCCGCCTTCGCACGGCGGCCCAGCTCGCCGGTCCGCTCCTGTTCGGGCTCGTGCTGCTGCTGGGCCCGTCGGATCTCACGCCGGAGGGGCGCCGGACCCTCGCCATCACGGCGTGGATGGTGACCTGGTGGATTACCGAGTGTGCGCCGATCCTGGCAACTTCCCTGCTGCCGCTCGCCCTGTTTCCGCTGCTCGGAGTCGCCTCCTCGCGTGACGCGGCGGCGCCGTATGCCAACGATCTCGTCTTTCTCTTCCTGGCCGGTTTCCTGCTCGCCGCGGCCCTGGAACACTGGGAGAGCCACGCGCGGGTGGCTTACCGGATGGTCCTGGCCATTGGACTCTCCGGACGCCGGGTGGTGCTCGGGGTGATGCTCGCCACCGGCTTCATCTCGATGTGGATCTCGAACACCGCCACCGCGGCGATGATGTACCCCATCGCGATGGCCATCGGCGCCCTCTTCACCGCCGACCGGGAGGGCAACAACACCCGCACGGCGCTGATGCTGGGCGTCGCCTATGCCGCCTCGATCGGCGGCATGGCCACCCTGATCGGGACGCCGCCCAACCTGGTCGTTGCCGGAGCGATCCGCGAGCTCACCGGCACCAGCATCAGCTTCGTCGAGTTCATGGCGCTGGGGTTGCCGATCACGCTGATCCTGCTACCGGTGTGCTGGATCATCCTAGTCTTCGTCTCGTTTCCCGCCCGGGCGCGCATTGGCGGCGGAGCCGACGACGTCCTCAAGAGCCGGCTCGCCGGCCTGGGCCCGGTCCGCGGCGGCGAGGCGAGGGTGCTGGTCATCTTCTTCCTGACCGCGCTCGCCTGGTTTCTGCGGGAGAGGAAGGAGTTCGGTGGATTCACCATACCGGGGCTGGTGGACCTCTTTCCGAGAATCTCCGACGCGTCCATCGGGGTCACCGCGGCGGTACTGCTCTTTGTCGTGCAGGGCGTTTCCCGGAACGGAGCGCGGCGCCCCCTCCTTACCTGGACCGAGGCCAAGCGAATCCCCTGGGACGTCCTGGTGTTTTTCGGCGGCGGACTCACGCTGGCCCAGGCCATCGAGGCGAACGGCATCACTACCTGGATGGGCGCCGGCCTGGAGCGGCTCAAGGACCTGCCTCCGGTGGTGATCTTCCTGGGGTTGGCGGCCATCGTCGTCATCCTGAGCGAGCTGGCCTCGAACCTGGCCGTGGCGGCCATGACCATGCCGATTGCCGCGGCCCTCGGCGCCTCGGTTGGCCAGCCGCCGGTCGTGGTGATGCTGGTGGCCGGGTTCGCGGCTTCGGTCGGGTTCGCCTTGCCGGTGGCCACCCCGCCCAATGCCATCGTGTACGGCTCCGGACAAATCACCGTGCGCCAGATGGCGAGGGCTGGACTGCTGCTGGACGCGGCGTCGATCGGGGTGATCGTGGCCGTGATCTACTTCCTGGCGCCGATCGTACTGGGATAATCCGGGAGGGACCATGCGCCTGCCGCTCGCCACCATCCTGCTTCTCGTCCCCGCGCTGCTCCCGGCGCAGGAGCGGGCCCGCGCCCGTGAGCTGGGCATCGCGCCGGGCGTGCAGCAACCCGGCCCACGCAACGCGATCACCGACGTGGCCGGCGTGCGCGTGGGACACGCGACGGTCCGTCTCGGTGACTCGGTCCGCACCGGCGTCACGGCCATACTTCCCCATGGCGGCAACCTCTTCCTCGATCGGGTGCCTGCCGCGATCCACGTCGGCAACGGATTCGGCAAGCTGCTCGGCTCGACCCAGGTGAATGAGCTGGGCGAGCTGGAATCCCCGATTCTGCTCACCTGTACGCTCTGCGTCTGGCGGGCGGCGGATGCCCTGGTCGCCTGGATGCTGGAGCAGCCCGGCATGGCGGAGGTGCGCTCGATCAATCCGGTGGTGGGCGAAACCAACGACGGGTTCCTCAACGCCATCCGGCTCCGCCCCGTCACCGAGGCGCACGTCCGTGCCGCGCTGACGGCCGCGGATACCGGCGCCGTGGCGGAAGGCAGCGTGGGGGCGGGCACCGGCACGATCGCCTATCAATGGAAGGGCGGGATCGGGACCTCGTCGCGGGTGACCGGTGCCGGGGGCTGGACGGTAGGCGTCCTGGTCCAGGCCAACCACGGAGGCGATCTGACCATCCTGGGAGTGCCGGTCGGGCGCGAGCTGGGGCGGAGCGGCGTGACGCGCGGGGCAACGAACCGGGGCGGCGACGGCTCGATCATCATGGTGGTGGCCACGGATGCCCCGATCGCCGACCGAAACCTCCGCCGGGTCGCCTCGCGCGCGATGATGGGTTTGGGTCGCACCGGATCGTCGGCATCGAACGGATCGGGAGACTACGTCATCGCCTTCTCGACCAATCCGTCGGTGCGAAGAGCCCGCGGCGCGGCGCGGCTCTCCTTGCAGGAGCTCGGCAACGACGAGATGAGTCCCCTCTTCACCGCCGTCACCGAAGCGACGGAGGAGGCCGTCTACAACGCGCTCCTCATGGCCACCACGGTGACCGGCGGCGGAAACCGGGTCGAGGCGATTCCGCTTGACGGGGTGCGCCGCCTGCTGGCACGGGTGCTGAAGAAGCCTTGAGTCACGGTCTGAGCCAGAGGATGTGCTCGGTCTCCCGCTCGACCGCCGCGCGGGTGTACACCAGCGGGAAGTACTTCCCTTCCCCCCAGAGGGGCAGCAGGTTGCCGTAGAACTTGGCTCCGGGCTGGCCCGACTGCCCTGGCACGCTGGTCGCGGTGGAATTGTCGAAGTTCGCGAAGTCCACCACGATCCGGTACGAGGCGCCGGTGGTTTGCCGGAAGTTGTTCCCGCCGGTAGCGTTCACCGTGTTGCCGTCCCCGCCGCGTGCCACCGAGCCGATATCGAATGCGCCCGCGAGCGGGTGACGGAAGTTGACCTGGTGTACCGCGCCCCAATGCCATTGCGCGGGGTCCCCGCCAAAGTCCCTCGTCAACACCGCCGTCGCATCGGCGAGCGCCAGGAGCGCGAGTGAATCGCGCGCGGCCACCGGCTTTCTTCCGAAGAGCGAATCGGGAGCCGTCACCAGTGAGATCAGTGTTCGCGTCCCCAGGGCAACACCCGGGATGCGGGCCGCGGCGCCCAGCCGGCGCTCCAGCACCCGGCTTCGCAACGCGCGCAGCCAGGCCTGATAAATGAGCGGTGCCGCCTGCTCCCGCCGCATGACGTAGTCCCACACCGCCAGCGAGTCGAGCGCCACGGTGAACGCGGCGTTCCTCCCGCGCGCCGCGGAATCCGCACGGCGCGCGGCCAGGAGGACCGGAATCAGGGCGCGCGCCGGCAAGGAGAGCTCGTCGTGCTGCAGCCGCTCGAAATCGCGCCGGGTGAATCCCGCGGAGTCGCGCAGCACCTCCACCAGACGGTTGTAGCGGAACGGCTCGGCCCAATCGTAGGTGAGAGGTTTGCCGTATCCCGGCGGCAGGATGTTGTGATTGGCGGTGGCGATGAAGCCCGTGGGCGGATTGAACGCCGTGGGCAGCTCATCGAAGGGCAGGAAACCCTGCCACTCATACCTCCCGTCGCCCGGAACGGGGAGCAACCCGCTCCACGAGCGGATCGGCATGAGTCCGGCCGCGATCCAGCCGATGTTCCCGTCCACGTCTCCGTACACTAGGTTCTCGGTGGGCAGCTTCCACCGGGCGGCGGCGCGCCGGAATGCGTCCCAGTCCCCGGCCCGGTCCAGGCTGAGCTGCGCCAGGTACCCCGCCGTTCCGGGCTCGCTCCCCACGAACCGGAGCGCAAAGGCGCGTCCCCGGGCGCTATCCTCGCCCACGATCGGGCCGTGGTGGGAAAACTCCAGGCGCACCACCCGGGGCGTCTCACCCTTGATCCGGATGGTGTCGTGCACCACGGCGAGCGGCACCCACCGATCGTTGTGCCAGGCGCAGCGCGGCGCGGTGCCTTCGCGCGCCGCGCGGCGGCGGCGAAAACCGGGGCAGACGCTCACCCGCTCGACGTAGACGTCCTGCTGGTCCATGCCCACGATGGTGAATCCGAAGCCCACCCGCTCGTTGTGGCCGCCGGCCACGCCGGGAACGCCGGGCTCGCCGGCACCGATGACGTTCCACCCCGGGCCGACCAGATGGGTGAGATAGCGCAGCGACGGCAGCGAAACGGCGCGATGCGGATCGTTGGCCAGAAGGGGTTTCCCGGAGGCGGTCTTCGAGCCGCTTACCACCCAGTTGTTGCTGCCCTCGCTGCGCTGCAATGGAATCGTGGCACCCACCGCCGCGGCGCCGAGCGAGCCGGCGCCGATTCCGGCCAGGTCGAGTCCCGGTACCGGGTCGAGCGGGCGCGGGGGATCGGTCGGGAGCAGTTCCGCGACCCGCCGGGTGCCCAGCGCTTTCACCAGCGCGGCGCGGCGCACTTCCTCGAGCGCGTTGTCGGTCATCGAGAGGGCGCCCATCCGCTGCAAGGGCACCGTGTCGTCCCAGGGCTCCGGGGAAAACCCGAGCATCGTGAATTCGATGGGCGGGCGATCGCGCACTTCGGCGATCCGGGCGTTCACCCCCGCGACGAACGCACGGATGATCGATCGCGCGTCGTCCGCATAGCTCATCCACTCCGCCTCCATATCGCCGCGATACTTGAGCAGCCGCGCGGTGCGGTCCCGCTCCACGAACGACGGGCCCAGGACCTCGGCCAGCCGCCCTTCACCGGCTCGCCGCCACAGCTCCATCTGCCAGAGCCGATCCTGCGCCACCACGTAACCCTGCGCGAAGAACACATCGTGGGGAGTCCTCGCGTAGATGTGCGGAACGCCCCACCGGTCCCGGCGCACTTCGACCGCGCTATCGAGACCGGGAAGCCGGACCTCGCCGTCGAGCCGGGCCAGACGCGTGCGGGCCGAGTCGAGCAGCGACGTCTGGGCGGGGAGCGGCAACGGTAACTGGGGGAGTGCAAGAATCAGCAGAGCCGCGGGAGGCAGCCATCGCATCGGGAGGCTCCAGGCGTAGACGAAGGGTACCGTGGAAGGCTAATCTCCGTATCGTACCGCTCGCTACCGGGAGGCAGAAAATGCGTCAGCCAGTGTACCTGTTGATGGGCCTTGCGCTGATGGCCGGCGCCTGCAAAGGCAAGCTCATCGATCCCGATCTTCCGGGCCAACCCAATCCTCCCGGCACCATCATTCCGTCGTTCGCGGTGCGGATCGGAAACACCGGCTTCGATCAGGTCACGGATCTCGCCGCGGACCCCGATGGCAGCGTTTACGTTGCCGGAACCTTCGGCGGCTCCGTCGACTTCGATCCGGGCACCGGCACCCTCTTCCTGACCAGTCTCGGCCTCTCTGACGGGTTCCTCGCCAAATACACCGCGACTGGCGCCGTGGTGTGGGCGGGGCGACTCGGAGGAAGCAGCGCCGACACGGTCACCTCGCTCTGGCGCGATGCCACGGGGAATCTGATGCTGGGCGGAGGCTTCGAGGGCGCCGCCGACTTCGACCCGGGAGCCGGATCCCAATTCCTGACGAGTGTGGGCGGTACCGATGGATTCGTCGCAGCCTTCTCGGCCAATGGCGGACTGCTTTGGGCCAGGCGATTCGGCGGCACCGCGTCGGATATGGTCTTCGACGTCGCCGCCGACGCCGCGGGCAACGTCTACGCCGCGGGTGGTTTCGCGGGCGAGGCGGACGCTCTCCCGGAGCCAGGTGGCCAGGTCGTGAGCGACGGCGCGGCCCCCGACGGATTCGTGCTGGCCCTTGATGCGGGCGGCGCGGTACGCTGGGCCTTTTCGATCGGCGGAGTGCAGAACGATGGGACCGCCGCGCTCACGGTCACCACCAATGGATCGGTGGTCGTCGGGGGCACCTTTCGCGGCCTCGCCGATTTCGGGCCAGGAACCAGCACGTCGCAGCTGACCGCGGCGGGCGGGGCGGACGCATTCGTCGCCAGCTACAGCTCCGCCGGCACGCTTCGGTGGACCCGGGCCCTGTCGGGCATCGCGGACGAGGACGTGCAGATCGGAGGGCTGGCTGCGGACGGCTCCAGCGGTGTGGCCGTGTCGGGGAGCTTTGCCGGGACCACGGTGTTCAGTCCCGGCGCCGGCAGTGCCTCACGCACCAGCCTGGGCCCCAGCGACTGGTACGCGGCCCGCTTTGACGGAAGCGGAAACCTGCAGACGGTGTTCTCCGTAGGCGGCGTCGGCGCCGACATTGCGCCGCGGCTCTCCGTCGACGCCGACGGGAATCTGCTCGCTACCGGCGGGTTCCGGGGCTCGGTGGACTTCGACCCCGGCCCGTCATCCCAGATTCTGACCAGTCTCGCCACCTCCGGCAGCGACGCATTCGCCGCGCGCTACACGCCGGCCGGGAGCGTGCTCTGGGCCAGGTCGTTCGGCGAGGCGACGGCCGCTGCCGACCGTCTCACCACGGGAACCGTGATGATTCCCGCCGGTCAAGGCACTGCGCTGTTGGCGGGGCGGTTCTACGGTGCTCCCAATTTCGACAGCAGCACCGCCCCGTTCGGCCTCCTGAGTCTCGGCAGCGCGGACGGCTTTGTCGTTCGCCTCACCTCGTCGGGAGCCATCGCCACCAGCCCGTAGCGCCGCGGGCCTGCGGCCCTCGCGATGACAACATTTCGGCGATGACTGCTGCAGGGCTTCCTGGCCTCCTTCAATTCGGCGTGATCCGAAACGCGACTGCCTGGATCGCGCGCTGGCGCACCGGACGTCCCTGCACTCGGGCGGGACGGAACACCGAACGCCGCAGCGTCTCCCCTGCCGCCGCCTCGAAGCCTGTGTTGCTGCTCTCGACCACCCGAAGCGACGTCGGCTCGACGTGCCCCAGCGTGTCAATGATGAACTCGACCAGCACCCGGCCCTCGATGCCCGCCTGCTGCAGCACCGGCGGGTACCTCGGCTTGGGCTGATGGATGGCCTCGGCGGGTTGATCCACCTCGGCCGCGGCAAGCACGCCATCGCGGCTGCTCGAGTCGCCGCGGGTTGGGCCGGGGCCTCCTACACTCATGACCTGCCGGAGCCGGGCCGGGTCGAGCCGGGGCCCCGGAGTGATCGGGGGGAGTGTCGTCGGCACGTCGACTGGTGCGAGGGGCAGCTCGGATGGCCGGATCAAGACCTCCACACTGCCCGGAGTCGAGGGACCGCTCGGCACGTCGGGGGTCTGACGGACGGGCTCCGTGATGAAAATCGTGGTGTCGATCCGGGGTCGCGGCGGCGCGGGCGGCGGCGCCGTGGTGGCCCGGATTGCCCCGGCAATCAACACTCCGTGAATTGCCGCCACCATCAGCCCCCGCGCCGGAGCCACCTCGCGCTTGATCCTGGAGCTCACCAGTTCGTCGAACATGGATATCTCGCTGAAAGGGTCACCTCCAAATCAACCGGGCGCACCTGTCTCCGTCGTCTGCAACGGATGACAGATCGATGACCGGCAGGTGAGGGAACGGCAGCGGTGCCATTCCCTGCACCGGAATGCCGTTGGCCGCGCCA
Organism: Gemmatimonadales bacterium; assembly: GCA_045403135.1. Taxonomy (GTDB): domain Bacteria; phylum Gemmatimonadota; class Gemmatimonadetes; order Gemmatimonadales; family GWC2-71-9; genus JABFSM01. The sequence goes on along the minus strand of JAXIPC010000094.1, from coordinate 11,815 downwards.
GCGGCCGGGTTCCCTGCAGATTCCTTTCTGGATGGGCGACCGGGGAGTAGCTTCCCGCGATGCCCCCTCAGGTGTCTGACGGACCGCCCCTCGGACGGAGCACGGCAGTACAGGTCTTTATCGTCGCGACCTTCCTCGGTCTCATCGCGTCGGGGCAACACAACATCGTCATGCGGGCCGACGGCGGCCCCATCAACGTGTGGCATGCGCTCGGCATGGGGATGCCGTATTGGTATCTCTGGGCGCTCTTCCTTCCCCTGGTCACCGCGGCAGCCCGCCGCTTTCCATTGAGCGCGGAACGCTGGCTCGCTCACGCGCCGGTGCATCTGATCATCGCGTTGGGAGTCATTCTGGCGCATTCGTTGCTGGAGATGGGCATCCAGCACGGTTTCGGGATCCGGCACAGCAGCGTCGGCCTCTTCACCCGGATGTCGGTCGGCCGCGCCTTTTGGCAGCTCCCGATGAATCTCCTGGCCTACGCGGCGATTCTGGGGGTCGTCATCGCGGCCGAGTCCACCCGGCGTGCCCGGCGCGAGCAGATGGCCGCCGCGGCGCTCGGCATCGAGCTGGCCGAAGCGAGGCTCAAGGCCCTCCGGGCCCAGCTCAATCCGCACTTCCTCTTCAACGCGATGAACAGCATCGCCATGCTGGTGCGCCGGAACGACAACGCGACCGCGGTGACGATGATCGCCGGCTTGAGCGACCTGATGCGCTCGTTCCTGGACGATCATCCGCCGCAGGAAGTGTCGCTCCGCGAGGAGCTGGCATTCCTCGACCGCTACCTCACCGTGGAACGGCTCCGGTTTCAGGACCGGCTTCAGGTCCGGATCGAAACCGATCCCAAGGCGCTCGACGGGCTGGTCCCGAACCTTGTCCTCCAGCCGCTGGTCGAGAACGCGATCAAGCACGGCATCTCCCGCCGCGCCGCGGCGGGCCAGCTCGACATCGAGGCCCGGTCCGGCAACGGTACCCTGACGCTCACGGTGAAGGACGACGGTCCCGGGCCGAACCGTGCGGGCGCCGGCACCCAGGGCATCGGACTCCGAAACGTGCGGGCAAGGCTGGAGCATTTGTATGGGTCCGAACAGAGCCTCACCCTGGTGGAACCGCCGGGCGGGGGCGCGCTCGCCACCGTCATCCTTCCCTACCGGGTGAGACTCGCATGAGCCGTCCGCTCCGGGTACTGATAGTGGATGACGAGCCGCTGGCGCGCAGCGGCGTCGCCGAGCTGGCGGGCCGGGATCCCGAGCTCGACGTGGTCGGCGAGTGCGGCGACGGGGCCGGCGCGCTGGCCGCGATCCGCTCGCTCCGCCCCGACCTGGTGCTGCTCGACGTCCAGATGCCGGAGCTCGACGGGTTCGAGTTGCTCCGGCGCCTCGAGCCGGGCGAGCGCCCGGCCGTGGTCTTCATCACCGCCTACGACCACTTCGCGGTACGGGCGTTCGACGTGCACGCGATCGACTACCTGGTCAAGCCCTTCGACGATGCCCGCTTTGCCGAGGCCGTAGCCCGCGCCAAGGCGGCCATCCGCGACACGCGGAGCGGTACGCTCAACGATCGCCTGAGCGGCCTCCTGGAGCGGTTCGCGGGCGGAATACCGGCGGGCGGTTGGCTCAGCCGCATCGTGGTCAAGACCGGCGGCCGGGCGGTCCTGGTCCGGGTCGATGAGATCGACTGGATCGAGGCGGCGGACTACTGTGTCAAGCTGCACGTGCAGGGCAAAGTCCACGTGATGCGGGAGTCGTTGCAGGCTCTGGAAACCCGCCTCGATCCGGCCCGCTACTTCCGGGTTCACCGCTCGGCCATCGTCAACCTCGATCGGGTAACCGAGCTCTCGCCCTTTTTCAGGGGCGAGCACGTGGTCCTGCTGCGCGACGGGACCAAGCTGAAGCTCAGCCGCGGCAGGCGGGCCGAGCTCGAATCCAGGCTCGGGCAGCCGCTCTAGCCGCCCCGTTCGCTGCATTGACGGAGGGTTTCGCTGCACCGGACCGCCGGTCCCTGCAACCCGCTGGCCGGAGCACACGTATCGTCTACCTTGAACCCCAAGACCGCACCGGCTGACCCAAGGAGGATTCCATGATCCTGCTCACCCTGGCTGCCTTGACCCTTGGCCCGCCCACGCCCCGTGCCGCGGAGCCGCTGCTGGTGACCACGACCTGGCTGGCGCAGCATCTCAACGACCCGGGCCTGGTGGTCTTTCAGATCGGCGATCAGAACTCCCGCCCGGCCTATGACGAGGGCCACATCCCCGGGGCCCAGTTCCTCAATCCGTTCTCGGAACTTTCCACCCCGCGGGTCGAGGGGACGCTGAGCCTCGAGCTGCCGAGTCCCGCCGTGCTGGATTCGGTGCTGGAGGCCAAGGGGATCTCCAACGATTCCCGGGTGGTGCTGTACTGGGCCCGCGAGTACTTCTCGCCTACCTCGCGCACCCTCTTCACCCTGGAATACGCCGGCCTGGCGGGGCGGGTGTCGATCCTGGACGGCGGGCTCGAGCTGTGGACCAAGGAAGGGCGACCGGTGTCCACCGCGCTTCCCACGCCGGCGCCGGGGCGGTTCACCGTGCGCCCTAACCCGGCGGTCGTCGCGGATGCCGACTACGTGAAGGCCCACCTCGAGGACCGGAGCGTGCGGATCGTGGATGCCCGCGATACGGTCTTTTACAACGGCAGCAGGGCCAGTCAGGGCGGCAGCGGCCACATTCCCGGCGCGGCCAGCCTGCCCTTCACGACGATGGTGGATTCGGCCGGCAAGATCCGGAGCGCGGCGCTGCTCCAGCAGCAGTTCGCCGACGCCGGCGTGGTCGATGGACAGACCGTCGTGACCTATTGTCATATCGGGCAGCAGGCGTCGCTGGTATGGTTTGCCGCCCGCCTCCTGGGTTTCGACGCGAAGATGTACGACGGTTCCTTCCAGGACTGGGTGAAACGCGGGGATCTGCCGATCCAGGGCCCGGCCGCCGCCAAGCCGGAGTGAGCATGCTGTCCCTCGTGCTGGCAGCGCTGCTGGCGGCCCCGGCCGCCGATTCCATGCTGATCTCCGCGGCCTGGCTGGCGGTCCATCGCACCGACCGGGACCTGGTGATTCTCCACGTGTCCATGGACAGGGCGGAGTATGACCGGGCCCACGTGTCCGGCGCCCGCTGGCTCGACCCGCACGTCCTCATCCAGAACGGCCCGCCGGGCACCGAGATTCCGTCGCTCGAAGCCATCGATTCGGTGCTGGAGGGCCTTGGCGTCACTGACCGGTCGCGAATCGTCTACTACGGCGACACCTGGATGGCGCCGCGGGTGTTCCTTGCGCTGGACTACGCCGGCCTGGCCGATCGCATCGCGCTGCTGGACGGCGGGCTGGCGGCCTACCGCGCGGCGGGCGGGCTCGAGTCCAATCAGACCCCGGTCTGGTCCCGCGGTCAGGTCACCACCCGCGGCCACCCCGAGATCGTGGTCGGGGCCGGGTGGCTCGAGGCGCACCTGACCGATCCCGCCCTGGCGCTGATCGATGGGCGCTCCCCAGGCGAGTACGCCGCCACCGATTCTTCGGAACGGCTGCCGCGATTTGGTCATATTCCCGGCGGAGTGAATCTGCCGTGGGAAAAGACCTTCACCGACGAGGCCGGAGCGCTGGAGGGCAATCCCTCCCGGCTCAAGCCGAAGTCGGAGCTGCGCCGGCTCTTCGAAAGCGCGGGTGTGACGGACGGCAGCCGGCTCGTCACGTATTGCACGATCGGACTCCGCGCCAGCCACCTGTATTTCGTGGCGAGGTACCTGGGATGGCGGCCCCGGATCTACGACGGCTCGATGAGCGAGTGGAGCCGCAAGCCCGAGCTGCCGATGGTGCGCGGCACCGCACCGCGCTCGGATCGATGAGACACCCGATGCGACTCTGGCGATCCGGGTCCGGCGCGGTGCTCGGCGGCCTGGCGATCCTCTCGATGGTGCCTCCTGGAGCCGGAGCCCAGGACGGCTGCGGCGAGCGCGAGCCGCCGCCGGGACCCCTGGTGTCGGCGGAATGGGCCAGGCGGCATCGGTCCGATTCGAACCTCGTGGTGCTCAGCCCCAGCTCGAACCGGGCCGCGTTCGACTCGGCGCACATCGCCGGTGCGCGCTTCGTCGCCATGGGCAGCCTCACCGTCCGGCGCGGTGAGATCCTCACCGAGCTGCCGTCCCTCGCGCAGCTGGATTCGCTGCTGGGGACCCTGGGAGTGGGCGAACGGGGCCGGATCGTTCTCTACGGCGAAACCCTCCCGGTCACCCGCCTCTTCTTCACCCTGGACTATCTCGGGCTGGGGGAGCGGGTAACGGTGCTGGACGGCGGGCTGGCCGCGTGGCGCGCGACCGGAGGGCCGGTCACCGCCGAGCCGACTCCGGCGCCGGTCCGAACCAGCCTCTCCCTCACTCCGCGGCCCGAGCTGCTGGCCGACGCGCAATGGGTCGACGCCCGCCGGCGTGACTCCCTGGTGGTGTTGCTCGACACCCGCACCAAAGAGGAATACGAGGGAACCCGGACGGAGGAGGCGGTCGCGCGGCCGGGGCACATTCCGGGTGCGGTCAATCTGAATTGGACCGCGACGATTGCCGATGGGAAGTTCCTCGAGCCGGGCGCGCTCCGCCAGCTACTGGCAGGCGTGGGCGCCACACCCGGCAAGGCGCTCGTCACCTATTGCCGAGTCGGCAGCCGCGCGAGCGTGCTGTACTTCGTGGGACGACTCCTGGGCTACCAGGTCCGCCTCTACGACGGGTCGATGAACGAGTGGGCCGGCCGGCCCGAGCTGCCGGTGGCGACGGGTCCGCCGGCGCCGCCCTAGGCCGCCGCGGGGTCGTTCTGCATGAGGCCAAAGACGTTCCCCTCGGTGTCCTTGGCGTACGCCAGCCACCCGACCCCCGGAATCGGTTGCTTCGGCAGCGCGATCTCGCCGCCCAGGGACACCGCCTTGGCGAGGTGGTCGTCGAGGGCGGCCACCTCGATCGTGCACACATAGGCGATCACCGGCGCATCCGGCGTCAGGCTGCCCCGCCGTGGCACCAGTCCGCCGTCGATGCCCGGGCCTTCACCCGTCTTGATGATCCAGTACGGCATCGGCCCGCCCCAGGGGGTGAACTCCCACCCGAAGAGCTTCTGATAAAACGCGACGGCACGCTCCGGCTCGTCGGCGTGGATTTCGAAATGGATCGGGCGTGGCATAAAACCCTCCGGATCGTCGGATCAGTGTCGCGCGCTGAACCGGTCGAGGAACTCCCGCTCTCCGGGAGTGAGGCTCGCGATTCCCGATGCGCTGATCTTGTCGAGAATCCGGTCCAGCTCGTCGCGGTTCACTTCGTGCAAGCCGTCCCGCTTGATCCTCTTCCAGCGGTCCATCGCGCCGGCGGTGGTTTCTATTTTCGGCGCGATCGGCTGAAGCCTGCGCTTGAATCGCTCGCTGCCGCTCTGACGCTGCAGGAAGCGGAGAAAGAGGTACCCGCCAACAAACCCGCCCAGGTGGGCAAAGTGGGCGATCCCTCCGCCCCCGCTGCCGCCGAAACCGAAGTACAGCGAGGCCGCTGTCATGATCAGCACCATGTACCGCGCCTCGATTGGAATGATCCCCCAAATCAGCATCTGGTCCCGGGGCCAGAACCAGGCATAGCCAAGCAGCACTCCGAAGGCCGCTCCCGATGCGCCGATGATGCCGGCGCCGCTGAACGGGATCGAGAGCAGCGCTCCCATGATGCCGCTCGCGAAATACAGACCCAGAAACGCTTTCCCGCCCAGCCGGTCCTCGACTCGGGGACCAAAGAAGAACAGGGAGAGCATGTTGAAGAAGATGTGCCCGAAGCCGCCGTGCAGGAACATGTAGGTCACGACGGTCCAGGGTTCGCGCAGGACGGTGGAGGGCCTGAACACCATCGCGTCCACCATCGCCGGTAGGGAGTCCTGCAGGAAGAACACCGCCACGTTCGCGAGGACCAGCCGGAGCACCCACGGCGTCATGGGGCGCCGTCCCGCACCCGCCGCTCGCTGGGATAGTTCTCGATATTGGACCACTCGGAGGCGTCGGACCGCGCGACCACCGCCACGACCGGCTCCGTGTCGCTCAGATTGTAAACCTCGTGGGGCACCCCGGGCTCGATGTAGATGAAGTCGCCGGCGCCGTTGTCAAGGCTTTGTCCCAGCCCTTCGCCGTAGCGGTGCCGCACCCGTCCCTCCAGAATGAACAGCATCACTTCGAAGTCGACATGCACATGCGCGTACGCCACCCCGCCGGGCGGAATCGTCGCCACGTTCATCGAGAGCCTGGTGGCGCCGGCGTTGGCACCGGAGAGGCCGCCGAGATACCGGATGCCGTTCCACTGCCGACAGGCGGTGCTGCCTCGGAGGGTGACGATCCCGTCCAGCCGCTCGGCCTCGGGTGCTGTGGACGTCTGGGTCATGGTGGGAAAACCGGTCAGTGGGGAGGCCGCGCCGCGGGCTGGAGCAGGTCCACGGTACTGTTGGTCAGGATGTCCCAGTAGCCGATGCTGTCGGGATGGATCGTGAGTGCCAGGAAACTCGCGAAGGTTTGCATGAGCTGCACGCTCAAGTGCCCGGGCTGCGGCTGCGGCAGCGGGCCGGGCTCCCCGCCCCGCCAGCCCCGGCCGAACGAGCTGCGCACGATCACGGCGCCCGGGAGCGACGGCAGCGCGCGAACGTTGTCGGCGTACTGGGGAAAACTCCCCTGCCGGAAGAGGTACATCTCGACGTTCGAGACGTAGAACGCGGACACCCCAAGACCCCGCTCACGCAGGTACGCGGCGATCGCCTTCATGGCGGTAGGGCCGGAGAGGTCTCCCACCACCGGCACGACTCGATCCGCCCGTTCCATGTCGCGAACCACCCGGAACCGTGCCTCGCTGGACAAATAGCTCACCGATTGACCTTCCATATCGGTGGCGGTGTAGAGGTCGCGCTGGCTGGGATAGCCCGGTCGCGACGGTCGCCCCAGGCTGGTGTACTTGAGGTTGAGACCCGCCTCCGCGAACTCCTCGTGGAAACGCCGCAGCGTTTGCCGGTCAATGTCGGAGATCGGCACCCCGAAACGGACCACCCGCTGCATCAGCGCGGCGTGATTGGCCGCGTGGATGGCCGAATCGCCCGGTGTAACGTCGAGGTAGAGCAGGACTTCTTCGAGCGGCCGGTCGTTCCACCGCAAAGGCTCCGGAGGGGCCGGGCGGCCATAGAGCAGACAAAGGTACTGGATCCGGTTTTCCGCCGTCTCGAACATCGCCTTGAACAGCACGTGGAGCAGCATGTTGTCGCGCCGGATATCGATCAGGAGCGCGATCTCGGGATGGATCTCCGCCAGATAGGAGAAGTTCTGTTCCGGCCCGACCCCGAGATACGCGCCTCCCTTTACCCCCTGGGCCCGGAAGGCGGGGAGCACATGGAGGTAGGACGTTTCGTTGGAGACCAGATTGTCGCTGTCGAAGAACCCGCCGGCCTCGGACAGCCGGGCCACCAGGCGGGCGTATGGTGTGGCTTGGCGCGGCTCCGGATGCGAGCCGGTAAAGACCAGAACCTGAAGAACGATCAGAAGCGCGCGCGTCACGGGAGAGCTCCGAAGGGCGACGGACCGGGTACCCGGTAGAGCCTATCAGCGGGAGGCGTATGGGACAAGGTGGCCGCGCGGTGGCGGCGGAGGGGCTAGGGGTCGAGCTGGTATTTTGCGCGCGGATAGACCACCGTAAACCCGGCCCGCCCCGCGTTCCGGTGCGACGCGGAGCCGGCTTGCGCCACGATCATGACGCTTTCGCACTTGAGCGCCCGGGCCGCGGCGAGCCGCTCCCGGAGCAGAGCCTGATGAATGCCGCGACGCCGTGCCTCGGGGAGAACCGCAGCCACGCAGAGGATACCCACCCGCCGGTGAACCAGCAGCATCCCGCCACCGACCGGCCTTCCACTCGCCTCGGCGACGAACACCGTGGTGGTAAGCATCCGGAACATTCCTTCGATGTCCCGCGAGAGGCTCCCGCCGGCGCCCATGTCGTCCGCGAACCCGGCCGCCACGACCCGCGCCAGATCGCCGAGCTCACCCTGACCGGCGCGGCGAATTGCCACGCCAACCGGCGCCGGCACAGCCTCGGGCGCCTCCGCGGATCGGCAGGTCAGCACGTCACTCCGTTCGACGACCCGGTATCCCCGCGCCACGAACGCGCGCTCGAGCGAGGGATCCGCCGGCGCCGACAGCTCGATCGCCGAGGGGGCCCCGCGGCCGTGGAAAAAGGCGCCCAGCCGGTCGATCTCGGTTGCCGGCAACGAACCGTGAAGACCCAGCCCGAATGCCTGGGTGAGAGGCGAGCCGGCACCGGCGAACGTGCCGTATCCTCCGCCCACCGCGAGCGAGGTGGCATCGGGAAACACCCCGGTGCGCCGGAGCGTGGCGGCGAACTCTACGCCGGCCAGAGCCTCGGCCAGCTCCAACCGCCGCGCCAGAGCCAGCAGGTCGGCTCGGGGAATGGCAGGAGCGACGAACGACGCGTTACTGGTCACGGGTCACCGTTTACTGGTCACAGCAGTTTGACGATCCAGTCGCCCGCGAGGTATCCCACCACCGCCACGCCGAGTCCGACCAGAAACATGTCGAGTCCGCTGCGGAAGACACTGCGGCCGGTGAAGAAGGACCGGGCAGCCCCCACCCCGAAGTGCGACAACATCGCGAATGCGAACGACGCCCATATGGTCCAGGGTTCCCGGCTTATCAGGAGGGGCGCCACCGGGATGAATGCCCCGAACGCGGTGGCAACTCCGGTCACCCAGCCCTCCCGCATTGGGGTGCTGGACGCCTGGCCGATCTTGAGCTCCTCGCGCACCTTTTCCTCGAGCGCCCGCTCCGGATCCGCCATCACGGCCGTGGCGAGGCTGCTGGCCTGATCGGCCGGGATTCCCTTGGCCTGGTAAATCAGAGAAAGCTCTTCGCGTTCGAGCTCCGGCATGAGCCGGATCTCTTCCTTCTCCATCGCGATCTCGTGCTCGAACACCTCGCGCTCGCTCTTGGCCGCCAGGTAACCCGACGAGCCCATCGAGAGCGCGTCAGCGGCCATACCGGCCAAGCCCGCCACGACGACCGTGTGGTTCGAGCCTCCCAGAGCCGCCTGGGCACCCACCATGCCCGCCACGAGCCCGAAGTTCGCGGTGAGGCCATCGTTGAAGCCGTACACCACGTTGCGGAGAAAGCCGCCGGCGCCGGTCTTGTGCCACGGTTCGGCGCTGCTGCCCTTTACCAGACCGGAGAGCTCCTCGGCGTGACCCTTGGATTCGCGCGCGAGGGTGAGCGCCGTCGGACCGGCCGCGCCATCGGGAGCTTCCCGGTACAGGTCCAAATACCCTTTGACCTCCCGGCCTTCCTCCTCCAGGAGCATCGGCAGCAGGAATTGGGAACCAAACCGCCGGCTCAGCCACGCCATAAGCCGGGCACGAAACGAAGGCCTCGGCGCCAAGACCTCGTGGCCCTGCTCGGCGAGCAGCCGCCGCCACACTGCGACGTGACGGTCCTCTACTTCGGCGAGATGCCCATAGATCTTGGCGCGCGCCGGGTCCTTTTCGGATGTGGCCAGGACACGGTAGAGAAAAGCGGCATCGGCTTCGTCGCGGAGATGGTGGAGCCAAGTGGGAGGGATCGGGCCGGACATAATGGGAAATCTAAGGGAGCAGAGGATCTGGGGACCCGGGAATCCGGGGCCGCGAAGCCGCGGGGGCTTGGAGGTTGGCGCGACGATGTTACATAATGAGACGTCTATCACGGATGGCCCTGGTCCCCTATATGGATCCCCGGATCCCCGTCTCCCATGCGACTATCCCCCTCTCCCCTGCATCTTTACGGTCGTGCTGACCAGGACCATCGCGATGGATCTCTTCCGGCTGGCTGACGCCGATGCCGTGCTCCCGCGAATCAAAGCGGGGGACCCGGTGGCACAGGAGGCACTGTACCGCGCCTTCGAGGCGCCGGTGTACAACCTGGCGCGCCGTATCTGCCGGACGACCGAGGACGCGGAGGATGTGCTGCAGGAAACGTTCATGGAGGTGTTCCGGAGCATCGGACGCTACCGCGGAGATGGAAGTCTCTGGGGCTGGGTTCGAACCATCGCGTCGAGCAAGGCCCTGATGCGGCTCCGCCGGAACAAGTATCGGGACACCGACGAGCTGCAGGACGACGTGACGCCGCTCCGGCGGGAGGACACCGCGCTGCGCATGGACCTCGAGGCGGCGCTGGAGCGGCTTTCGGAAACCTCCCGCGCGGTGGTCTGGCTGCATGATGTCGAGGGATACACCCACGAAGAAATCGCGGGCATGATGGATAGAACGGTGAGTTTTTCGAAGTCGCAGCTGGCGCGGGCCCACACGCGGCTTCGCCGCTGGCTGGGTGAGGAGGTGCCGGCATGACCCATTTGACCATGGACCAGATGCTCGCGGTGCGCGAGCCCGGGCTCGAGCCTGGAGTGCAGGGATGGCGGGATCACGCCGCGGCCTGCGACCTCTGCCGGTCGGAGCTCGAGCGGCTCGACCAGCGGGTCGCCCGGCTCCGCGCGTTGCCGGGACTGCAGCCCTCCCGCAACCGGTTCGCCGAGATCCGGGCGCAGGCCAGGGCAGAGCGGCGGGGGAGGCGGGCGGTGGCCTTCGGGCTGGGCGGACTCGCGCTGGCCGCGTCGGTGGCGCTGGCGGTGGTGCTGGTGCCCAGGCTGGCTCCGCCGGAGCCTTCGCTGGCGGAGCAGGTTGCGGAACAGCAGGAGCTCGACGACATCATCGCCCGCTCTCACTCGCTCGAGGGCGCCATCCAGGCCTACAACCCCGATCAGCGGGTGACCGACGGGCGGACGGCGGTCGCCGCCGCCTCGCTCGAGGACCGGCTGGCCCGGGTCGATGGCCAGCTTCAGCTGGTTGGCATGATGGACCAAGGGGTGCGCCAGCAGGCGGCGCTGCAGCTGTGGAGAGAGCGCGTCAGCCTGCTCAATGCGCTCGTGGACGTGCACGTGACCCGTGCCAAATCGGTCGGGTTCTGATCTTGAGGAGTGAAACCATGTCGGTTCGACTGTTCGTGTTCGGCGCGCTCACCGCGGCCTCGGCCTTCCCGGCCGGTCTCGCGGCCCAGGAGCGCCAGCCGCTTCCCCGTCCTCGCATCTATTTCGATGACCAGGAGCCCCAGGTCATCCGGGATCGGATTCGGGCTGTCACCACGCGCCGGGCTCGGCTGGGCGTCAACGTCGACCTCACCGCCAACAAGACCGATTCGCTCGGAGCCAGCCTTCTGTCGGTCACCCCGGGCGGGCCGGCCGCGAAGGCGGGACTCCGAAGCGGAGACGTCATCACCAAGCTCAACGGCAAATCGCTCACTGGCAGTGACAACACCTGGGCGAGCGAGGACCAATCCCTTCCGGGTCTCCGCCTGGTCGAGCTCGCCGCGCAGCTCAAGCCGGCCGAGACGATCACGCTGGAATACATCCGTGATGGCGCCCGGAAGACCACCTCGCTGGTCACCGGGAACGAGATCATCGTGATGAACGACTTTGGGCCAGGCGGTGAGTTCAACTGGCAGTTCCCGGAGGGCCAGCTCCTCGGAAAGATGAAGGGCAACTTCGAGATTCAGCCGAGGGCCGGCGGGTTTGCCTTTGCGTACGGCGGGCCCCTGATGGAGCTCGAGCTCGCTCCGCTCAATGCGGACCTGGGTGCCTACTTCGGCACCACCGAAGGCGTCCTGGTGATCAACGTCCCCAAGGATTCACCGCTGGGAGTAAAAGGCGGAGACGTCATCCTGAGCGTCGACGGCCGCAAGGCCACCGGGCCGGTCAGCTTTCTCCGGATTCTGCGC
>JAXIPC010000102.1:0-2951 GCA_045403135.1 Gemmatimonadales bacterium | reverse complement strand
GCGCGGGGGGCGGGGTCGACAGGTTCATCCAATCCGAAATGGGACGCGGACTTCTGACGGACGCGAAGGCGACGAACCGTGCTATGCGGACCGAGGATACAAAATATCCTCGGTCTCGGAGAAGAGATAGCCTCGGTCTGGATATCTGCTCTGGTCGCCCGTAGGCGAGGGCGGTGCATTAAAGGTCCGTGAGCCAATCGGCCGGGCTTTCGACGCCGGACGGGCCGCGGTTCAGGACGTGAGTGTAGATCTGGGTGGTGCTGACGTCGCGGTGTCCGAGAAGCTCTTGAACGGTACGGATGTCGTGGCGGGCCTCGAGCAGGTGCGTCGCGAACGAGTGGCGAAGTCCATCCGCATACTGCTCATGAATCGTCCGCTCTGCGGATTTGCTACCGCCACCATCCATTCTTCGGCTCCGCGGTTCAGGTAGTTCGTACCCTTCGGCGGACTCACGCCGCCGTCGTCGTGATCAACCTGCCGGACCTGGTGCAGATTGCCGTCCCTCGGTGGATGTTGGACCCGGTGATCTGCGACCAGCTTCCAGCCGAGGAGCGCTCGCGGATCGACCTCTCTGCCCTCCGCAACCTTCGCGCCCTGCTCGATGGCCAGCCGTTGTCGAGCCCCGGGTCTCCGGAGCACGCTGGCGCGACGCGAAGACGAGGAGGACGCGATGCGCAAAGCGAAACCGAGCCCCGTCCGCCAACGGCCGTTGCTCTTTCCGGTCGCCGGTCAGGAGGCGCGGCTGTCCGTGGAAGCGCGGCGCCGCTGCCGGCAGCTCGTGGTCCAGTTGCTGCGGATCGTTCTTCGGGCCGAGCGATCGCCACGGAGGGACGATGATGACTGAGAAGATCCAGCCGACGCATGTGGAGCGGGCCGCCTACGTGTACGTCCGGCAATCGACCGCCGACCAGGTGCGCCATCATCAGGAAGGGCAGCAGCGGCAGTACGCCCTCGCGGACTATGCGCACCGTCTCGGATTCCATCGGACGCACGTCATCGACGATGATCTCGGCCGCTCGGGAAGCGGAAGCCAGGAGCGCCCTGGCTTCGCCCGGCTCCTGGCCGCCGTCTGCGAAGGGGCCGCCGGGGCGGTGTTCGCGCTCGAAGCCTCGCGGTTGGCCCGGAACAATCGCGACTGGCACCATCTGGTTGATCTCTGCGCCCTGACCGATACCCTGCTGGTCGACTACGACGGCGTCTACGATCCCCGTCAGCTGAACGACCGCCTGCTGCTCGGGCTCAAGGGCACGATGAGCGAGTTCGAGCTGGGGCTGCTGAAGCAGCGCGCCTACGCGGCGCGGGCCCAGATGATCCACCGAGGCGCCGTGCTGTGGGATGTGCCGGCTGGCTACGTGCGGAGCGAGGACTATGCGATTGAGATGATCCCCGACCGACAGGTCCAGGAAGCCATCCGCGGCGTCTTCGCGAAGTTCCGCGAACTGGGGAGTGCGCGCCAGGTGACGCTCTGGTACCGGGAAGAGCAGATCCCGCTCCCGCACTTGACGCCCGGAACGCGCGGCCACGAGATCTCCTGGAAGCTGCCGACCATCGGGCGCGTGCGGCAGATGCTCAAGAACCCCTGCTACGCCGGTGCGTTCGCCTACGGGCGCACCGCGTCGCGCACGGTGGTGCGGGAGGACCGCCCCCGCCGATCCCGCGGGCACACGACCCCGCTCGGCGAGTGGCCGGTCTTGATTCGGGACCATCACCCTGGCTATATCAGTTGGGACGAGTACCTCCACATTCAAGAGATCCTGGAGGCCAACCTGGCGCGACGCGCCGATGAGCGGTCTGGAGCACCCAAGAGTGGTCCCGCCCTGCTGGCCGGGCTGCTGCGGTGCGGCCGCTGCGGGCGAAAGCTCCGCGTGGTGTACAGCGGCCACGGGGGCCGCGTGCCGCGCTACAGCTGCTCGGGAGGGCGCGTCCAGCGGGGCTCGGGCGCCTGCCTGAACGTCGGCAGCCTCCGGCTCGACGCCGCGGTGGCGGCCCGCGTGCTGGAAGCGGTGCAGCCGGTCGGCATCGAAGCGGCGCTCGACGCGGGGGAGCAGGAGGCGCGGCAGGACGATGAGAAGCGCACGGCCCTCGAGCTGGCCCTGGAAAAAGCTCGCTATCAGGCGGGGCGGGCTCAGCGGCAATACGACGCGGCCGATCCGGAAAACCGGCTGGTCGCCGGAGAGCTCGAAACCCGATGGAACCACGCCCTGCAAAGCGTCGCGGATCTGGAGGCTCGTGTCCAGGCGGCGGCGGCCCAGCATCCGCATCTGCAACCGGGCGAACGGGACCGCCTGGTCGAGCTCGGAGCGGACCTCCACCAACTGTGGAGGCATCCGGCGGCCCCGGCGACGTTGAAGAAGCGGATTCTCCGGACCGTGTTGAACGAGATCGTTGTCGACGTCGCCGACGAGCCGCCCCGCAACCTGCTCTGGCTGCATTGGAGCGGGGGCGTGCATACCCAGTTGTCGCTTCCCAGGAATCGTTCCGGCCAGCACGGCCGCACGGTGAGCACGGAGGCCGTCGAGCTCATTCGTGAACTGGCCAGCGTCTGTAACGACCCGACCATCGCGACCGTCCTCAATCGCCTCAGATACCGAACCGGGCATGGGCTGAGCTGGAGATCCTCGCGGGTCGCTGGCGTCCGCAACTACCATGGGATCCCACCGTGTGCTCCAAGCCCAGACCGGCTGACCCTGGAACAGGTCGCCGAGATCCTCCGGGTGAGCAACACCGTCGTGCGCCGACTCATCAAGGACCACATGCTGCCCGCCCGACAACTCGTGTCCTACGCTCCATGGGTGATCCGACGGGAAGACCTTGCCCTCCCGGCCGTCCAAGCCGCCGCGCAGGCCGTTCGAGACGGCCACAAACGTCCGCGAACTGCTCCCGGCCACCCCGAGCTCCCTCTCGAATCAAGCACATAGAAAGGTGGTGCACTATGCAGAGGCCTCACGAAA
>JAXIPC010000192.1:0-24904 GCA_045403135.1 Gemmatimonadales bacterium | reverse complement strand
CGGTGCGGGCGATGCTGGCTCGACACGGCCTCACCGCCCCGTCGAGTCACCTGGGGTTTTCGGCGCTGCGGGCCGACTGGGAACGGCACCTGGACCAGGCGGCCACGCTGGGCCAGCGGTATGTCGTGGTGCCATCGGTGCCGGCCCACCAGCGCCGGACGCCGGACGATTGGAAGCGAGTGGCGGCGCTCTTCAACAAGGGCGGAGAGACCTCGAAGGCCAGGGGCATCCAGTTCGCCTATCATAACCACGATGACGAGTTCGTCCCGATCGACGGGAAGGTGCCGTACGATCTGCTGCTGGCCGAAACCGATCCGAAGCTCGTCGCGCTGGAGCTGGACTTGTACTGGATTATCAAGGCGGGCCGCGATCCGCTGGCCTATTTCGCGAAATGGCCGGGCCGGTTCCCCCTGGTGCATGTGAAAGACATGGACGCGACGCCGCGGCGGTTCTTCACCCCGCTGGGCAAGGGGACCATCGATTTCGCCCGGATCTTCAAGCAGGCCGAGCGGGCAGGCATCAAACACTACTTCTACGAGCAGGATGACACCGGGGGCTCACCGTTCGACGCGGCCGCGGCGAGCTACTCATATCTGCGATCCCTGACGTTCTAATCCACTCTTTGATCCACAGATTACACCGATGACGCCGATGATTTCGGGGACAGGGTGGGACCGATGAATCGAAGGGATGTGATGGGAATGATGGCTGGGGTCATGGTAGGGGGGAGATTGGCCCCTTCGGTCGCTGCGCGGCCCCAGCGCGACACCGCAAGTGCTGGCAGGCTCAAGCAGTCGGTCTCCTACTGGCCCTACAGCAAGATTCCGCTGGCCCAATTCGCCACGTCGTGCAAGGCGCTCGGCCTGACCGCGGTGGACCTGCTGCAGCCGGAGGAATGGCCGGCCGTGAAGGACGCCGGGCTCATCTGCTCGATGGGATATCCCACCAGGCGCAGGGACTTCCTGAGCAGCGGGTTCAACGATCCGGCGATGCACGACCAGCTGGTGGACGAGCTGGAGCGTACTCTCCCGCTCGCCGCGGCAGCCGGGGTGCCCAACCTGATAGCGATGTTCGGCAACCGGAAGGGGCGAAGCGACGAGGATGGCGCGGCCCGGTGCATCGCGGGGCTCAACCGGGTCAAGGCCTCCGCGGAGCGCCACGGCGTCACGATCTGTGTGGAGCTCCTGAACAGCAAGGTGGACCACAAGGACTACATGGGCGACCACACCGCCTTCGGGGTCAAGGTGGTGGCGGGGGTGGGATCACCGCGGGTGAAGCTGCTGTACGACATCTACCACATGCAGATCATGGAAGGCGACGTCATCCGCACCATCCGGGACAACATCCAGCACATCGCCCATTTTCATACCGGGGGCGTGCCAGGCCGGCACGAGCTGGATGACACCCAGGAGCTCAACTGGCGAACGGTGTGCAAGGCGATCGCCGACACCGGCTTCGCGGGGTACCTGGCGCACGAGTTCGTGCCGACCCGGGATCCGCTGACTTCGCTGGGCGAGGCCGTTCGGCTATGCGACGTCTAGCCGCGTCCTACCCTGGATTCTATTCGAGCATGGTATCGCAGCTGCGATTCCAGAAAATCAAGGAGGGCCGTGACTGACCGGTAGTATCCGCCGACCATGGTGATGCTGGCCGACGGGCTCACGACCCGGATGTTGGCGCCGTACCAATGGGGCTCCGGGGTAATCCGGGTGACGGTCCGCCAGGGCACGACGCGCGCCGCAAGCCTCCGACGAAAGTGAATCCCGAAGCCGTCGAACCGGACCGACATTTGCCGGCGGATTCGTTTGCCGATCAGGACAAATCCGAGCAGGGAGAGCGGGAGGACGGCGATCGCCGGCATCGGCAGGTCCACCAACCAGCTCATCCCGGCACCGAGGCCACGCCTGCCCAGATCGATCGCGGATTGCACCGCCACCAAGCCCAGGAGCAGCAGCACCGCGCCTTCGACGAGACACCGGGCCGTGCGTCGCGGGCGAGGCCTCAGACCGGCCGGCTTGCCCAGCGGGGGGATGGTGATCCGTCGCTTCAACCGGACTTCTCGACCGCCGTTCTCGCCGGTCCGCCCGCCGCGGTGCGGAAGAACCGCGCCCGATCCCGCTGCTCGGGAAACGTCACGAGATAGTCCTCCTCCCAGGCCGCGGCAAACTCCGCCGAGCGCTCGTCCGGCGCCAGCGACCAGACGCTCCCGCCGAACCCCGCGCCGAACGCCGACGCCGCGATCGCACCGAGCCGTCGAGCGCTTCGCTGCAAGTGCACCGTCTCGGCTACCTGGTTGGCCAGGCCGCGCTCGGCCCCCTGCTGGGAACGGTCGACCAGCTCACCTAACCCGCTAACCTCGCCCCGCACTAGGGCGTCTCCGACCGCCGGGATGATCTCGAAACATTCGGCCGCGAACTGGTCCAGCCGGGCGGCGAGGGCCTCCCGGCCCTGATGACCCTCGAGCCAGGCTTCCAGCATCCGCCGGGCGTCGGGAGAGCTCGAGAGCGCGGCGAAGAGCGTCGGGTCTTCCCGCCCGGCGCGGTTCCGCCAGACGCGCAGCAACTCTGCGGCCGATTCGGCGAGCCCGTTGTAGAGCGCCATCGCCGCCCCGCTCTTGGCCGCGACGACACCGCTCACCGCCACCACGAGCTGGTGTCCCACCGGCAACGGCACCGCCCGCTCGAATCGCACCGGATCGAAGCCGTATTGGAGCAGCATGCCGGGCTCGGAACAGAGAATGGCGGTGTGATCCTGGCTGCCGCCCATGGTGCCAACCCCGCCGTCGGCCGAGAACGGACCGAAGCCGAGACCGTTTTCGACCGCACCCAGATATCCGGCCAGAGCCTGGCGATCAGGGATCACCGCGAGCCAGGCCGGCTGCTTGGGAAGCCGGTTGGCATCGGCGACGGCCACGGCCACCGCCACGACCAGCGCGCTGGAGCTGGAGACCCCGGCGTCACGGGGAAGGTCGCTGGTGAAGGACAGGTCGAGGCCGACGCTGAGGGGGCCGAAATCCCGGGCCAGTCGCCGCGCGACCGTGGCGGGATAAGCGACCCAGCTCCCGGCCGGAATCTCCAGGTCGGCGCGGAGCGGGAGCTCAGCGCTCTCACCGCTGGCCTGGTCCACGATTCGGAGCACCGGCTCGATTCGCTCGGCGGCCCGCACCGCAAACCCCTGCTCCGTGGCGCAGATCAGGCTCCGGCCACCGGCGTAGTCGGTGTGTTTCCCCAGGAATTCGATGCGGCCCGGGACCCGGTAGCGGCGGATGGTCATAGCCTGACCTCCACGCCGCGCAGCGCGGCCGTCACGGCCGGTATGTCCGCGCGACTGGAGAGATCGAGGACCGGTTCCTCCGATTCCGCCACCTGGAAGCGCTCGCCGAGCTGCTCGACGGCATACCGGATCGCATCCTGGAGCTCCAGCTCGCCGCGGGGTGACGGGCTGACCAGTCGACAGGCGCCGTAGATGGCGGGCGGGAGCAGCCAGGCATTCATGCTGACCAGGGGGTCGGCGCCGAAGCTCCTGCTCTGCACTTCGTCCGGCTTCTCCACGATCCGGTCGAGCAATCCGTCGGAGGTGACCGAGATCAGCGCAAAGGCCTTTATCCGCTCGGGGGGAATGCCGAGGGTGGACCGGTGAAACCCGGCGAGGCCGGCGGCGTGAGGTGCCGGGGCGCAAGGTCGCAGGGAGGCGAGGTCTTCCAGCGCGGACCGGGGATACAGATTATCCGAATTCAACACCAGGACCGATTCGCCGGCCGCAAATTGCTCCGCGGCCAGCACGGCATCCGCGGTGCCCAGGGGACGTTCCTGCACGGCAAAGCTGACGGACAGGCGGGAGGGGCGGACGGTGCCCTGGTAGTACTCGCGAACGGCGCTGTGTTCCGGGCCGATCACCAGGCAGACGGCGGTGCACCCGGCGTCGGCCAGGCCGCTCAAGATGTAGTCGAGGAACGGCCGGCCCACCGGGATCATCGCCTTGACGCCCTGGTCGGCCACGGCTTCCTGCGCTGGCACCAGCTTCACCGCGGTGTCGGCGCGCCGCATGCGCAATCCTAACCCGCGGGCCAGGATGACCGCCCTGGTGATCACGTGGTTGTGGCTGCCCACATCCGCGGCACCAGCCGCAGCAGCGAGGCCCCGCTCACCACGAACACCGCGAGCCACATCAGGCCCTGGCCGGAGCGGCCGTAGAGGAAGCTGCCGGTACCGAAGAGGGCGGCGTAGACGAACAGGCAGCCGACCACCCAGCCAAGCAGCGCCATCGGAAGGCTGTCCGGCGAGGCCGTCACCCCCGCTTCGGCCCGCAGTACCCTCCACCCCGGGCCGGCGGGTTTCACCAGGCGGCAGAAGTCGAGCAGCGTCTGCCGGTCGGTGCCCGGTGCCAGGAACGCGGTGACGATCCACACGACCGTGGTGGTGGCCACGGTGATGATGAGCGAGATGTGCGAGGCGACGTGATAGCCCTGCTTGCCCGCGATGAAGAAGGCGAGCGCCACGACGAACGAGCTGGTCATGGCGGCGACCTCACTCCAGGCGTTGACCCTCCACCAGAACCAGCGCAGCAGATAGATGAGGCCGGTGCCGGCCCCGACCGACAGGATCAGGTCGAAGGCTTCCTTGGCCGTATCGAGCGCGAAGGTGAGCAGCGCGGCGGCCACCATGAGCAGCGCGGTGGTGATCCGACCCATCAGAACGTAGTGCTTCTCGGTGCCGTCCTTCTTCAGGAAGCGGCGATAGAGGTCGTGCACCAGGTAGGAGGTGCCCCAGTTGAGGTGGGTCTCGATGGTCGACCGGTACGCCGCCAACATGCCGGCGACCACGAAGCCAAGGAACCCGGCCGGCAGAAACCGCAGCATGGCAGGATAGGCGATATCGTGGCCGATCAGGCCGGGATCGAGGTACGGGAAGGTGCGCGCGATGTCGGCGAGCTGGGGATAGATCAGGGTGGAGCTGAGCGCCACGATGATCCACGGCCAGGGTCGCAGCGCGTAGTGCATCACATTGAAGAGCAGGGTGCCGACAACCGCGTCCTTCTCGGTGCGGGAAGCGAGCATCCGTTGCGCGATGTAGCTCCCGCCGCCCGGCTCGGCGCCGGGGTACCAGACCGACCACCATTGGATGGTGATCGGGATGATCAACACCGAGAGCGAGACCGACCAGTTTCCAAAATCGGGCAGCAGGTTGAGGGTGGCCGGGTCGATCTTGGCAAAGAGCCCCGTGAGCCCGCCGACTTCGGGCTGTTGCAGGGCGAAGTAGGCCACCGCGAAGGTGCCCGACATGGTGATCATGAACTGGATCGAATCGGTAACCAGCACCCCCCAGAGGCCGGACACCGACGCGAAGAAGATGGTGATCACCGAGCAGACCAACAGAGTCCGCTCCATCGGCCAGCCCAGCACGATATTGGCGATCTTGGCGGCGGCCAGGTTCACCGTGCCCATGATGACGCAATTGAAGAAGAGCCCCAGGTACACCGCGCGAAATCCGCGGAGGAAGGTGGCCGCCTTACCGGAATAGCGAATCTCGTAGAACTCGAGGTCGGTGAGCACCCTGGACCGGCGCCACATCCGGGCGAAGAAGAACACCGTCATCATGCCGGTGAGCAGGAAGGCCCACCAAAGCCAGTTCTCCGCCACCCCGCTCTCCCGCACCATATTGGTGACCAGGTTCGGCGTGTCGGTGCTAAAGGTGGTGGCCACCATCGAGATCCCGACCAGCCACCAGGGCGCCGCGCGACCCGAGGTAAAGAACTCGGCGGTGCTGGAGCCGGCCCGCTTGGCGAAGAAGATGGCCGGCAGGAACGAGATGACGATGCTGAGGGCGATGATGAGCCAGTCGAGGGGAACAAGGCGCATGCGGGGTCCTATGAGGCTAAGAGGCTAAGACGCTAAGAGGCTAAGACCCTGGGTGGCGGGTTCAAGCTTAGTCCGGGAGGGAACCGGGGGCCAGACCAGGCGGCGGAATTGCGCGTCCGTTTCCCGGTGGCGGGGGGACTGGCAGATCCCTAGCTTGCCATCCATGATTGCCACCATGACACCGCGCCGCGCCACCGTATTGACGGTGCCCTACCGCCCCCGGACCCTGCTCCAGGGCCCGGCCGAGCTGCACCGTGCCGTGGAAACACGAGACCCTTCGTACGAGGGCCTGTTCATCGTGGGGGTCCGGACCACCCGGATCTTCTGCCGCCCCACCTGTCCGTCCAAGCAGGCCCGTCCGGAAAACCGGCAGTTCTTCGCGACCGTCACTGATGCGAGTGCCGCGGGCTACCGGCCGTGCCGGCGCTGCAAGCCGCTGGAGCGGGCGGGAGAGCACCCGGCCTGGGTGCTCCGCATCATGGAGGTCCTCGACGCCGAGCCGACCCGCCGGCTCACCGACGCGAAGCTCCGCAAAATGGGGATTGTGGCGGCCACCGCTCGACGCTACTTCGTAGGGAGATTCGGCATGACGTTGCACGCCTACGCCCGCGCCCGCCGGCTCGGGCTTGCGCTCGATCGACTGCAGCAAGGAAATCCAGTGACCCCTACCGGGTTCGACACCGGGTTCGAATCGGACAGCGGGTTCCGGGACGCCTTCAAGCGACTCTTCGGGGTCAGCCCAGGCGCCGCACGAGGAACGGCCCCGATCCTGGCCACCCTGATTCCGAGCCCGCTCGGCCCGCTCCTCGCCGCGGCCACGGAAGACGGGCTCTGCATGCTGGAATACGCCGACCGGGAGAAGCTCCCCAAACAGGCGGCCGACCTCACGCGGTTCTACGGGCGGCCGGTAGTGCCGGGGCGCAACGAGCATATCGAGCAGATCGACCGGGAGCTCACCGAGTACTTTGCCGGCGAGCGCAAGGGATTCGATGTGCCCCTCGACCTCAAGGGCACCGAGTTTCAGGAGAAGGTCTGGAAAGAGCTGCTCAACATTCCGTTCGGCCAGACCATCTCCTATGAGGCCCTGGCGACCCGGATCGGCAAGCCCACCGCCCAGCGAGCGGTCGGGCTGGCGAACGGCCGCAACCGGGTTCCCATCGTGGTGCCCTGCCACCGGGTCATTCAGAAGAACGGCCAGCTCCGCGGTTACGGCGGCGGGCTTTGGCGGAAGCAGTTTTTACTTGACCTCGAGGTGGGGGGGAGGCTGGGGTTAGAGGCCAAGATGCTAGGACGCTAAGAGGCTAGGAGAATCCCGACCGCGCCGGCTTGTCACGCTGAGCAAGGGAGTAGGCAAGGCTGTCACCCTGAGGGAAGCGCAGCGACCGAAGGGGCTGATCTCAGGGTGAAGCTCCGCCGCTTCGCTGCGCTCAGCGTGACAAGCTGGGGTCCCTAGTTTCAGAAAACAATCGCCAGTCCGAATCCCATCGTTACGCTCCTCAGTGGGCGATGCTCACTCCCACCCCGAGTATCGCACTGGCGTCGTTGTCCCGGCGCGTCTTGTCCAGCGGGACTCGGAGGGTCAGCCGCGGGCGCACGCTGCCCAGGCGGAGCTCCAGCGTGCCGCTCAGGTGATGGTCGGAGCGGGCATCGAAGGACTTGGCGGGACAGCTGCCCGTGACGGGGCAAGTCAACGGGGCCCGGGGAACGCTCAGCAGATATCGCCCGGTCAGTGCCAGCGTCGCCAGCGCGCCGGTGGCGTCGTAGCCGACGCGCGCACCGTAGTCGAGGGAAATCTCGGAATCGATGGTGGGATCGCCGCTGATGTTGGTCTGCAGCGAGGGGCCGCCCTTCACGCCGAAGAGGATGTTCTTCGCGCTGACCTTGCGGTATTCCAGCGTCCCCCGAAACGTCATGACGTCGGGAGTGTACGCCTCAAAGTCGTCGAAATTCGCGATCGCCCCCACCGCCACCGCCTGCTGGCCGGCTGCATCCTTGGGATCCTGCCCGATGGGCAACCGCATGCCGAGGGACCCGGCAACCGGCTTCGCGTCCTCACCGATCCGGAGACCGATGTACGGATTGCCGATCCGGACGGCACTCTGGGTTCCCGCAATGCCGCCCAAGTCCTGGCTGGCACGCACGATCGGCAGATCGGCTTCGACCCGGAAGCCATCGCCCACCCGGATACTGGCCGATGGTACCATCGCACCGGTGAAGAACTTGTGTCCGTCACCCTTGAGGAACGGCATCCAGGTGTCGATCCGGAAGGCATCCCGACCCTGATCGTCATGCCAGTATCGCTGGGCCTGGACGACACTACCGGAGAGGGACAGCGCGGACACGGCGAGCAGGAAGCGCAGGACGCGGGTCGAACCCATATTCCGACTCCTCAGTGACGAGAGATCAGCGAAAAATGCGCCTTTACGATGCGGCCAAGCGGGGCCATACGGAAGGGGGGCCCTGAGCGTGCGCCTGCCGGGGGTCCTGGCGATCGTCAACCCGGTGGCCGCCCGGGGCGCCGCCCTCTCCATCTGGCGGCGGGTGGAAACGCCACTGGCCAGGCTCTTCCCTGGCCTCGTCACCCGGAGCACCCAGGCCAGGGGCGATGCGGAGCACTGGGCCGGGGAGTGGGCCCGCGCGCATCCTGACGGGACCGTCATAGCCGTCGGCGGAGACGGCACCATGCACGAGGTGGTGAACGGCCTGCTGGGTGCAGGCGCGACGGTAAGGCTCGGCGTGATTCCAGCCGGAACCGGGAACGACTTCGCGAGGAACACCGGAGTTCCCACCTCGGTGGCGGCCGCACTCGAGCGGTTGGGCCACGGTACACCGGTTCCGGTGGACGCGGGCAGGATCCGATTCGTGGGCGCCGGCGGCATCCCGCGCCTGCGCATGTTCGTGAACTCCGCATCCCTCGGTGTCAGCGCGCGAGCCAACCGGATCGCCGGACGAATCCGCCGAGTGGTGCCGGGCCGGATCTGTTATCCGATCAGCGGAGTGCTCGGGCTGATCGGTGAACCCGCCGGCCACTACACCATCCGTTCGGGAGAGCGGACCCTGTTCTCGGGGCGGGCGCTCAACGTCACCTTGGCCAACGGCGCGTGTTTCGGCGGCGGAATGCGCATCTCGCCCGCCTCTTCCACGTCGGACGGCGTCCTGGATCAGGTGGTGATCGGAGACATCGGCCGGATAACGGCGCTGACGGCGCTCAGCCGATTGTACGCCGGCACCCATGTGCGGATGCGGGGGATCAGCGTGGTCCCGGTCTCGGCGGAAATACAGATCACCCGCGCCGACGGGCCGATGCTGGTGGAGACCGATGGTGAGGAGTTCGAAACGGCCGGGCCGCTCTCCATCGAACCGATGCGCGGCGCTATCCGCCTGCTCTAGCCAAAAACACTGCTTTCGCGTCGGCCAGGCGCTTCAGCACCTCGGCTTTTTCCGCCGGGCTGTTCCATCCGGCGTGCGCATTTGCCGCCGCTTCGAGTCGCTCGATCCAGCTCACGAACCAGCGGGCCGATTCTGCCGAGCGTATCGCTCGGCCGCCGACGGTCACATAGATCGGGCTGGTGGTGGCAAAGGGGTAGATGTCGAGCACCGGATGAGTGGAATGGGAGGACCAGGCGCGCACCGTGAACCAGCCGCTCCGGGCCACCGGGAGAGGGATGGTCGCGTCGGCGCGGGTGCCACCCGCCGTGAGCGGGACCGGCGACACCACCACGCCGTTGGCGACGATTTCGAGGCGCTCCACCGGCACGATCGAGCGAAGGGAGACCCGCGCCACCAGGCGATGCACGCCCGAATCCAGTTTCAGCTCGGCGCCGATCGGGCTGCCGTTCAGCGTGAAGGAGAGCAGCGGGCCGTTGGTGACGAACGTGCGTCCGGCTTTGAGCGCCGCCAGCCACTCGCGGTACCGCAGCGTCGGACCCGACTGCACATAGACCCGATTCATCCCCACCGGCCCTCGTAGCGAAGCGAAATTGGTCATCGCGTCGGTGCCCGCCCCCGCCGGAATCCGGAAGCCGGTGTTGAGCAGCCGGTACCAGACTTCGGCGGTGGTTCGGTGATCGCTGAACCCCATGACCTCGAGGTAGTCCACCTTGCCGAGCGCGACGTCGACCGGGAGGGCGTTGGTCGAGGGGGTGGATGCCGGATCGGGCAGCGGCAGGCCGAAGGGGTGGACGTATCCCGACAGGCCACCCTGGGCGTGGACGAGGTCGGCGATGGTGGCATTGTCGGGAAACAGGCTGGCTGCGGCGGTATTGGCGTAGCCCGCGTAGTTGGGCAGCACGAGCGACCGGGTCAAACCGAGGTGACCGGTGTGACCCCACCAGCTGGTGTGGTACTCCTCGTCGTGGGTAATGATGGTCCGAGCGGTAGACACCGGATCGGGAGATCCGCGAAACATCGCGATGTCGGGGATCCGCTGTTCCTTGTTGACGATCAGGTTCTCGACGACGTGCAGGTCTTCGGCTTCGGCCTGAGCCCGGAGGCGCGCTGGGACGCTGCGATAGGCACCACCATAGTTCATGTGCACGTGGAGATCGCCGCTCCACCAGCCGCTCGCCGGAAGATCGATGAGACGCTCCAGGCGAAAACTCTCGCTGCTGGTCTTCCCGGCCGTGACGGTCACCTTGCGTACCACCCGAGCGTACTCCAAACCCTTGGTCACCTCCACCGTGTACTCGCCGGCAGGAAGGACCAGGGTCGCCGCGCCGTTGGCGTGGAAGTAGGTGAACTCGAAACTCCGCTCGCGCCGGTCGAATTCCTCGTCGGCATGGCGCCAGGCGGTGTCCGGGGCCCAGCCTCGGCCATCGGAGCCGGTGACCGAGAGCCGAACGGGGATCGGTCCCGCGGCGCCGGTGCTCAGAAGCCGAAGCCTCCCGGTGGGACGGAGGTACCGCCGCGTCCCGGCGGTGACGGTTTCGGTGGCGCCCCCGGGCACGTTCACCACCTGCAGCGAGGTATTTCCCTGCTCATTGCTGATGAAGGCGATGCGGCGCCCGTCGGGGGACCATCGCGGCGCGGTGTGATCGCACTCACAGTAGGTGAGCTGGAAAGGGTCTCCGCCGTTTGGGGTGGTGAGCCAGAGCTGGTTCCGCTGCCGGCCGAGGTAGGAGCTGTAAACCACGCGCTTGCCGTCGCGGGCCCAGTCGGGGCGCGCCTTCCAGGTGGTCTCTTCACTCCGGATCTCCCGAGCGGGACCACCGCCGGCCCGCACCTCCATGCGCCAGATCCCCCCGGAGCCCCATACGTGGCCCCGGTTGGACACCAGGATCAGCTCCTTCCCGTCGGGAGACCAGGTGGGGGAGAGGAAATGATCGTAGCGGCTGTAGTAGTAGCGGGCGTTGGAGGTCGATGTATCGGCAGTGATTCGCTCGGGGGCGCAAGGCCGCAAGGACGCAAAGGCGCACAGAAAAACGTGCCAGCGTTTCTGATACTCGGTGGAGACGTAGGCGATCCGGCTGCCATCCGGGGACCAGCGTGGATCCAGGTTGACGGCGCCGTTGGCGACCAGCGCGCTGGTGCTGCCGTCCCGGGTGTCGAGCAGCCAGAGCTCGAGCGCGTCGTTCCGGTAGGAGGTGTAGACGATGTGCCGTCCATCGGGCGACCAGTCGGGTTGATAATCGTAACCCGGCCCATCGGTGAGCTGAGTCGCTTCGGTTGTACCCAGCCGCTGGCGCCAGAGCGACCCCTGCATCGAGTACACCAGCTCGGTGCCGTCGGGTGACCACGCGACAGAGGACGGGCCACTGGTGACCTGGGGGAGGTACATCTCGCGGTAGTAGTAATTGTGGGGCACGTCGATTTGCTGGAGGACGGGGGCGCGCTGGGCAGACGCGAAGACGCTAAGACGCAAAGACGCTAAGAGGAGGGCAACAAGGCGCCAGGACCGAAGGCCGCGAGGTGAGTTCACGTAGCGTCTTAGCGTCTTTGCGTCTCAATCCAGCGCGCTCAGGCATTGATCCAGGATGCCCAGTGCGATGTCCACGTCCTCGGCATCCACAACCAAGGGGGGCGCCAGGCGCAGCACATTCTTCCCCGCGGCCAGGACCAGCAGCCCCTGGGAGAAGGCCATCCGCTCCAGCCGTTCCACCAGGCCGGCAGCGGGCTCGCGGGTGCCGCGGTCGGCCACGAACTCGATGCCCTGCATCAACCCGATGCCCCGGGTCTCCCCGATACTACCGTGTTTCTCCGCCAGTCGCTTGAGCCCGGCCGACAGCTGCTCGCCCCGCGCGCGGGCATTGCCGAGCAGCTCGCGCTCGACGATGTCGAGCGTGGCCAGGGCGGCGGCGCAGCAGACCGGGTTGCCGCCGAAGGTGCTTCCGTGCGCGCCGTGCTCCCAGGTGCTGATCGACTCCTTGGCGACGATCGCGCCGATCGGCATGCCGGAGCCGAGCCCCTTCGAGGTGATCAGCATGTCGGGTTCGACGCCTTCGTGATCGCAGACCCACATCTTCCCGGTGCGCCCGACACCACACTGGACCTCGTCGGCGATCATCAGGATGCCGTGCTTGGTACAGAGCTCCCGCACCGCGGTGAGCCAGCCGGGCGGTGGGAGGACGTAGCCCCCTTCGCCCTGGATCGGCTCCACCACGATAGCGGCAACGTCCTTGGGATCGAGGTGGCGCGCGAAGAGGTCGTGCTCGACATGGTCGACGCAGAAGATTCCGCAGGAGGGAAAGGTCTTCCCGAACTCGCAGCGGTAGCAGTAGCCGTAGGCGACATGGTGCACGTCGGGAAGAAAGGGCCCGAACCCGGCGTGCTGGCGGGATTTGCTGGAGGTGAGCGACAAGGCTCCATAGCTGCGGCCGTGGAATGCGCCCTTGAACGCCACGAATGCGGTGCGGCCGGTAGCGTGGCGGGCGAGCTTCATCGCGCCTTCCACCGCCTCGGTGCCCGAGTTGCTCAGGAAGACCCGCTTCTTGCTCGGGCCGGGCGCAATGCGCGCCAGCCGCTCACACAGCGCTGCCATGCCCTCGTAGTAGAAGTCGCCGCCGCAAATGTGCAGGAAGCGGCCCGCGGCGTCCTGGATCGCCTTGACCACCTCGGGGTGGCTGTACCCGGTGGAGCAGACCGCGATCCCCGCCATGAAATCGAGGAAGCGGTTGCCGTCGACATCCTCGACCATGGGCCCCTGGCCCCGCGCGATGACCAGTGGGTACTCCTTGATGTAACAGGGCGCGGTGACCGCCTCGTCCCGGGCGATGATGGCGCGGGCGATTGGCCCGGGCGGGGGGGTGAGGATGTTCGGGTATGGCTTCATGCGTTGGACTCCCTGACGGTGATTTGCTGCTGTCACCCTGAGCGAAGCGAAGGGGCCCATCTCGGCCCGCCTCCGTCCCCCTTCGATGCGCTCAGGGCGGCGCTTCGGTGCCTTCGACGCCTCAGGGTGACACCTGTTCCAAAGCGATCTGAAATCTCGTCACGATCTCGTCGATCTCGGCTTCCGTGATGATGTACGGCGGCGCCAGGACCACAAGATCTCCATTCACTCCGTCGGCCTGCCCGGTGTTGGGCCAGACCATGAGCCCGGCCCGCTCGGCGGCGGCCTGGAACCGCTCGGTGAACCGCGCGGCCCGCGGAAAGGGCGCCCGGGTGTCAGGATCGGCCACGAACTCGATGCCGGCCAGGAGGCCGCGACCGCGCACGTCGCCCACGTGGGGAAGGCCGCGGAGCGCCGCCAGCTTCTGGTGGAAGATGCGCCCCATGGCGGCTCCGCGCGAGACGAGGTCGTGCTGCCGGATGTAGCGCACCGCCGCGAGTCCCGCCGCACACAGCGCCGGCGTATGCGAAAAGGTCTGGGCGTGGAGCAGCGCGCGGGATCCCTGGGCCAGCACGTCGGTAACCCGGCTCGGTGCCGCCACCGAGGCGAGCGGGGCATAGCCGCCGCTCAGACCCTTTCCCATCACCTGGTTGTCCGGCACCGCGCCGTAGGGCTCCAGGGCGGACCAGGTCCCGGTGCGCCCGGCCCCGACCAGAATCTCGTCGGCGATCCAGAGCACCTCGTTCCGGTCGCAGATCTCCCGGATGGTGCGCCAGTAGTCCTCCCGAGGCACCGACGCCCCGGTGGACGACCCGCCCACCGGCTCGGCGATGAAGGCCGCGACGTTTTCCGGCCCCAGGCGGGCCAGGGTTTCTTCGAGCGCCCGGCCGCTGCACCGCGGGCATGCGGCATCCTCTCCCCGGCAGGCACAACGGTAGGGGTAGGGCGCGGGGAGCCGCGGCACGTCGAGCAGCCAGGGTTGAAAGAATCTCTTGTAGTGGTCGCGCGCCCCGGCGGAGAGCGCCAGCAATGTGTTGCCGTGGTAGCCGGGGGCGAGGGCCACCAGCAGCGACTTCCCGGGCCGGTTGCGCTCGACCCAGTACTGCCGGGCGAGCTTCAGCGCCGCCTCGATCGCGTCGGAGCCGCTGGACAGAAAGTAGAACCGGGTCAGATCTCCAAGTGCCAGCTCGGCGAGCTCATCGGCCAGGGCTTCGGCGGGCTCATTGGTGAAGCTCATCCCGCTCACGTAGGCCACCCGGCGTACCTGCGCCGCCACGGCCTCCACCACCTCGGGCACGCCGTGGCCGAGGCAGGCCACGTAGGCCCCTCCGCAGGCGTCGAGGTATTCGCGGCCCGAGTCGTCGTAGAGCCAGCACCCCTCGCCTCGGACGATCAGGGGGTATTCGCGGTCGAGGTTCCGATAGAGGACATGGGACTCGGGGTAACGGCGGGGCATGGGAGAAAGCTACCTTCCAGACCATGCGAATGCGTCTTCCGCTCCTCCTGCTCGGCATCGCCGCATGCGGGGGCGACGACCCCGCCGATCTGGTCCTCCGCCACGGAACCATCTATCCGCTGGCCGGCGATACCGGGACTGTGGAGGCGCTGGCGATCCGGCATGGACGGATCGTGTACGCGGGGACCGATGCGGGGGCACTCACGTACATCGGAGCCCGGACCACCCAGATCGAGCTCGAAGGGCGGATGGTGCTCCCGGGATTTCACGACACCCACATGCACCCTATCTCGGGGATCGGGCTCACCGAGCCGACCCTGGGAACGCTCGACACGCGGGAGGCGATCCTCGACTCGGTGGGCCGCTACGCCGCCGGGCATCCCGAGCTGCCATGGATCCGGGGCACCGGCTGGCAGCTCCCGGTGTTTCCGAGCGCGGATCCCCGAAAGGAGTGGCTGGATCAGGTGGTGCCCGACCGGCCGGTGTACCTTGGCGCGGCCGACGGCCATTCGGCATGGGTCAACTCGAAGGCACTGGAAATCGCCGGCGTCACGCGCGATACGAGGGACCCGGTCAACGGGCGGATCGAGCGCGACCAGGCCACCGGAGAGCCCAGCGGGACGCTGCGGGAGCGCGCGATGGACCTGGTGGCGCGGCACCTGCCGGCGCGGACTCAAGCCGAGATCCAGGCCGGCGTCAGGCGGGCCCTCGCGATGGCCAACGCCCTCGGCATCACCACGGTGCACGAGGCGAACGCCGGCCCCGA
Organism: Gemmatimonadales bacterium; assembly: GCA_045403135.1. GTDB lineage: Bacteria > Gemmatimonadota > Gemmatimonadetes > Gemmatimonadales > GWC2-71-9 > JABFSM01. The sequence goes on along the minus strand of JAXIPC010000192.1, from coordinate 9,558 downwards.
GCTGCTCCAAGCCTATGCGATGCTGGACAGCGCCGGCCAGCTCAGCGCGCGGGTGGTGGCCGCGATGAGGACCGACCCGCAGGCGGGGATCTCCCAGGTCGATTCGCTCCGCGCCTGGCGGGGTCGCTACGCCGGAAGACGGTATTTCGCACCCCGGGCGGCCAAGATTTTCGCCGACGGCGTCATCGAGGCGAAGACGGCGGCGCTGCTGGAGCCGTACCTGGGCGGCGGCGACCGGGGCGAGGCGAATCTCTCCCCGCCAGCGATGGACAGCCTGGTGGCGGCGCTCGACGCGGCGGGATTTCAGGTGCATGTCCACGCCATCGGCGACCGCGCGGTCCGCATGACGCTCGACGCCTTCGAGCACGCCCGGCAACACAACGGCCCGCGGGATGCCCGGCCCATCATCGCCCACCTGGAGCTAATCGATCCCGCCGACATTCCCCGGTTTGCCGCGCTGGGCGTCATCCCGAGCTTCCAGCCGCTGTGGGCCTACGCGGATGAATACATCACGCAGCTCACCGAGCCGGTGCTGGGGCCGGCGCGCTCGCGCTGGTTGTATCCGATCGGCTCGCTGGCCAAGGCCGGCGCGCGCTTGTCGGCGGGAAGCGACTGGTCGGTCTCGTCCATGAATCCGCTGGAGGCGATTCAGGTGGCGATCACCAGACGCGCCCCCGATTCTATGGCGGGACCGGCCTGGATTCCGGAAGAGACGGTCGATCTCCGCACGATGCTCGCCGCGTATACGATGGGCGGCGCATACGCTGCGGGGGAGGAGAGCAGCAACGGCAGCCTCGAGGTCGGAAAGGCGGCCGATCTCATCGTCCTGGATCGCAACCTCTACCGGATCCCGGCGACGGAGATCCATTCGGCCCGGGTGCTGCTGACGATCCTGGATGGGAGGGAGGTGTTCCGGGATCCAGCACTGCGTTAGGATCCCTCAGCTCTCACTTCCCCTGACTCGTCACCGGCGCATCGCCGCGCGCTGACGCTCGAAGAAGCCCTCCACCGCCTGCGCGAACGCCCTCACGGTCGCTTCAGCCGGCAGCGCGCGGTATCCCGTCGAGAGCCGCCGCCCGATCGCTGCCTGGTGCCGCGGCCACAGCGCGTCCACCGGCTCGCCGGGGAAGGAGCCGCGAAAGATCTTCGCTGCCTCGACATCCTGCACGCCCGGCGTGCTCGTCGTCGTGACCGACGAACCATCCGAGAAGCGCGTGAACAGGTCCACCTGCGGCTCGCCCATTCTCGGCCACATCAGCATCCCGTAGGCTGCGGCACCGACGGCTCCGTATGCGCGCACCGCGACCTCCGGTGCGAACTCGAAGACGATGTCGCCGAGCGGCTGGAGCCCGGCCGAGCGGAAGCCGTCGTCGAACTCCTTCAGGCGCTTGCGGTCGACCCCTTTCCACCGCCTCAGGTCGCGGCGCGAAAACTTCCCTGTCGCCTGGGCGACGGCGAACGACGCAATGACCGGCGTAAGCGCCTTCGTGACCGCGGCGCTCGTAGTGTCGACTATCTGTCGGATCTCCTCCCAACCCGCCTCGTCGGAGGAGAGATCCCACGCCCCGCTCATCCGCCGACGGAAGACATAACGCGCGACGTACGGAAGGTGGCCGCCGGCCTTCTTGGCCGCCGTGAGCACGAGGCCCCGGCGCAGTAGCCCCACACCCGGCAGGAATTCGTCCCGGCTCACGCCTTGCATCAGCGCGTCCGCCTCGGCGGCGTTGCGGGCGCGAATGCCCTTGCCGCGGTCCAGCTCGTCCACCAGCGCCAGCGCCTCCTCGACCGCGGCGCGCGTCACGGCCGGCCAGGCGTGCGTGACCGACCAGCGCCCGTTGCGGACCGTCCCGCGCCAGCGATGGTTGCCCGACGTCACCTCGGGCGAGCCGGTGTTCGCGAAGCACCCGTCCAGCACCGCGCCGTCCGGCAGGCGGCGGAGGCTCCGGCAGAGATCGGCCATCCAGGGCAGCGTGAAAAACGCCTCAATCTGCGGGAACCCGACCACCACGCGGTTTCCTTCCAACGACACGATGGCTGGCGTGGCGGCCTTCACCTTCGGTGCCCACTTCGCGTCGGCGGGAAGCGTCACGATCATCGCCGCGTCGATCTCGCGGTCGCAGAACCACGCGATCCGGACGACGTGCCCGATGCGATCAGCCGACACCGCGACGGCGCCGCCGGCGATCGGCACCGGCTCGGGGAGCAGCTGGAGCACCGGCGCGGCGCTCTGCGGCGGAGGCGGGGCGGGCTTCTCCTTCGGCCGGCGCGGAAGGATTGGCTCCAGGGCGTAGCGGCATTCCGGATCCTCGGCCCCCACGGCGGGGAGCCCCATCGGAAAGCGGACGGGCTGCCGGAAGCCGCTGTCGGTATCGAACCAGCCGCCGGTCGGCTTTGACAGCTCTGCGTCGTCGAGTGCGTGCAGATGGATGACGTAGCCGACCCAGTCGAGCGTCGACGTGTCCACCCGAAGTTTCGTCGACGTGACGGAGGCCTTGAGCTTGCGCCACTCCTTCTCGTGCCCCGGGTCCTCCTCGGAAAAGCTCGCCAGCTCGCCGGCCAGCCAGGAAGGGAACGGCTTGCCCTTCTGCTCCCGGCGGAACCACGTACCGATCTTCTGGTTCCAGCGCTCGCGCAAGAAGCGGGCGGTCATGGTCGTCAGGTGCGTGTACACGTCCACGCGGTACTCGCCGGGCGGGACCCGCACGTCGCGCACCGAGGCACGCGGTCTCTGCTCCCTGAAATCCTCGAGGGAGCGCGGATCGAAGCCGCCGCAGACGAGCAGTCGGCCGCACGGAATCTTGAGTCGCGTCCGGATGCGGCAGACCCATTGCGCCTCCTCCGCTTCGGTGAGTGGCTCGTTTGCCACGACGCGTACGATGAACGAGTCGTCTCCCTCGAGTGCGACGAGTACCGCTTCGTGCGCGGCGGCGAACGACGCGTCGTTCCGGCGGCCGTCCGCGATCGCGCGATCGACGACCGAAGACGAGACGATGCTCATGCCACCCGAGTCGTTCTCGACGTAGACGTCCTGGCGCATCGTTCCCTCTGCCTTTATCTAAGCACTTCTCTCCTGGACGGTCGAGCGAATCCGCCACTCCTGGTAGTCGTTTGAGACGCAGGCGCGGACGGATCGTTGGTCCGAGATGTGCGTGCCGGCCTAACGCATGTTGAGAGCACGCCCCTTGTTGCTACCATGGAGTCTCCCCAGACCCATGGACCCCAGCAGCAAGGAGCGGCTCTCATTACACGGACCACGAAGTATGTCGCGTTCGACGTGCATCAAGCAACTATCGTGACCTCGGTCCGGGAGGCGGGCGGGCGGGTGCTGGCCCGGAACGTTCTGGAGACGCACGGGCCCTCGATTGTCGAGACCCCAGTGCTTGCGAACGCTCGATCGGATCGAGAGCCGAACAGGGAGGTGACCGATGCGGAAGCGGACTGCCCCGCGCACCCGGAAGCGCCAGCTGGACTCAACGCGCCGGCGAAATCGGGGCTGATCGTCAGGGAAAAGAAACCCTCGCGCTCAGCGGGGAGCGAGTGTGCCCTTGACGATCGCTCTCATAGAACGCATCACGCTTCTGCTGCGGGGGCCTGCGGAGGCCGCCGCGGCCCAAGCGCTTAAAGATATCCCGCGGCGGCCGAAGCGCTTAGGTACTGTGATAAAATAACTAGCTCAGTGATGTCGAGAGCGCGGCCGGATGGTGTAGTTCCAGTCGCCGTGGAACGTATGCGGCTCGAGCCGAATCCGTGCCATCTGCTGGTCGGTGATGACCACGCCCATCGGGTAGCGGCCCCGGTCGATCTCCGAGCGAATCCGCAGCCCGACCTCGGTCGTGGTGTCGCCGATGAGATTGACGATGGTCACGAGGTTGACGAGCGGTTTGCCGCGCCAGTTCAGCGCGATGCGCGAGAACAGCCGGTGCTCGATCTTGTTCCACTTGCTGACGTGGGACTCGATGAGGTCGAGGATGGCATCTGGTCGATCTACTTCTGCCAGGTGCTGATCGCACGTTTTGATGAACGGGATCACCTGATTCGGAGCTGACCGGCCGCTCCGCGAAGTGTCAACCATGTACCCGGTTTACGGTGTTAACGATGTCCCCGGTTGCTCAGCATTCATATACTAAGTGCAACAACTGACTCCCCAACGAAGGCGGTGACCTGTGGACCCGGTAGACTTCAGTTCTCCTCCAAGAGAATGAAGACGCCCATGTATCCCCAGATCACCGCGGCCGAAAGATACACCCTCGGGACGCTCCGCCAGCTCGGCTACACTGTCGCAGCCATCGCGCGCATCCTGGGCCGCCATCGCAGCACGATCGGCCGCGAGGTCCGCCGCAATGCCACCCGCTTTGACGGGAGCTACCGGCCGCAACTCGCGAACTGGTACGCCTGCAGCCGGCGCTCGCTCTCCCGCCGGAATCAGCGCTTCACGGCCGCCGATTGGATCCAGGTCCATGCCCGGTTGCGGGAGCTCTGGAGCCCGGAGCAGGTGGCCGGTCGGTTGCGCGTCGACCGTGTGCTCCGGATCAGCCACGAGACGATCTACCGCCATATCTGGGCCGACAAACGGGCCGGCGGCACCCTGCACACCCACCTGCGCGGCGCCCGGAAGAAGTGCCGCAAGCGGTACGGGCACTACGACAGCCGGGGGCGGCTGGCGGGGAAGCGGATGATCAGCGAGCGCCCGGCGCTCGTCGAGGCCCGCGACCGGATTGGCGTTTGGGAAGCCGACACCGTGCTCGGAGCGTTGAGCGACTCCCATTGCCTGTTGAGTCTGGTGGAGCGAAAAACCGGCTATGTCGTGCTCGGCAAGCTGCGCGCGCGCACCACCGCCGCAGTGAACCGTCGGGCCATCCCGCTCATTCGCCGGCAACCCCACCCGGTCCATACCATCACGAGCGACAACGGGACGGAATTCCACGGCCACGCCGCCCTCGAAGCCGCCACCCAAGCCGCCTTCTACTTCGCCACTCCGCACCATGCCTGGGAGCGCGGCACCAACGAAAACACCAACGGGTTAGTCCGGCAGTACTTCCCCAAAACGGGTGAGCATGGCCCACCTCACCCAGCAGGACTGCGGCGCCGTGGCCCGCCAGCTCAACCACCGGCCGCGCAAGCGGCTCGGCTACCGCACCCCGGAGGAATGCTATGCCCGATGAACCCCCACGGAAGACACGCTATCGAGGGGAACGTTGCACTTCAAAGTTGACTCTAGACCGCTGCCTTGACAGCACAGTACAACTTGTACAGATTAATTGTACAATATGGGAGCTGAGGATGACCACCAAACGAAGCTACAGCCATGCCCGACAGAACCTCGCCAAGCTCTGGGATGAGGTCGAAGACTCTCGTGAGGCTGCGGTGATCCAACGGCGTGGCCACGACGATATGGCCTTAATCCCGGCCGACGAGCTCAGCAGCTTGCAGGAGACGGCCTACCTGCTCCGATCCCCCGAGAATGCTGCGCGCCTCTTGGCGGCTCTAGCCCGTAGCCGACGTGGTCGGGGCAAGCGGCGAGAGATCGCGACGCTCCGCCGCGAACTGGTTGGAGAGGCCTAGGGTGGCGCGATCAGGGCGGCGATCGGGGCGGCGATCGGCCGTCGTCCAGGACGAGTGCATCGAGGATCTGCGGTTCTGGGTGGATACGAATCGAAAGACCGCGCTGCGAGTCTTGGATCTGATGGACGCGGTGTTACGGGATCCGTACGTTGGAATCGGAAAGCCAGAACATCTGAAGCACTTCGGCGGGAATGTCTGGTCTCGGCGCATCAACGACGCAGACCGGCTCGTCTACGAGGTCTTCGCCGACCGCGTGGAGTTCCTTCAGGCTCGGTATCACTACGGCTGATGGCCTCGCAAGCAGCGGTCTAACGCATGTTGAGAGTACGCCCCTTGGTGCTACCATGGAGTCTCCCGAGACCCATGGACCCCAGCACCAAGGAGCGGCTCTCATGACACGAGCTACCAAGTATGTCGCGCTCGATGTGCATCAGGCAACTACCGTGGCCTCCGTCCGGGCGGAGACCGGGCAGGTGATCGCCCGGACCATTGTGCCGACGGAGGCCCAGACGGTGACCGAGTTCTTCCGCGGGATGCGGGGGGCCATCCACGTCGCCTTCGAGGACGGGACCCAGGCCCATTGGCTCCATGACCTCCTGGTCCCGCTGGTCCAGCGCGTGGTGGTCTGCGATCGCCATGGGGAAAAGCGGCGGGGCAACAAGGGCGATCGGGTGGACGCCGACCAGCTCTCGGCCCGGCTCTGGCGGGGCGAGTTGCGCGCGGTGTATCACGGTAGCGCGTACCGCGCCACCCTCCAAGAACTGACCCGCACCTACCGTAACCTGGTCGAGGACACGACCCGGGTGATGCTCCGGCTCAAGGCGCTGTTCCGAGCCCGGGCCATTCCGACGCGGGGCACGCGCGTCTATCAGGTGGCCTACCGCGCGACGGGGCTGGCCCAGCTCGCGGAGCGCGGGGTGCGGTTTCGCGCCGACACCCTGTACACCGAACTCGACGTCCTCCGTGCGCTGCGCCCCAAGGCCAAGGCCGCCATGCTCGCGGAGGCGCGGCGCGATCCAGCCTGGGCGGTGTTGCGGGGGATCCCGTTCTAAGGGCCGGTGCGCGTGGCCCTGCTCCTGGCGACGCTGCAGACGCCCTGGCGCTTTCGCACCAAGCGGAACTTGTGGGCCTATGCCGGCCTGGCGGTGGTGACCCACTCGAGCGCCGACCACGAGATGCAGCATGGCCGGCCGGTACGGCGCCGACGGGCCCCGTTAACCCGCGGCCTCAACCAGAATCACAACCGGATCGTCAAAGATGTGTTCAAAGGGGCGGCGACGGCCGCCACGGCGCGGCCCGGCCCGCTCCAGGACTTGTATCACGGGATGGTGGCCCGCGGGATGCGCACGGAGCTCGCCCGGGTGACCCTGACCCGCAAGCTCGCCGCGCTCACCCTGCGACTGTGGAAGAAAGGAATACGTTTCGATCCGGCGCAAGTGACGCAGCAAGCGCACTGAGGGGCGGGAAGGTCACGGCTGGTGTGGGACGGTCTCTCGCCAGCGACTCCCGATGCTCCGGGCAAAAGTGCGGGGGGCAGTCTCAAGCGATTCGTCGGCCCGGCCCCAGTCTGCCGAGGCACTCGTCTAACTGTAGGCCCCCTCGCAAGACCCGAAGAAGCCTCAGGCCGGCCCAGGGCCGAGTCTCAGATAGAACTATGGTCTGCCGTCCGGGACCCCCAGTGCTTGCGAAAGTGCTTGCGAACGCCCGATCGGATCGAGAGCCGAACAGGGAGGTGACCGATGCGGAAGCGGACTGCCCCGCGCACCCGGAAGCGCCAGCTGGACTCAACGCGCCGGCGGAAATCGGGGCTGATCGTCAGGGAAAAGAAACCCTCGCGCTCAGCGGGGAGCGAGTCTGCCCTTGACGATCGCTCTCATAGAACGGATCGCGCTTCTGCTGCGCGCGGCTGCTGGATTCTAACACTGATGGCCAGAACTTGACCGCGCCGGCAGCAGCAAGCACTGGTTAGGTGGCACGATCACGGAACCCGCGGGTCCGCGGTCCATACGGCAAAGCCGCCACCGTAGCTTGCCGCTAACGGTCGGAGGCTGTCGTTGACGACCACTCCATCACCGAAATACGGGTCGCTCAGCAGCCAATAAGGCCCCCACCGGAATAAGGTGAATGCAAGCGAGGTTGCCGCGGGGAATAGGGCGATAGCGAGGCGTCGGCAAACGGCGTCATCGCGTACCAGTCGCAGCTGTTTTGCGATGCGTGATGCCCGGACGTCGTGATGGAAGTATACCTGCATTGACGAATCCGCCAGGAACTCACCCCAGCGGGCGCGGACCATGTTAATGCTCGCTTTCTCTCGATCGCATTGCCATCTCGATTGTTGTGCTCGGGCCGCTGCGACTACCAGCGAATCCGGTGGGCAAAGGTCAAGACACATGCGGTGGCGGCGGAGCTCCAGAACTAACTCCAGCCCCGGCGGGGCGGACAGCGCGAGGGTATCCTGCCGTCGATGATATCCAATGCTGCGAGTGTCAAGGGCGTAAGCGCCGGGCACGAGACTGTCGAATCGGAAGCGACCATCCGCTGCGGTCACTTTGCGAATGGTGTCGGCATGACCTCTCCGGGCGATGCGGACCAGTGCCACATGGGCATAGATCGGCGTCCCAGAGTCGGTGACAACGCGACCTTTGAGATTGAGATGCAACGGGGAAACGGGAACCTGAAGGACGGGGTTGAGGCTTGGCTGACACGCGGCGGCTGAAGCGGCCAGCGCTACCGGAAACCACAACGACCGACGGAGAGCTAGTTCCATCACGATGACCTTGTGCGTGCCACCTAACGCCATGCAAATCAGCTGCGGGGACCTGCGAAGGCCGCCGCGGTCCAAGCGCCGAAAGATATCCCGCGGCGGCCGAAGTGCTTAGGGCCCCGGCAGCTGCATTTGCGGGTTAGACCGCGTGGATTCATATACTAAGTGCAACAGGCTGCCCGAACGTGAAAGGTGACCTGGCGTACGGTAGTCTTCAGTCTCGGCCAAGAGAAGGAAGCCTGCCATGACCTACCGCCAGATCACCTTCGCCGAAAGGTACAGCCTTGGCCTGCTGCGGCAGCAGGGGCTCCCACCCGCGGCGATCGCCCGGATGCTCGGCCGGCATCGGAGCACCGTCGGGCGGGAGGTCCGGCGCAACCGGGCGAACAGCGATGGCACCTACCGCCCGCAGCTCGCCGACTGGTACGCGCGGAGCCGCCGAGCCCGCTCGCGCCGGAACACCCAGTTCATGCCGGCCGATTGGGCGCGCGTCGCGGCGTTGGTCCGCAAGGACTGGAGCCCCGAACAGATCGCGGGGTGGCTGCGTCGGTGCCGGATCCTCGCGATCAGTCATGAGACGATCTACCGGTACATCTGGGCGGACAAGCGGGCCGGCGGCCAGCTGTATCGGCATCTCCGGGGCGCGCGGAAGCAGTGCCGCAAGCGCTATGGGGCCTATGACAGCCGAGGACGGCTCGCCGGCAAGCGTCCCATCACCGCCCGCCCCGCGGCCGCGGAGAGGCGCTCGCGCTTCGGGCACTGGGAAGGGGACACGATGCTGGGGGCGGGCCAGGCCGGCCCCTGCGTGCTGACCTTGGTCGAGCGGAAGTCCGGCTTTGTCGCCGTGGGCAAGCTGCGGCAGCGGACCGGCGCCCACGTGAACCAGCGAGCGCACCGCCTGATCCGGGCCCAGCCGCGGCGCGTCCGCACCCTCACCGTCGACAATGGCACCGAGTTTCACAGCTACGCAGCCCTCGAGCGCCAGATCGCCACGCGCTTCTATTTCGCGACGCCGCACCACGCCTGGGAGCGCGGCACCAACGAGAACACCAACGGCCTGCTGCGACAGTACCTGCCGAAAGGCGCGAGCATGGCCTCCCTGACCCAACACGACTGCAATCGCATCGCCACCAAGCTCAACCGGCGGCCCCGCAAGCGACTCGGCTACCGAACCCCGGAGGAATGCTATGTCCCCTGACCCACCGTGTTGCACTACAAACTTGAGATCAGGC
>JAXIPC010000056.1:0-16586 GCA_045403135.1 Gemmatimonadales bacterium | reverse complement strand
GGCACCAGCTTGCCGTCGATGCGCGCCCGGAACAGGTCGCCCGCCTTGATGTGCAGATCGGACGCGCCTCGCTCCACCGCGGCCTTGATGATTCGCTCGATCGGGGCACTTGCCATCAGGACACTCCGAAGAATCCCATTTTGCGCTTGACTTCCGCTAGCGTGCCCGATGCGATCCGCCGGGCCCGCTCGGTGCCCCGTGCCAGGATGCCGTCCACCCTCGCCGGGTCCGCCTTGAGCTCCTCGGCCCGGGCCCGAATCGGCGCCAGCGTTTCGCTCATTGCGTCGGCCAGCCGGCGCTTGCAATCCAGGCAGCCCCAGCCGGCGGTCCGGCACTTCACGTCCACCTCGGCGATGGTGTCGGCGGACGAGAAGTACTTGTGCAGCGAGAAGATGTTGCAGATCTCGGGATTGCCGGGATCTTTTCTGGTAACCCGCGCCGGATCGGTCATGGCCGGGCGCAGCTTCTGCCAGATCTCCTCCGGGCTGTCCAGCATCCCGATGGTATTACCCAGGCTCTTCGACATCTTGGCCTGGCCGTCGAGTCCCTTGATCCGCCTGGCCGCAGTGAGCATGGCGTCAGGCTCGGGAAGGAACGGCGCATCCGCCGCGTAGGCGTTGTTCCACCTGCGTGCGATTTCGCGGGTCAGCTCGACGTGCTGGACCTGGTCCTCGCCGACCGGCACCCGGTTGGCCAGGTACAGCAGGATGTCCGCTGCCTGCAGAATCGGATAGCAGAGCAAACCCGCGGGAATACTCTCGAGCCGTTCGCTCTTATCTTTGAACTGGGTCATCCGCTCCAGCTCGCCCAGCGGCGCGACCGTGGTGAGCAGCCAGTTGAGCTCGGCATGCTCCGGCACGGTTGACTGGACGAACAGGATGGTCCGGTCCGGGTCGATCCCCGCGGCGAGCAGGCCGATGGCCACGTCGCGGGTCCGGGATGCGAGGAGCGGCACGTCGTAGGGAATGGTGACGGCGTGCAGGTCCACCACACAGATAATGGAATCGAACTGGTCCTGGAGAGCGACCCAATTCTGGACCGCGCCGAGCCAGTTGCCGATGTGCAGGTCGCCGGTCGGCTGAACCCCCGAGAAGATCCGGTCCATTCGGGCAAAGTAGCCATCTCCTCCACCGCGTGCAAGATGAATTCTTCCTTGGACTTACTGCATTTGGCTGCGCAGGCGGCGGAGGCGGCGGGGGGGTATATCAGGTCGGCCGGACCGTCGGTAAGTCGGTATGTCGGTAGGTCGGTAGCGGGCACCCCGGACACTACCGACGTACCGACCTACCGACCTACCGACTCACCTCCTGTCTGGATATCCAAGGGAGTCAACGACTGGGTCACCGAGGTCGACCGCAATGCCGAATCGCTGATCGGCGAGGTGCTGCAAGCGGGCGTGCCGGGCTCCCGGATCATGGGCGAGGAACACTCCCCCGAAATCGGACTCGACGGGATGGTCTGGATCGTCGACCCGCTCGACGGCACCACCAACTTCCTCCACGGCTACCCGCAGTACGCGGTGTCGATCGCCCTCGCGGTCGATGGTGTGCTGGAGGCCGGAGTGGTACTGGACGTGAATCGCGAGTGCCTCTACGGCGCGGTGCGCGGCGGCGGAGCCTGGCTCGGCAACACTCAGCTCCGGGTTTCCGCGATTACCGACCCGGCGCGGGCACTCCTCGGCACCGGCTATCCGTTCAAGAAACTGGATGAGCTCGATGCGTACCTCGAGCAGTTCCGCCGGATTCTCCCGGCCACGAGCGGCGTCCGGCGGGCCGGCGCCGCGGCGATCGATCTGGCCGATGTAGCCGCGGGCCGGCTGGACGGATTCTGGGAGCTCGTCCTGGCACCCTGGGACATTGCCGCCGGCACCCTGCTGATCCGCGAGGCGGGTGGCGTGGTCACGGACAGCGGCGGCCGCCCCGCCGGCCTGGCTCACGGCGGTGTCGTCGCGGGCAATCGCCACCTTCACGCGTGGCTTCTTACCCAATTGAGCCCATCATGAAAATCACCCGCCTCGGTCTGGCCTTCGCCGCCCTCATCCGAGCGCCGCTTGCCGCACAGGCCCCCGATCCCAATGATCTCTCGTCCAGGGTGGAGGTCCTGCGTACGGCCTACGGAGTTCCCCATATCCGCGCCGACAACCTCACCGCCTTCGGGTACGGGCTTGCCTGGGTCCAGCTCGAGGACTACGGCCCGACGGTGGCCCACGGCATCCTGCGGGCCCGGGGCGGCATGGCCCGTTTGTTCGGGCGGGACAGCATCGAGAGCGATTTTTTCGCGCTGCCGGACCGGGCCAAGGCCCAGGCCGGCTACCACCGACTGGAGCAGGCCACGCGAGATGTGTACGAAGGGTTTGCCGCCGGGGTGAATCGCTATGTCGCACTTCACCGCGAGCAGTTCGTGCCCGGATTCCCGGCCGATTTCACCGGTTATGATATTGCCAGCCTGGACGTGTCCGGTCCGTCCCTTGCAGTCGCCCGTCGCTTCGTGGCCCGCCTCGCCAGGCCGGTTCCGCGTCCCGCGACGCCCGGGCAGGACGGGGAGACGACCGAGCCGAATCCCAACGAAGGCTCCAACGCGTGGGCGATCGCGCCCAGCCGGACCACATCGAAGCGGGCCATCCTGCTCCGGAATCCGCACCTCGCCTGGGACGCGGGTTACTACGAAGCGCACGCCACCGTACCCGGCGTGCTCGACTTCTACGGCGATTTCCGGATCGGCGGGCCCTTCGCAGTGATCGGCGGATTCAATCGCGACCTCGGCTTCGCCACCACCAACAACACCTCGATTCAGGACGCGGTGTACGCGCTGGATGTCGCGCCCGGGGCCACCGACCAGGTACTCCTCGACGGGGCCGTGGTGCCGCTGACCCGGGAAACGGTGACGGTGGAATACAAGAACGGCCCCGGGTTCAGCGCGGAGACCCGCGAAGCGTGGCGGAGCCCGATCGGTCCGGTCATCGCCCGAACCGGCGGCAAGGTCTACGTGCTCCGATCCGCGAGCGACGGCGAGTTTCGCGGCGGCGAGCAGTTCCTCCGCATGATGCGGGCGGCATCGCTAGCCGAGTGGAAGGCGGCCATGCGGGTGAACGCGCGGAGCACGTCGAATTTCACCTACGCGGACCGGGCCGGGAACATCTTCTACGTCTGGAACGCGACGCTGCCGGATTATCCCCATCCCCACCCGGGAGACACGGTGGCCGTGCCAGTGACTCGGACGGGCGATGTGTGGACTCGGCTGGTGCCCTGGGACTCCCTGCCTCACCTGCTCAATCCCAAAGGCGGATACATCCACCAGGAAAACGATCCGCCGCACTTCACCAACCTGCTCGAGCCGATGGATTCCGCTCGGCTCCCGGCCACGGTGCCGGGGCCCAGCCTGAGCCTGCGGAGCCAGCTCGCCCTCGAGCTGCTCACCAAGGCGCCGAAGCGGCTCACGCTCGAGGACGTGATCCGCCTCAAGCACAGCTACCGGATGCTCCTGGCCGACCGGGTCAAGCCGGATCTGCTCGCGGCAGTCCGGTCGGCGGGAGACACCGCGCTTGCCGAGGCGGAACGTGTCCTCTCCCAATGGGACAACACCGCCGCGCCCGACTCCCGCGGCGGTGTGCTCTTCGAGGCCTGGTGGCGTCGCTACAACCCGCCGGGAGCCGCCGCGAGCGGCCAGAGCCCCTTTGCGGTGCGATGGTCAAAGGAAGAACCGACCTCTACCCCCCGCGGGTTGGCGGATGCCGGGCGCGCGCTCACTGCCCTCCGCGATGTCATGCCCGTGGTCCGACAACGGTATGGACGACTCGACGTGCCCTGGGGCGAGGTGCACCGCGTACGGGTTGGCGGCAAGGACTTGCCAGTGGGTGGCTGCCCCGGCGATCTGGGCTGCTTCCGGGTGCTCCAATTCCGGGATGAGCCCGACGGCAAGCTCGCCGCGCGCGGCGGCGATGGCTGGGTCTTGGCGGTGGAGTTCGGCCCGGTGCCCCGGGCGTTTTCGGTGCTGGCGTACGGAGAGAGCTCCCTGCCCGGCTCACCTCATAATGGGGATCAAGGTGAACTGTTCGCTCGGGGAGAGATGAAGCGGGTGATGTTCACCGCCAGCGAGGTAGACTCAGCCGTCGAGCGGAGGTATCGGCCGGGGCGGGTGCCGTAGTATCAGGCGGCCTTCGTCAGGATTCTCGGCCCCTCCTTGGTGATGGCCACGGTATGCTCAAAATGCGCGGCCAGCGACCCGTCCGCGGTCACCACGGTCCACTTGTCATCGAGCATCCTGGTGGCATAGTCGCCCATCGTGATCATGGGCTCGATGGCCAGCGTCATGCCGGCCTGCAGCCGCGGACCCCGGTGCGGCTGCCCGTGATTGGGCACCTGCGGGTCTTCGTGCATCCGCTGCCCTACGCCGTGCCCCACCAGCTCTCGCACCACACCGAATCCGGCGGCCTCGGCCACCTTCTGCACGGCGTGGCCGATATCGCCGACGTGGTTGCCGACCCGGGCCTGCGCGATCCCGGCGGCCAGCGCCTCCTGGGTGGCCGCGAGCAGCCGCTCGGCCTCTGGGGCGATCTGCCCCACCGGAATCGTGGTCGCGGCGTCGGCATGGAATCCGTCCACGCACACCCCGACATCCACGCTGACGATGCTGCCTTCCCGGAGGATGCGTTTCGGGGAGGGAATGCCGTGCACGATCTCTTCGTTGATGGAGATACAGAGACTCTTGGGGAAGCCGTACAGTCCCTTGAATGAGGGCGTGGCGCCGGGGTGGCCGCGGATGAACTTCTCCGCAGAGGCGTCCAGCTCCTCGGTGGACACCCCGGGGCGAACCAGCCGGCGCACCAGGTCCAGCGTGGCGCCGACGATCCGGCCCGCGCGGGACATGATTTCGATTTCCTTACCGGACTTGAGTGTGATCATGTCTGGCTACAGTCCAATCGCCTGTCCCACCCGCCCCGCGATTTCCTCCACGCCGCCCATCGCGGGAATCCGGGTCACCCCGCCCCGGCTCTCGAACCACTGGAGCACCGGCGCCGTCTGGGTCCGATAGGCCACCAGCCGGCGCTGAACCGCCACCGGGTCGTCATCGGTCCGTCCCTCGATGGATCTACGCTTTTCCAGTCGGGAGAGAATCTCGTCGTCGCTGACGTCGAAGAACAGGACCCGGTCGATCTTTCGGTTCCGCTCGGCCAGGAGCCGCGCCACCCCCTCGGCTTGCGGAATGGTCCGCACCACACCGTCCAGTACGGTTCCCCCTGCGGCGGCCGGCTTGGCTAGCTCCTCGCGTACGATACCCATGATGAGATCGTCCCCCACCAGCGCGCCGCTGTCGTAGAGGGCCTTGGCCTGCTGGCCCAGGGGCGTGCCCTTGGCGATGGCCTCCCGGATCAGATCCCCGGTTGCAAACTTGGGAATTCCGAGCCGTTTGGCCAGGATCACCCCCTGGGTGCCTTTGCCGGCACCGGGAGGGCCCAATAGCAAGACGTCCAATTAGGCTCCTTGAATGGTGAGAAGTAAGAGGTGAGAGGTAAGAGGGGGACTTCCCTCTCACTTCTCACCTCTCACCTCTCACCCTGGCATCTCAACCCGCTCTACATAAATCTCTGCTGCCGCCCCCGGAACTTGACCCGCCCCGTCTTCATGAAGCTGTCGTACTTCCGGAGGGTGCGGTGCTGCTCCACCTGTGCCATGGTGTCAAGCAGCACACCGACCACGATCAGCACCGAGGTGCCCCCGAACACCGCCTGGAAACCGATCCGCTGGGCGACCACGATAGGCAGAATCGCGATCGCGGCCAGGAAGAGGGCGCCCGGCAGCGTCACCCGGGAAAGGACGGCATCGATGTAATCCGCCGTGGCCGCGCCCGGCTTGACCCCTGGAATGAAGCCCCCCTGCTTCTTCAGGTTTTCCGACAGATCCACCGAGTTGAACACGATGGAGGTGTAGAAGTAACTGAAGAGCACCACCATGACCCCGAACGAGATGTTGTACCAGAGGCCGCCGGGCGCGAAGATGTTCGCGATCTCGGTCAGGGCCACGTTCTTGGTGAACTGGGCGAAGGTGCCCGGCAGGATGATGATGGTCTGGGCAAACACGATCGGCATCACCCCCGCGGTAATTATCCGGATCGGAATGAAGGTCTTCTGGCCTTCGCGGATCCGGCCCCGGCCCATCACCTTGCGGGGAATCTGGATCGGGATGCGCCGGGCGGCGATGGTCATCGCCACCACCGCGGCGATGGCCGCGACCGCCATCACGACGAGAACGACCGCCCCGCCGACCGAGATGACATTGTTCCCCACCGACTGCAGCATGTTGATCGCAGACGGCCAAAGGCGTTCCATGATGGAGACGGCAATGAGCATGCTCATGCCGTTGCCGATGCCGCGTTCGGTGATCTGCTCGCCCAGCCACATCACGAAGACCGCGCCGGCGGTGAGCGTGAACACCATGGTGAGCCGCGACGCGAAGCCCGGGTTCGTCATCGCACCGGGAATCGATTCGGTGAACATCGTGAACGTGTACGCCTGGGACAACGCGATGAAGATGGTGACGTACCGGGTCCACTGGGTGAGCTTTTTCCGGCCTTCCTCGTCCTTCTGCATCTTCCCGACCGACGGCACGATCCCGCCGGCCAGCTGGAAGATGATCGATCCCGAGATGTACGGCATGATGCCGAGGGCGAAGATCGTGGCCCGGTTGAGCCCGCCGCCCAGGGTATCGTAGAGCTGGAAGAAGCCCTGCGCGCCCGAATTGGCGATGAAGGCCACCAGCGCCTCGACGTTCACGCCGGGTGCCGCGATGTGCGCGCCGATACGGTAGATCAGGATGGCGAGCAGCGTGAAGAGCAGCTTGCGCTTGAGCTCTTCGTCGATACCCAGGTTGGGGGCCGTGGGCGCGGTCACTTACGCCTCGACCTTTCCGCCCGCCGCTTCGATCTTGGCCCGGGCCGATGCTGAAATCGACACGCCGCGCACCGAATAGGCGCGGTCGGCGTCGCCGGTGGCGAGGAGCTTGATTGGCTGGTTCCGCTGGCTCACCAGCCCGGCCGCGTGCAGCGTTTCGGGGTTGAGCTCGGTGACGGCCAGCTTGGCGAGCTGACGGAGGTTCACCGTCTGCGAGGTTGCCTTGAACGGATTGGTGAACCCGCGCTTCGGCAGCCGCCGGTACATCGGCATCTGTCCGCCCTCGAACCCGGGATTGGTCGAGCCGCCAGTCCGGGCCTTGTGACCTTTGTTGCCCTTGGTGGACGTCTTCCCGTGGCCCGAGCCCGGCCCGCGCCCGATCCGCTTCCGGTTGCGGTGCGAGCCCTTGGCCGGGCGCAGGTTCGACAATGTGATCCTCTCAGTCATCGCTACGAATCCTCTCTTACCGTCACTTTGCCGCTGTTACCTCGACCATATGCCGTACCTTGGTCAGCATCCCCCGCACTGACGCATTGTTGGGCAGTTCCACCGTCATCTGGTGATGCTGGAGTCCCAGCGCCCGCAGCGTCCGTCGCATGGTGTCGGCGTGGCCGATCCCGGAACGGATTTGCTTGACCAGGATCCGCTTGGCCTTGGCCTCGGTCGGGATGGTGGCCGAGTACATCTTGGGGCCTTGACGGCCGATCGCCGGGTTTCGGCCCATGCTACACCTCCTGCCGGGCGCGGTAGGGGATCAGGTCCACCTCGATCTGGCGCTCCCGGGCTACCTGACGCACCGACACCAGCGAGGTGAGGCCGTCCATCGTGGCCCGCACCATGTTGTGCGGGTTGTTGGAGCCCAGACTCTTGGTGAGAATGTCGGTGATGCCGCAGCACTCCAGCACCGCGCGCACCGGGCCGCCGGCGATGACGCCGGTGCCGGTGGCCGCCGGCTTGAGCAACACGGCACCCGCGCCGTGCTTGCCGAGGATCTCGTGCGGGATCGTGGACCCGGTGCGGGGAATCTCCACCATGCTCCGCTTGGCCGCCTCGACCGCCTTGCGGACGGCCTCCGAGACCTCGTTGGCCTTGCCGGTGGCCAGACCGACCCGGCCCTTGCCGTCGCCCACCGCCACGAGGGCGTTGAACGAGAACCGCCGGCCGCCCTTCACCACCTTGGCCACGCGGTTGATGTCCACGACCTTCTCGATGAACTCGCTCTGAGCCTCGTCGCGGCCGCGGTCCCGGCGGGGCCCACCCTGGCCGCGTCCGCCCCGCCCGCCCCGATCGCCGCCACCACCACCGCCGCGGCCGCTCCGGCCGCCCCGCTGGCGCCCACCCGCGGCCCCCCCTTCCTGGGGAGTCGCCGTCGTCGGTTCGGCCGCGCCCTCGGGGGCGGCCGCGTCGGTCACCTGCGTTTCGCGCTCAGCCATGCTAGAACTCCAATCCGCCTTCGCGGGCGCCGTCGGCGACGGCCTGCACGCGACCATGGTACCGGTAGCCGCCCCGGTCGAAGACAACCTTCGTGATGCCCGCCGCCTTGGCCTTGCCTGCCAGCAGCTTCCCGACCGCCTTGGCTTTGGCCACTTTGCCCTTGCCGTCGAGGGTGAGCCCCTCGGTGTCATCACTCACGCCCATCAGCGTGGCGCCCCGCCCGTCGTCCACCAGTTGGGCGTAGACATGTTTGATCGAGCGGAACACGACCAGCCGGGGCCGCTCCACTGTGCCTGTCACGCGCTTCCGGACCCGAAGATGGCGGCGATAGCGCCGCTCCTCACGAGTCTTGGGCAGGTGAATGGATCGCATTTACTTGGCTCCTGTCTTGCCGGCCTTACGGCGGACGCGCTCGCCCTGGTACCGGATGCCTTTGCCCTTGTAAGGCTCCGGCGGCCGGATCTGGCGAATCTCGGCGGCCACCTGTCCGACCAGCTCCTTGTTCGGCCCGCTGATGCGCACGATGGTGCTGTTCTCCACCGCGAACGTGATGCCCTCGGGCGCCTTGTAGGCCACCGGGTGCGAGTAGCCCACGATCACGTTGAGGCCGGCCTTGTTCACCTCGGCCTTGTACCCCACGCCCTGGATTTCCAGCACCTTCTGGTAGCCCTTGGCGACTCCCTCGACCATGTTCGCCAGGAGCGTCCGGGTGAGGCCATGCAGCGCCTTGTGCCGGGTCTCATCACTGGGGCGCCCCACCACCACCTGGCCCTCCTCCATCTTGAGCTGCATCTCCGGATGGACCGTGCGGGAGAGCTCGCCCTTGGGACCCTTGACCCGAACAGTCTGGCCATCGATCTCCACGGTGACGCCCGAGATGACCGGGATAGGCCGCTTGCCGATTCGCGACATGGCGTCTCCCTACCAGACCAGGGCGAGGAGCTCGCCGCCGAGATTGGCCGCGCGGGCGTCCCGGTCGGACATCAGCCCTTTGGGCGTGGACAGAATGGCCATGCCGAGGCCGTTCCGTACCCGAGGAATCTCGCGCGACTTGACGTAGTGCCGAAGGCCGGGGCTCGACACCCGCCGAAGCTCTCGGATCACCGGGCGTTCGGCGTGGTACTTGAGGTACAGGCGCAGCACACCGCGGCCCCCGTCCTCGAGGACCTTGAAGTCCGCGATGAAGTGGTTGTCCGTCAGGATCCGCGCCAGCTCCGCCTTCAGCTTGGAACGGGGGATATCGACCCGCCGGTGGCCCGCCGTGCAGGCGTTCCGGATCCGGGTCAACATGTCCGCCACTGGATCAGTCATGCTCATGCTGTCGTCCCTCTCACCAGCTGGCCTTGCGCACGCCGGGGATATGCCCCTTCAGCGCGAGCTCGCGGAAACAGATCCGGCACAGTCCGAACTTCCTGAGCACCGCGCGCACCCGGCCGCAGCGCTGACAGCGGCGGACCCGCCGCGTGGAAAACTTGGGAGTGCGCTTGGCGCGCTCGATCCAACACGTCTTTGCCATGTCTTCGACTCTCCTTAGGCTGCTGACGCCGCTTGACTACCGACCGGCGGCGGCGTTTCCCCTCTGAACGGCCAGCCGAACTCCCGGAGCAGGCCCATCGCGAGGTCATCCCGCTCCGCGGTGGTGACGATCGTAATGTCCATTCCGTGGATCTTCTCGACCTTGTCGTAGTCGATCTCGGGGAAGATCAGCTGCTCCTTGATGCCGAACGTGTAGTTGCCCGACCCGTCGAAGCTGCGGTTGGGCAGCCCGCGGAAGTCGCGAATCCGCGGCACCGCGAGCGAGATGAATCGGTCCAGGAACTCGTACATCCGCGGCCCGCGCAGGGTCACCCGGACACCGACCGGCAAGCCGGCGCGGAGCCCGAAGTTGGCGATCGCCTTCTTGGCGCGGGTGATCACGGCCTTCTGGCCGGTGATGGTGCCCAGCTCGTCCGCCACGGCGTCCAGCATCTTCGGCGTCTTGGCGCCCTCACCCATCCCCACATTCAGGACGATCTTCACCAGCTGGGGGATCTGGTGCGGATTGGTCAGGCCGAACTGCTTGGCCAGCCGCGGCCGGATCACTTCGACGTAATAGGTCTGCAGCCTCGGCGTGCCTTCCCGCACCTTGGGCGCGGGATCGGTTGCCCCGGCGGTAGCCTTCCCCTTCTCCTTGTCCTTGCCCTTCCCGCCGCTCTTGGGCGGACCCTTGGGCGCGGCGGGCTTCGGCTCTTTGGTCTGCTCGGCCATGTTACTTGTTCCTCGGAATCGGCTGTCCAGACCTCACGGCGATCCGCTCCACCGTGCCGTCCTTGTCGATGCGCCGGCGGATCCGCGTGGGCGTCCCGGACTTCGGATCGATCAGCATCACCTTGGAGTGATGGATCGGCGCCGGGAATTCCAGGATCCCCGCCTCGGTGGTCTGGGTCGCCTTCTTGTGTCGCTTCACCACGTTGATGCCCTCGAGCGTCACCCGGCCCGTCTTGGGATTGGCGCGAAGCACCCGGGCCCGCTTGCCCTTGTCCTCACCCGACACCACCTGCACCATGTCGCCCTTGGTGACGTGGAGCTTGACCCGCGGTGTGGGCGCGTTGTGCACCCGGCGGCGCTTCTTGAAGACCAGCGGCTTCATGTCAGATGACCTCCGGCGCGAGCGACACGATTTTCATGTACTTCTTCTCGCGGAGCTCGCGCGCCACGGGACCGAAGATGCGGGTGGCCCGCGGCTCGCCCTCGTCGTTGATCAGCACGGCCGCGTTCTCGTCGAAGCGGATGTAGGTCCCGTCCTTGCGCCGGGTTTCCTTGGCGGTCCGCACGATCACCGCCCTGGCCACGTCGCCCTTCTTGACCTGGCCGGTCGGGATCGCGTCCTTGACCGCCACCACGACGACATCGCCGAGGCCGGCGTACCGGCGCTTCGAGCCGCCGAGTACGCGGATGACCAGCGCCCGCCGGGCCCCGGAGTTGTCCGCGATCTTGAGTATCGTTTCCTGCTGTACCATGGCGCTGCTCCCTTACTTGGCCCGCTCGACGACCTCGATCACGCGCCAGCAGACGGTCTTGGCGATCGGCCGGGTTTCCATGATCCGGACCGTGTCGCCGATCCGCGCTTCCTTCTCGTTGCGCGCCTTGACCTTCTTGCTGCGGGTGATCTGCTTCCCGTACACCGGGTGGGCGAAGCGCCGCTCCAGCACGACGGTGACGGTATTCGTCATCTTGTCGCTGGTCACGACCCCGGTTCGCGATTTGCGCCGTGCCCGTTCCGTGCCCGTCCTGGTTTCGTCCGTCATCGCTTAGTCCTTCACGCTGGCCGCGCGCTTCTCGCGCAGCACGGTCTGGATCCGTGCGATGTCCCGCCGCAAGGCGCGGAACCGCATCGGACTCTCGATCGCTTCGGTGGCGGAGCGGAAGCGGAGCCGGAACTCCTCCTCCCGCGCTTCCGCGAGCTTCGCTTCGAGCTGCTCGACCGACAACTCCCGGCGTTCGGTGAGCAGATCTTTGCGCTTGGTCTCGGCCATCGTCCTATACCTCGTTGCGGTGAACGACCCGCGTCTTGAGCGGCAGCTTGGCGGACGCCAGCGCGAAGGCCTTCTTGGCCAGCTCTTCGGTGACCCCATCCACCTCGAAGAGGATCCGGGCCGGCTTGACCACCGCCACCCAGCCCTCGGGATTGCCCTTGCCTTTGCCCATGCGGGTTTCGGCCGGCTTCTTGGTGATCGGCTTGTCCGGGAAAATGCGAATCCACACTTTCCCGCCCCGCTTCATTTCCCGCGTCATGGCCACCCGCGACGCTTCGATCTGCCGGTTGGTGATCCAGCCCGGCTCCAGGCACATCAATCCGTACTCGCCGAACGCGATGGTATTGCCCCGCGTGGCGATGCCCCGGGTCTTGCCCTTGAAGGTCTTCCGGAACTTGATCCGCTTCGGGGCGAGCATTGCTCAGTTCCCCGTGCTGTAGGTGCGGCCGCTCAGGTCTTCCACCACCTCGCCCTTGAAGATCCAGACCTTGATCCCGATGGTGCCGTAGGTGGTCTTGGCGGTGCTGGTGGCGTAGTCGATGTCGGCCCGCAGCGTGTGAAGCGGCACCCGGCCCTCGTGGTAGCCCTCGGTCCGCGCGATCTCCGCGCCGCCCAGACGGCCCGACGCCCGTACCTTGATGCCCTGGGCGCCCATTCGCATCGCGCTCTGGATGGCTCGCTTCATGGCGCGCCGGAAGGAGATCCGCTGCTGCAGCTGGTGGGCGATGTTGTCCGCCACGAGCTGCGACGACGTCTCCGGCCGCTTGATCTCCTCGACGTTGATCGCGGCTTCCTTGCCGGTAAGCTGCGCCAGCTCGTCGCGAAGCTTGTCCACCTCGGTCCCCTTCTTCCCGATCACCACCCCGGGCCGGCCGGTGTGGATGGTCACGGTGACCTTGCCGGGCCGCCGCTCGATATGGATCTCAGCGATCGCCGCGTGGCCGAGCCGGGTATGCAGGTACTTCCGGACCAGCTCGTCCTCCTTGAGGAGCGCCGGCATGTCTCTGGAGGCGAACCACCGGGACACCCACGGCTTGACGATGCCGAGGCGGAAGCCGATGGGATGCGTCTTCTGGCCCATTACTTCTCCTTCCTGCTGGCGACGTGGATTTCCACGTGGCTGGTGCGCTTCATGATCGGGGTGCCGCGGCCCTGCGCGGCCGCGTGCATCCGCTTGAGCGGCTGGCCGCCGTTGACGATCGCCTTGCTGACGATGAGATGGTCGACGTCAAAGCGCTCGTTGGCCGCCAGGGCCTTTTGCTCCGCGTTGGCGACGGCGCTCTTTAGCGTCTTCGCGATCTGCTTGGCGGCGTGCTTCTTGTTGAATTTCAGGATCGCGTACGCCTCGTTCACGTCCTGGTGACGGATGAGGTCGATGACCAGCCGCATCTTGCGCGGTGACTGGCGGACGCTCCGCTGGATCGCATGTCCCTGGCTCATGGTCACTCCGGCTTCGCCTTCTTGTCGGCGACGAGTTTGCCGCTGTGGCCCTTGAAGAGCCGGGTCGGCGAGAACTCGCCCAGCTTGTGACCCACCATGTTCTCGGTGACGTACACGGGGACGAATTTGTTCCCGTTGTGTACCGCGAAGGTGTGGCCCACGAACTCGGGGATGATGGTGCTCGCCCGGCTCCAGGTCTTGACCACCCGCTTCTCGTTCTTGGAATTCAGGATCTGCACCCGCGTCAGCAGCGCCTCCTGAATGAACGGGCCCTTCTTGACGCTCCGTGCCATTATTGCGTCGCCTTCCCGCGCTTACGGCCGCGCACGATGAGTCGGTTGGAAGCCTTTTTCCGCTTGCGGGTCTTGACCCCCTCGGGCTTGCCCCACGGCGACACCGGCGGACGCCCGCCGGAACTCTTGCCCTCGCCGCCGCCCAGCGGGTGGTCCACCGGATTCTTGGCCACACCCCGCACCTTGCCGCGCCGGCCCAGCCAGCGGGTCTTGCCCGCCTTGCCGCGGGAGAGCAGCTCGTGCTCCGCGTTGCCCACCTCCCCGATCGTGGCCAGGCACTTGGCGTGCACCATCCGCATCTCGGTGGACTTGAGGCGAAGCGTCACGTAGTCGCCCTCCCGGGCGATCACCTGGGCCTGCTGACCCGCGCTCCTGGCGATTTGGCCGCCCCGGCCGAGCTTGAGCTCCACGTTGTGCACCGTGGTGCCGAGCGGGATCTCGCCCAGCGGCAGCGCATTGCCGGTTCGGGCATCACTGCCGGGGCCTGAGATCACCGTGTCACCCTGCTTGAGGCCCGCGGGATGCAGGATGTAGCGCTTCTCACCGTCGGCGTAGAACAGCAGGGCTATTCGCGCGCTCCGGTTGGGATCGTATTCGATCTCCGCCACCCGGGCAGGAATCCCATACTTGTCGCGGCGGAAGTCGATCCTCCGATACTGCTGCTTGTGCCCGCCACCGAGGGCCCGCATGGTCACGTGACCCAGGTTGTTGCGGCCCCCCGATCGCTTCTTGGGCTCCAGCAACGACTTTTCCGGGGTCGACCGGGTGATCTCGTCGAACCCCGACACCGAACGGAATCGGGTGCCGGCGGTCATGGGGCGGAATTGACGGATGCTCATCCTAGCCCTCGAAGATGGGGAGGGACTCGCCCTCCTTGAGGGTAACGATTGCCTTCTTCCAGCGCGCGGTGGTGCCCCGCACCCGGCCCCGGGTCACCTCATGCCGGCGCATCTGCATGGTGCGCACTGCGGTGACGTGGACGCCGAACTGCTGCTCCAGCGCCGAGGCGATCTGATGCTTGTTCGCCTCGGGGTGCACCTCGAAGGCGTACTCCTTCCGGGTCTGGTACGCGGCCGAGCTTTTCTCGGTGATCAGCGGGCGGACCACGGTGTCCTTGAGCGTCGGCATCAGCTCTCCTTCTTCTTCTTGGCGGCGGGCTTCCCCTCGCCTCGGCTCGGGGCATGCTTCGCAGCTGCGGGCTTC
Organism: Gemmatimonadales bacterium; assembly: GCA_045403135.1. Lineage (GTDB taxonomy): Bacteria > Gemmatimonadota > Gemmatimonadetes > Gemmatimonadales > GWC2-71-9 > JABFSM01. The sequence continues at coordinate 1,815 of JAXIPC010000056.1, read as the reverse complement.
TTGGCCGGGGCCTTCTTGGCGGCCTTGGCCGCCGCCTTCGCCTTGGGTTTGGAGGTCACCTTCTTCCTGGGCGCCGGCCGGCTGGTTCCCTGGCTCCCTGGCCCCCCAGCTCCCTGGCTTTCACCCAGCGCCCCTTGCTCCACCACCACGGCCTCGGACCACAGCACGTCGTAGGCGCTGGCGTCCGCGAAGGTCATGACTCGCGCGGTGGGGATGTTTCGCCCGGAAAGGTAGAGATTGCGATTTTGGCCGTTGGCCAGCACCAGGACTTTCTTCCCCTCGAGTCCCATCTTCTCCAGCATACCCGCGAGCAGCTTCGTCTTCGGGGTCTCGTAGGTGATCGGGTCGACCACGAAAAGCCCACCCTCCCGGGCGCGTGCGTTCAGCGCGGAGCGGCGGGCCAGCTGGCGGACCTTGCGCGGGATGCCGCTGCGGTAATCCCGCGGGATCGGCCCGAACACGATGCCGCCGCCGCGCCAGATGGGCGAGCGGGTCGAGCCGGAGCGCGCCCGCCCGGTGCCCTTTTGCTTCCAGGGCTTCTGATTGCCGCCGGAGACGAAGCTCCGGGTCTTGGTCATTGCCGTGCCCTGCCGCTGGTTGTTCAGATAGGTCTTGATGGCCTGATGGAGCACCGGCTCGTTGACCTCGCCGTCGAACAGCTCAGCCGGCAGCTCGAACGCGGCCTTGTGGCGCGTCCCGCTCGGCGAGTAGTGGGCTGCCTCAATCATGGCGGCTCGGTCCTCCCTGCTTTGCCACGGTCACGATTCCGTTCTTCGATCCGGGGATCGCGCCCCGCACGAAGAGCAGGTGCTTCTCGGCGTCGATCCGTACGACCCGAAGTCCCAGCTCGGTGTGGCGCCGGTCGCCCATGTGGCCCGGCATCCGCTTGCCTTTGATGACTCGCGACGGGTCGGTGCCGGCGCCCACCGAGCCGGGCTTCCGGTGCCGGGTGTTGCCGTGCGAGCCGGGGCCGCCGCCGATACCGAAGCGGTGCACCACGCCCTGGAAGCCACGACCCTTGGAGCGACCGGTGATCTTCACCAGCTCGCCTGGCGCGAACATCTCCACCGTGATTTCCGAGCCGGGCGCCGGGGCATCACCCACCAGCTCGAAGCTCCGCACGATATGCGGGGCAGCCTCCAGCCCGGCCTTCTGCGCGTGAGCCAGCTCGGCCTTGTGCACCCGGCTCTTCCGGCGGGCGCCGAAGCCGAGCTGCACCGCCTGGTCACGAACCTGAACGACCTTGCAGGGGCCGGCCTGTATGATCGTCACCGGAACGGCGGTGCCGTCATCGGTAAACACCCGGGTCATGCCGAGCTTCCGGCCGATGAGTCCGTTGGTCATCGCCTCACCCGACCTTGATCTCGACGTCGACGCCCGCCGGCAGATCCAGCTTGGTCAGCGCGTCCATCGTCTGGGGCCGCGAGTCGTTGATGTCGAGCAGCCGCTTGTGGGTGCGGAGCTCGAACTGCTCCCGGCTCTTCTTGTCGATGTGCGGGCTCCGGAGCACCGTCCACCGTTCCATCTTGACGGGGAGCGGGATCGGCCCGGACACCTGCGCCCCGGTCTTCTCGACCGTGCGGACGATGTCCGCCGCGGCCTGATCGAGGACGACGTGGTCGAAGGCCTTAAGGCGAATACGGATTTTTCCGGCCATGTGTAACTCCTGGCTACTGGCTACTTCAGGATCTTGGTGACCACGCCCGCGCCCACCGTCCGGCCGCCCTCGCGGATCGCGAACCGCAGCCCGTCGTCCATCGCGATCGGGATGATCAGCTCGATCGTCATCTGGATGTTGTCCCCCGGCATCACCAT